>NZ_JADFUD010000045.1:0-64553 GCF_054820065.1 Bradyrhizobium sp. UFLA06-06
ATTGCGCACTAGGCCGGGACGACAGATGTATATGCGGGCCGTTCGCCGTGCACCCCGTTCACATCATCCGCACAAATCTGCGAAAGCCCGGCGCGCCGGTCATCGCTTCGAAGGCGGCGTCGCGCTTCTCTTCGGCGAAGGCGAAGCCGGCCTTGGCATAGCAGCGTTCGGCGGCGGCGTTGCCGATCAGGAACGAGATCGATGCCTGCGTGTAACCGGCCGCCTTGCCGTCGGCGAGTGCGCGGCGGATCAAGTCCTGCACCAGACCGCCGCTACGATGGGACGCTTGTCGGGCGACATGCTCGATCAGCCAGTCGCCCTCGCCGCCTTGCACCCAGCAGTTACGGGCATAGCCGCCGCGCGCGACGATGGCATCGGCATCCATGCCGGTCTCTGCCGCGACCTCCTCGATCGCCGCACGTGCCGCGACGACCGTTCCGGATGCCGGCATCGCGCACAGCGCGGCGGCCGGCGCGCCATCGACTTCAGCGATCAGGAAATGGGCGACGTGATACCATGACCGCACCCGCGCCACGGCAAGCCGCGTCATGAACGCCAGGCATTCCGCCTCGCCCCGATCGAGCGCGATATCGAACCAGCCGCGCGGCAACGGGCCGCGCTGCGCGGCCAGGACGATGCCGGCGATGAAGCCGGCGTCGTCGGATCGTGCGGGACGGATCGAGGATCGTCCCGCGCCGATCATCTCAGGTGTTCTTCAGCGCGACGCGGAATTCGGCCTCGGTCTTGGCCTTGACCTCGTCGAGCGTGACCCCGTCGGCGAGCTCGATCAGCGCCATGCCGTCCTTGCCGTGCTTGTCGATGGTGAACACCGCAAGGTCGGTGACGACCATGTCGACCACGCGCTCGCCGGTCAGCGGCAGGTTGCACTGCTTGAGCAGCTTGGGGCCGTCCTTGGCGGAATGCTCCATCACGACCACGACGCGCTTGACGCCGGCGACGAGGTCCATGGCGCCGCCCATGCCCTTCACCATCTTGCCGGGGATCATCCAGTTGGCGAGGTCACCGTTCTGCGCCACCTGCATGGCGCCGAGGATCGACAGATCGATATGGCCGCCGCGCACCATGCCGAAGGAATCGGCCGACGAGAAATAGCTGGTCGAGGGCAGCTCGCTCACGGTCTGCTTGCCGGCATTGATCAGGTCGGCGTCGACCTCGTCCTCATAGGGGAACGGGCCCATGCCGAGCATGCCGTTCTCGCTCTGCAGGCTGACGTCGATGCCGTCGGGAATATAGTTCGAGACCAGCGTCGGAATGCCGATGCCGAGATTGACGTAATAGCCGTCGCGCAACTCCTTGGCGGCGCGGGCGGCCATCTGTTCACGGGTCCAGGCCATGAGGCTCTCCTGAAGGATTATGTTTTAGGCGGCGGGACGCGGACGGGTGTTGCGGAACTCGATCCGCTTCTTGCCGGTCCCGACCTCGATGATGCGTTTGACGAAGATGCCGGGGGTGTGGATGTGGTCCGGGTCGATCTCGCCGGCCGGCACCAGGTGCTCGACCTCGGCGACGGTGACTTTGGCGGCGGTCGCCATCATCGGGTTAAAGTTGCGCGCGGTCTTGCGGTAGACGAGGTTGCCGGCGGTGTCGCCCTTCCAGGCATGGACGATGGCGACATCGGCGAACAGGCCGCGTTCCATGATGTACTTCTCGCCCTCGAATTCCTTCACTTCCTTGCCTTCGGCGATCAGCGTGCCGACGCCGGTCTTGGTGTAGAAGGCCGGGATTCCGGCGCCGCCGGCGCGGATGCGCTCGGCCAGCGTGCCCTGCGGGTTGAACTCGAGCTCGAGCTCGCCGGCGAGATATTGCTGGGCGAACAGCTTATTCTCGCCGACATAGGACGAGATCATCTTCTTGATCTGGCGCGTTTCCAGCAGCCGGCTGAGGCCGATGCCGTCGACGCCGGCATTGTTGGAGACGACCGTGAGCCCCTTCACGCCGGAGTCGCGGATCGCGTCCGACAGGGTCTCGGCGATGCCGCAGAGGCCGAAGCCGCCCGACATGATCATCATGCCGTCCTTGAGGAGACCATCGAGTGCCGATTTGGCGTCGGGATAAACTTTGTTCATGCAGCGAATACCTGATGGAGGGCGCGGAACGGCTGTGGCAAAGCGGATTATTAGGCGAAATCTTCGCAGTGCGTCAATCATGGCCGGGTGCGGCGACGGGCGGCGGCCTGCGGCGATCAACATGGCCTTGAAAGCGACAAGAAAACCCTTCAAGTTGCGTGGGTTGGCAGGGGCCTCCGGCGAGAGCCCGCTGTGTTCGACGACGACCCGACAAAACTCAACCCGACCCGGATATGTCATTGACGATGGCCCAAGGAATTAAGCGCCTGGGGATGCCGATCGCGGCGCTTTTCGGCCTGGCGCTGGTCGGGCTGGTCGGAACGTCGTGGTTCCTCAACCGGGACGCGCTGCAGCGGGCGGTGGAAGCGCAGATCCGCGCCGTGACCGGGCTCGATCTCGTCGTCAACGGGCCGATCGACGTCTCGGTTTTTCCCGGCAGCTACGTCTCCTTTCATAATGTCGGGCTGAAGGGCGCCGATACCATCGGTCCCGCCCTACAGGTCGACGTGTTGACCGCCAATCTGCGCCTGCTGCCGCTGCTGCTGCGGCGGTTCGAGATTGCCGACGTCATGATGCTCCGTCCGCATATCCATGTGGTCCGCGACGGCGCCGGCGAGAGCAATTGGACGCCGTTCGTCGAGACCATCGCCAAGGCGATGACGCCCGGCGCCGAGAACCAGGTGTCGTTCTCCGAAATCCGGATCCAGGACGGCGAACTGAACTACCAGGACGGCACCAACAACATCTCCGAACAGCTTGGCGATATTGACCTGTCGCTGGCCTGGCCCTCGATCTCGCGCTCCTTTGCCGCAACCGGCCAGTTCGACTGGCGCGGCGAACGCGTCGACGGCTCGATCAGCGCCAGCGACTTCGTCGCGCTGTTGTCGGGCGACCGCTCCGGCCTGAAGGCACGGCTCGCCAGCGCGCCGCTGAAGGTTGCCTTCGACGGAACCGTCGCCAACCGCACCAGCCTGATGATGGAAGGCGTCGCCACAATGGACAGCCCGTCGCTGCGCAACGCGTTGCGCTGGATGGGACAGGCCCCGCCCGGCGGCGGTGGCGGCTTCGGCCGCTTCGCGCTGAAGGCCCGCGCCAATGTGGTCGGCGGCTCGGTCGCGCTCACCAATGTCAATGTCGAGCTCGACGGCAACGTCGCCGAGGGCGTGATGACCTATGCCAATAACGGCCGGCAGACGCTGCAGGCGACGCTTGCCGCCGGCAATCTCGATTTCACGCCTTACATCTCGACGTTCCGCCTGCTGGCCAGCGGTCAGCGCGACTGGAACAGGCAGCTGTTCGACCTGTCCTCGCTGTCGTCGACCGATCTCGACATGCGCCTGTCGGCGGCCAAGGTGACGGTCGGCCCGTCCAAGCTCGGCCGCACCGCATTCGGCGCCAATCTGCGCGGCGGCGCGCTGGCGCTCAGCGTCGGCGAGGCGCAGATGTATGGCGGCATCGCCAAGGGCTCGTTCGCGATCGCGCGCTCGGATGCGGTCGCCGACGTCAGGGCGCAATTCCAGTTCACCGATGTCGATCTGCAGGCCTGCGCCAGCGAATTGTTCGGCATCAACAAGCTGTCCGGCCGCGGCAACCTCAACGTCTCGCTGACGGCCTCGGGCTCGAGCCCGTTCGGGCTCGCGTCGTCGCTCGACGGCACCGCCACGCTGAACGGGCATGACGGCGCGATCGCGGGCTTCAATGTCGAGCAGCTGTTGAAGCGGCTGGAGAAGCGGCCGCTGTCCGGCGGCGGCAATTTCCGCTCCGGCTCGACGCCCTACGACAATCTCAGCATCTCGGTGAAATTCGCCGATGGCGTCGCGACCGCTGACGACATTCATGTCGAAAGCCCCACGGCGAAGATCACGCTGACCGGCACGGCCTCGGTGCCGTCGCGCGAATACGATCTGAAAGGTGTCGCCAGCCTGACCTCGGCATCGGCCGGCGGCAACGGTTTCGATCTGCCCTTCGTGATCCAGGGGCCGTGGGACGATCCGCTGATCTTCCCCGATCCGGAAAGCCTGATCCGCCGCTCGCCGGCGTCCGCCCCGCTGCTCGATGCGGTGAAGGATCGCAAGACCCGCGACGCGGTGCGCTCGGTGATCGAGCGCTTCACCGGCGGCGCCGCACGGCCCGCGGCGGCGCCCGATGCTGCGGCAGGCGCGCCCGGCGGCGCACCGGCGGCGTCGGCCGAGAATGCGAAGTCGAACTGATCGAATCCATTCACTTTGCGCATCGATGCACCGGGACCGATCCACGCGCTCGCCGCAAACCCCTACACAAGTCGGCGGCGCGACATCTTTATCGGGTCACGGGCATGCGCTAGTGTTTTCTCCAACCGGTTAAAAAGCCGGCCTCATGAGGGAGAACAACGTGAGATCCAAGGTTATCGGTGCGCTATCAATTGCGGTCGCCGCGGTCGGCCTGTTTGCCGCAACTGCACCCGCTCTCGCCCAGGGCAAGACGATCACCGTCTGGTGGGGCAAGGGATTTTACAAATCCGAAGACGACGCGCTGCTCGAGACGATCAAGAAATTCGAAGCCAAGACCGGCATCAAGGTCGAACTGTCGCAATACGCGATCCAGGACATGATTCCGAAGACGGTCGCCGCGCTCGATTCCGGCACCGTGCCCGACGTCGCCTATTCCGACTCCTACGACGTGCAGGCGCAGGGCAAATGGGCCTATGAAGGCAAGCTCGAGGATCTCTCCGACATCCTGCTGCCGATGAAGGACGCGTTCGCGCCGAACACGCTGGAGACGGCGCTGCTCTACAACGACGTCGCCAAGAAGAAGGCCTATTACGGCTTCCCGCTGAAGCAGCAGAGCATGCACGTCCAGATCTGGGGCGACATGCTCGAGAAGGCCGGCTTCAAGGCCGCCGACATCCCGACCAAGTGGGAGGATTACTGGTCGTTCTGGTGCGACAAGGTGCAGCCGGCAATCCGCAAGGCGACCGGCCAGCGCATCTACGGCGTCGGCCAGCCGATGGGCGTGGAATCCACCGACTCGTTCCAGTCGTTCTACACCTTCATGGACGCCTATCACGTCAAGCTGGTCGACGACGACGGCAAGCTCTTGGTCGACGATCCCAAGGTGCGCGACGGGTTGATTCACGCGCTGAAGGACTACACCGACACCTACATCAAGGGCTGCTCGCCGCCCTCCTCCACGACCTGGAAGGACCCGGACAACAACGTCGCGTTCCACAACAAGACGATCGTGATGACCCACAACTTCACGATCTCGATCGCGGCGAAGTGGTTCGAGGATTCCACCAACCCGGCGCTGACCGACGCGCAGCGCGCCGCCGGCAAGCAGGCCTATGAGCAGGACATCATCACCGCGTCCTTCCCGAAGGCGCCGGACGGATCGACGATCCGCTACCGCTCCGACGTCAAGACCGGGCTGATCTTCGCCAACGCCAAGAACAAGGCGGAAGGCAAGCAGTTCATTGCCTTCCTGATGCAGGAAGACAATTTGCGGCCCTATGTCGAGGGCGCGCTTGGCCGCTGGTTCCCGGTGACCAAGGCAAGCCAGGCGAGCCCGTTCTGGCAGGCTGACCGGCATCGCAAGGCGGTCTACAATCAGTTCACCGGCGGCACCGCGCCGTTCGACTTTACCAAGAACTGGAAGTTCACCATCCTGAACAACGAGAACGTCTGGGCCAAGGCCATGAACCGCGTCGTCAGCGAGAAGGTGCCGGTGGACAAGGCCGTCGACGAACTGATCGCCCGCATCAAGCAGGTCGCGGGGTAGACGTTGCAAGACCAGCTGCCGCGGCACATTTCTCTGGTCGTCCCTGCGAAAGCAGGGACCCATACGCCGCGGCGGTGATTTTGAAACATGCTGGTCACCGGCTTTCGTGCAATAACGAAAGCCGGTGGTTATGGGTCCCTGCTTTCGCAGGGACGACAGGGTAGGCGTAGGCGCAAGCGGTAGCTTGCTCAAAGAGTAACCGTATGGCGATCACACTCTCCGCATCCGATGTCCCCTCGCCGCCGTTGTCGGCGCGGCTGTCGCCGCCGCAGGTCTGGGGCATCGTGCTGCTCGCGCCCTATCTGCTCGTCTTCCTCGCCTTCGTGGTCTATCCGGTCGGCTACGGCCTGTGGCTGGCGCGCCATCCGGCGAGCTATGTCGCGCTCTATCACGACCCGATCTTCGCCCGCGCGGCGGTCAACACGCTGATCTTCCTGGTCATCGGCATCAACATCAAGATGCTGATCGCGCTGTTCCTGTCCGGCTTCTTCGCCCAGCAGCGGCCGTGGATCAGGTGGCTGTCTGTCATCTTCATCCTGCCCTGGGCGGTGCCCTCGATCCCGACCATCCTGTCGGTGCGCTTCATGCTCAATCCGGAATGGGGCGTGGTCAACCAGCTGATCTTCAAGTTCACCGGCGACGACGGCCCGAACTGGCTGAACGATCCCTCGGTCGCATTGGCGATGGCGATCGGCGTGCACATCTGGAAGTCGCTGCCGTTCTGGACGCTGATCCTGCTGACCGGACGGCTCGCCATCTCGCACGATCTGTACGAGGCCTCCGACGTTGACGGCGCCAATTGGTGGCAGAAATTCCGCTACATCACCTGGCCGTCGATGCAGACGCTCTATGTCACCTGCACGCTGCTCTCGATGATCTGGACGCTCGGCGACTTCAACAGCGTCTATTTGCTCACCGGCGGCGGGCCCGCCGACCTCACCCACGTGCTGTCGACCCTGGGCATCCGCTATCTGCGCCTCGACCAGCTCTCGCTGGCGATGGCCTCGATCGTCTGTGCGATGCCGTTCGTGCTGCCGCTGGTCTATTACATGATGAAACGGTTGTCGCGATGAAGCTGCCCACCCTCCGCGAAGTCGGCACCGAAGCCAAGCTGCTCCTGATCGGCATCCCGGTCTTCATCTGGACCATGATCCCGATCTACCATATGTTCGTGTTTGCGATCTCGCCGAAGGAGGACGCGTTCTCCGGCAAGGTGTGGCCGGCGCATCCGACGCTGCATAATTTCGAGATCGTGTTCAACCAGCAGCACTACTTCCTGCGCGACTTCTGGATCCAGTTCTGGAATTCGACCGTGATCGCGCTCGCGGTCGGCGCGCTGACGCTGTTCGTCGCCACCGCCGCCGCGTTCTCGATCTCGCGGCTGCGCGTGCCGGGCGGCCGCGCCGTCATGAACATGGCGCTGTTCACCTATTTCATCCCGGCCGCGTTCCTCGCCGTGCCGATGTACCGCACCATGGGCACCTATGGCCTCTTGAACAATCACTGGTCGCTGATCCTCGCGATGGTGACGATCGCCGCGCCATACGCGATCTGGGTCCTGAAGCAGGCCTCCGACAAGCTGCCGGTCGAGCTCGACGAGGCCGCGACGATGGACGGCGCCACCACGCTGCAGCTGTTCCGCCTGGTCTACGTGCCCTTGATGATGCCCTCGCTGGTCGCGGTCGGCACCTATGCGATCCTGCTCGCGTGGAACGAATATCTCTACGCGTTCCTGCTGCTGTCGAAGGACACCGACATCACGCTGCCGGTCGCGCTCGGCAACTTCCTCGCCGCGGACGACTCGCCGTGGGAGCTGCTCATGACCACCGGCTTCATCTACGCGCTGCCGCCGGCCGCGGTCTATTACGCCTTCAAGCGCTACATGGTTGGCGGGCTGACGGCAGGCGCGGTTAAATCTTGATGCGCTGTCATTCCGGGATGGTGCGCTAGCACCAGACCCGGAATCTCGAGATTCCGGGTTCGATGTTTCACATCGCCCCGGAATGACGGAAACTACAACGGCGCGGCGCTCTCGCCGCGCGCGCTCGACAGTTTCGAGGCGAACGAGGCGACCACGATGATCACGGCGATCAGGGCGATCACCAGCGTGCAGATCGCGTTGATCTCGGGCTTCACGCCGAGCCGCACCTCGGAATAGATCCGGATCGGCAGCGTCGCCGAGCCCGGGCCGGTGGTGAAGCTCGCGATCACGACGTCGTCGAGCGACAGCGTGAAGGCCAGCATCCAGCCGGCGACGATCGCCGGCACGATCAGCGGCAGCGTCACCAGGAGGAACGCCCGCACCGGATCGCAGCCGAGGTCCATCGCAGCCTCCTCCAGGCTGCGGTCGAGCGTGGAGAGGCGCGACTGCACCACGACGGTGACGAAGCACATCGTCAGCGTGGTGTGGGCGATCGTCACCGTCCAGAACCCGCGCTCGGCGTTGAGCGCCACAAACAGCAGCAGCAGCGACAGGCCGGAGATCACCTCCGGCATGACCAGCGGCGAGTACAGCATGCCGGAGAACAGCGCCCGCCCCCGGAACCGCTCGCCGCGCGCCAGCCCGACCGCCGCCAGCGTGCTGCCTAGCAGTGTCGCCAGCGTCGCCGACACCGCCGCGACCGACAGGCTCATCCACGCCGCCTCCAGCATGGCGCGGTCGCCGAAGAACTCGCGGTACCAGCGCAGCGACCAGCCGCCCCACACCGTCACCAGCCGCGAGGCGTTGAACGAGTAGATCACGAGGATGACAATCGGCAGATAGAGGAACGCCAGCCCGAGCGCCAGCGACGTCATGTTGAAGCGGGTGAGCCTGGTGACCGTACGCGCCATTAGCGGCCCGCCTCCAGCTGGCGGCGCTGCAGGCGGTCGTAGAGCACGAGCGGCGGCACCAGCAGCAGCAACAAGGCGACCGCGGCGGCCGATGCGACCGGCCAGTCCTTGTTGGTGAAGAACTCGAGCCACAGCGTCTGTCCGATCATCAGCGAGTTGGAACCCGCGAGCAGGTCGGGGATCACGAACTCGCCGACAACAGGAATGAAGCAGAGCAGCGCGCCGGCGCCGACGCCGGGCAGCGACAGCGGGAACGTCACCAGCCAGAACGCTTGCAACGGCGAGGCGCCGAGATCGCCCGCGGCCTCCAGCAGCGACGCGTCCATCCTGGAGAGCGTCGCATAGAGCGGCAGGATCATGAACGGCAGATAGGAATACACGATGCCGAGGTACATCGCGCTGTCGGTCGACAGCCAGACCACCGGCGTCGACACGATATGAAGCGCCAGCAGAACCTGGTTGAGCAGGCCGTCATGCTGCAGGATGTTGATCCAGGCATAGATGCGGATCAGGAACGAGGTCCAGAACGGCACGATGACCAGCATCATCGCCACGCCCTGCCAACGCTGCGGCAACCGCGCCATGCCGTAGGCAATGGGATAACCGATCAGGAGCAGGATCAGCGTCGAGCTCACCGCGACGACGAGGCTGCGCAGATAGGACAGGATGTAGAGGTTGTCCGAGATCAGCAGGCGGAAATTGTCGAACGACAATTGCGCGAACGCCGCGGCCAGCGCCGCGCGGCCATCGGTGAAATCGAACACCGGCGTATAGGGCGGCTGCGCGATCGCGGTCTGCGACAGGCTGATCTTCAGCACGAAACCGAACGGCACCAGGAAGAAAAGCACCATCCAAAGATAGGGCGCGATCGCGGCGAACCGCGCCGGCCGGGCGAAGATGCGGCGCGCGCTCATTGCTCAAGCACCAGGCAATCGTCGGCGGTGAACCATGCCACCACGCGCTGGCCGGCGAGATAGGCATCGACATCGAGCCGCGCGGTATTGGCCATCGACGCGCGCACCACCGCGCCCGTCTCCAGCTTCACCCGGTAGCTGGTCACGCCGCCGAGATAGTTGACGTCGGTGACGACACCCTCCAGCCGGTTGATCGCATGCGACGCGCCCCCGTCCGTTGCCGGCGCGCGGCGCGATAGCTTCACCTTCTCGGGGCGGATCGCGACGGCAACGACCTGCCTGGTCACCGGTGGCCGCAGCTCGCTGACCGCGAGCGTGCCCGCATCAGCGGTCGCGACCGTCAGGCGCCCATTCTCGCGGGACGTGACCTCGCCGTTGAACAGATTAATGTCGCCGACGAACTCGGCGATCCAGCGCGAGGCCGGCGCCTCGTAGAGATTGCGCGGGGTTGCGACCTGAACCAGACGGCCGGCATCCATCACCCCGATGCGGCCGGCCATCGTCATCGCCTCCTCCTGATCGTGGGTGACGATGATGAAGGTCGTGCCGAGCCGGCGTTGCAGTTCCATCAATTCGGCCTGCGTGCTCTCGCGCAGCTTCTTGTCGAGCGCGGCGAGCGGCTCGTCGAGCAGCAGCACCTGCGGCCGGCGCGCCAGCGAGCGCGCCAATGCGACGCGCTGCCGCTGTCCGCCGGAGAGCTGGTCGGGCTTGCGCTTCTCCATCCCCTCGAGCTTGACCAGCGCCACCATCTCGGCGACGCGCGCGGCGATATCGCCGCGCGCGTCGCCGGCACGCTTCAGCCCGAAGGCAATGTTGTCGCGCACCGACAGATGCGGGAACAGCGCGTAGTTCTGGAACATCATGTTGACGGGCCGCCCATGCGGCAGAACCTGCGCGATGTCGCTGCCGCCGAGCAGGATGCGGCCCTCGTCCGGCGTCTCGAAGCCGGCGAGCATGCGCAGCAGCGTGGTCTTGCCGCAGCCGCTCGGGCCGAGCAGCGCGAAGAACTCGCCGACGCGGATATCGAGCGAGAGCTTGTCGACCGCGCGGAAATTGCCGAACGACTTGGCGACACCCTCGATCCGCAGCAGCGGCATGTCCGAGACGGCCGGTTCAGGCAACGGCCTTGCCGCCTCCGCACTCGCTTCGCCCGATGTCACGTCCGTCAGCCCCGATTCCCCGTAAGGTCCGATTCTGGCGGCAAGCTAGCGGCGGATCGGCACCGGCTCAACCGCCTCACGGACATCTCCCGCAATATTGTCGGCTTCCATGCCTCTGCTAGACTCCGCAGCCAAATCCGGGAGGGCAACCGATGATTCACGACCGCTACGGCCTGCCGCTGACCACCACCTCGGACCGCGCCGCCGCTTATTATGTCGACGGCGTCGATCGCATGCTGGCGGCGCTGCACGGAGCCGATGCCGCGTTCGAGGCGGCGATCGCCGAGGACCCGGACTTCGCGTTGGCCCATCTCGGCCGTGCCCGCGTCCACCAGCTCAACATGGAAGGCACCCAGGCCCGTGCCAAGGCGGCCGATGCGCGACAGCTGGCCGCGGCCGCAAGCCCGCGCGAGCGTCAGCACATCGAGATCATCGCGTCGGTGATCGAGGGCCAGGGCAAGAGGGCGATGACAGCGGCCGAACAGCATCTCAGCGAATATCCGCGCGATGCGCAGATACTCTCGCTGTTGCTCGGCGCCTTCGGCCTCTATGCCTTCTCCGGCCGGTCCGACCATGACGCCGCGCGGCTCGCAATCTCCGAACGTTACGCCGGCGACTATGGCGACGATTGGTGGTTCCTCACCTATCTCGGCTGGTCGAAGACCGAGGCCGGCGATGTCGTGTCCGGCCGCGCCATCACCGAGCGCGGCTATGCGCTGAAGCCGGAGAACGCCGGTGCCGCGCACGCCGTCGCGCATGCGCTGTTCGAGCAGGGCGACGCGGCGGAAGGCCGCAGCTTCCTCTCCGCCTGGCTGCCGGCGAATGATCGCACCAGCTTCCTGCAGGGCCATCTCGCCTGGCACCTCGCCTTGATCGCAATCGAGGAAGGCGACGCCGACAGCGCGCTCGACATTTACGAGCAGCACATCAAGCCGGCGGGCCGGCCCTATCCGCCGCTCAATATCTTCACCGACACGGCCTCGCTGCTGTGGCGGCTGACGGTCGCCGGCAAGACCGGCCTCGAGCAGCACTGGAAGGATGTCGCCGTCTATGGCGACGGCTATTTCCCGAAGGCCGGCGCGCATTTCGCCGACGTGCACCACGCGCTGGTCGCAGCGACGACGAACAACGACGCGCTCGAGGCGCGGCTGGTCGAGATGGCGGCGCGCGACGCCGACGGCAGGCTGGCGCCCGGCCCTGCGGCGATCGGGCTTGGCCGCGGGATCGCGGCGTTCGCCGCTGGCGATCACGACGACGCCGTGCGCATCCTTGCGCCGCTGATGCCCGAACTGGTGCGGATCGGCGGCAGCCATGCGCAACGCGAATTGTGGGAGGATACCTTCATCGTCGCGTGCCTGCGCGCCGGCCAGGGCCGGCAGGCAACGAGCCTGATCTCGGAGCGGCTGCATCGCCGTCCGTCCCGGCGCGACCTCGCGTGGTCACACGAGGCCGCGAGGCAATAGCCGCTGCTGGAGCCCTTCTCCTTCCCCCTCAAAACAGGGTAATCGCATTTGGAATGAACCGATTCTTCCGCGCCGTCATGGCCGGGCTTGTCCCGGCCATCCACGTCTTTTCTTCGCGTGGAAACGGAGACGTGGATGCCCGGGACAAGCCCGGGCATGACGAGTTTGTGGGAACTCCGAATCCCCACCCGCTTTGCTCTGGCGAGCAAAGCGACCTCCCCTTTTCAAGGGGAGGTTTGAAGCGAGCTCAATCCATCTTCGCCATGAACGTCGCAAGCGCGTCGCGATCGGCTTGCGGCATGGTCAGCCCGAGCTTGGAGCGGCGCCACAGGATATCGTCGGGAAAGCGCGCCCATTCCTTGCGCATGAGGTAGCGCACCTCGGCGCCGGTCAGTTCGGGACCGAAGGCCGGGCCGAGATCGGCCTTCTCTTTGGCGTCGCCCAAAATGTCCTTCACATTCAACCCATAGGCGGCCACCAGCCGCCGCGCCGGCGCCTCGCCGAGGAAGCGCCAGCGGTCGCGGGCGATGTCGACCTCGGTCTCGAAGCGCTGCCACGCGAACTCGCCGCCCGGCAGCGGCGCCGTTGCGGTCCAGCGCGGTGTCATCGGATAGAACCGCGTGAACTCCGACACTGCCCGCTCGGCGCGGCGCCGCGCGGTGGTGACGTCGCCGCCGAAGGTCGTGAGCAGCGGCGCCTTGCCGCGCCTGATATCGAGCAGCGCTGCGCCATCGCTCATGTGCCGGCGCGCGGGCACGACCACGGAATTGGCGCCGGAGACGGTCCGCAGCACATCCACTGGAGCGATCTGTTCGCGAAAGTAGCGATTGGCGGCGTCGCAGAGATAGGCCTCCTCGCGCACGCCCATCGCGACAACCGCCGGATCACCCTTGAAGGGATGACTGACGCTGCCGATCAGGGTGAAGTCGCGCTCGTAGGGACTGGCGAAGATCAGCCGGCCGTCAGGGTTCTGAAACACATAGACGTTGTCGCAGTCGAACAGGCGGCGCACCACGATCTGGCTGATCTGCACGGTCGCAAGCTGCGGCGTGGACACGCGCAGCACGATGTCGGCGACCGAGGCGGTCCACGCGCCGGTCGCGTTGACCAGCGCCCGCGCCGTGATCGCCCGCCGGTAGCCGCGGTCGATCGCGACCAGCTGCCAGGTCTCGCCGCGCTCGGCCCGGGTCACGCGCGCGCCGGTGCGGATATCGGCGCCGCGCGCTGCGGCATCGACGGCGGTGAGCACGACGAGCCGGGAATCGTCGACGACGCAGTCGGAATATTCGAACGCGGTTCCGAACGGCCGCTTCAGCGCATTGCCGACCGGATGGTGGGTGACATCGAGCGTCGCCGAGCGCGGCAGGCCGCTGCGCGAAGTCAGCCGTTCGTAGAGCAGCAGCAACGACCGCAACTGCCACGGCGGCCGCTCCTCGGCATGCGACGGGATCACGAAGCGTACCGGCCGCACCAGATGCGGCGCGATGCGCAGCAACACGTCGCGTTCCCTCAGTGCCCTGCGGACGCGGAAGAGCTCCCGCCGTTCCAGCCCGGCCAGATCGCCATGGACCAGCCGCGGCGAAGCCTGCGATGCGCCGGAACCGAGATCGCCCTGTTCCAGCAGGATCACGCGCAGGCCGCGGCCGGCGGCATCACGGGCAATGCTCGTGCCGTTCAGGCCACCGCCGATGATCGCGACGTCATAGTCCGCCATGGGCAACGCCTATCGCATTTTCATGCGAACAAAAGACGGGTTCGCACGAAAAATGCGTCAAGGCGCGGCGCTGAACTACATGATGTCCGGGTGAATCACGGCGCACTCACCTCTCCCGCTTGCGGGGGCGAGCGTACGCTTGCACGATTTCGGAATATTGGAATAATGCCCCTGAGTTGCCCGACGTGTCAAGTAGCCTGCTCGAATGCCGGCCGCCGCCGGCTACTTTGCATGGGGTTGTTTTCGATATTTTGGCAGCGCTCCTCCTGCGACGGCCCCGCAAGCGGGAGAGGCACACCGTCTTCGCGACGGCGATCCAATCTGACTCCATCACCCGCTAGTCCGCACCGGCCGCGGCAAAGAACTGTTCCGGTCCATCGACCTCGATCAGCTTCCTGCCTTCGATTACCCAGAACCGGTTGGCCACCGTGCGCACGAAATGGCGGTCGTGCGACACCAGGAGGCAGCTGGCCTGCTGTTCCATCAACTCGTCCTCCAGTGCCTCCTGGCCCTCGACGTCGAGGTGGTTGGTCGGCTCGTCGAGCAGATAGAAGTTCGGCTGGGTGAGCCGCAGCACCAGCATGCCGAGACGGGCCTTCTGCCCGCCCGACAGCCGCCCGATCGGACGGCCCTGCATCTCGATCGAGAGCCCGGCACCGGCGAGCAAGCCGCGCGCCCGCTGATCGCCGGCCTCGAAGCGCCGCGTCAGCATGCGCATCGGCGTGTCGCTATCGGCGAGATCGGCCAGTGCCTGGTCGCAATAGCCAAGCACCAATGACTCGGTGGCCCGGATCTCGGCCGCTGCCGCTGCGGCATTCTCGATCGCCAGCCGCAGCGCCGCGACGAACCGGGTCTTGCCGGCGCCATTCGGCCCGAGCAGCGCAATCCGGTCGCCCTTGCAGATGAACTGCTGGCCGGTCCTGAACAACAGCCGGCCCTCGGGCGCGGCGATCCCAGCGTTGGTCAGCCTGATCAGGACCTTGGCATGGGTGTCGCGGTTGGCGAGCCGGATCGTTCCAACCGAGCGTTCCAGATGCGCGGGCTTCGCCGTCTCCTCCAGTCTCTCGGCGCGCTGCTTCAATTGCCTGGTCTTCGACAGCAAAAGGTCGCTGCCGGAATTGATGCCGAGGTTGTTGAGCTTCGCGGCCTGCTGCCGGAGCCGCCGCACGGCCTTCATGTCGCGCTGATAGCGCCGCTCGTCCGAGGCATCGAATTCGTCGATCGCCGCGCGCGCCGCGGTATAGGGCAGCGAGAACAGCTGCGACCGCTCCGGGCGCAGGAACAGCGTCCGGTTGGTCGTTGCATCGAGAAAGGCGCGATCGTGGCTTGCGATCACCACCGGCATCTCGCGCGGCAACGCGTTCAGCCAGGCCTCAAGCCGGCCGATCTTGGCGAGATCGAGATGGTTGGTCGGCTCGTCGAGCAGCAGCACATCGGGCTCGGTCACCAGCACGCAGGCGAGCACCGCAAGCCGCAACCAGCCGCCGCTCAGCTGCTTCAGCGGTCTCGTCCACAGCTCCTCCGGAACTTCGAGCGATTGCAGGGCGAAGTCGACCCGCCAGCCCTCGCTGGCGCGCTGCTCGCCGGGAAGCGCCTCGAGCACGGCGGCGTGGAACGGCGTATCCAGCAGTCTTGGCGGCGCATCCTGCTCGACATGGCCGACGGTCAGTCCGCGCGCACGAGTGATGTCGCCTTCGTTAGGCTCCATCGCATCTGCGATACAGCGCAAAAGCGTGGACTTACCGCGGCCGTTGGCGGCCACCAGCCCGATACGGTCGCCGGCATTGACGACAAAATTCAGTTCGGAAAACAGCGGCGCGTTCAGCGTCACGCCGAGGTTGCGTACATTGATGAGGGTCACGATCAATTCTCTGGTCTTGCCGGCGATCGCGACATCCCGAGGCGTCCAGCCATCATCGGATGTGCGTGTCGAAGCGCGGCGAGGGATTCATGTGCAGGCACGAACGCTCAAACGTTCGACGCCGCACGGCCACGAAGGGCAGACCAGGAAGAGATGTTGCGCGAGTTTCCGGTCAGCCCTGCAAACGCATCTGCAGGGCGTTGACGGGGCCACGCTTGAGGTGGGGATCGGTGTATCTCGCCACGACGCGGCCCTCCTTTCTCGGCTGAAATGATGTGGTGGGTCGAGATGTAGCCGGGCGAGCAACGGATGGCAAGCATAGCCGGCCGGGCCGGCGACCATTCAGGCCAAATTACCCGGCTCTGCGCACGGTCTCCGCAAGCTGGTCGCCACCGACCAGCCCGGCAAATTGGCCGATCGGGGCCGGCCTGCCGATCAGATAGCCCTGCACCGCGTCGCAGCCCTCTTCGGCGAGGAAGCCGAGCTGTGCCTCGGTCTCGACGCCTTCGGCGACGATCGACATTTCAAGGCCGTGGCCGAGATCGATCACCGCGCGCACGATCGCGGCCGATTGCGGGTTGCGGCCGAGATTGATGACGAAGGCGCGGTCGATCTTGATCTTGTCGAACGGAAACGCCTGCAGGTAGCTCAGCGAGGAATAGCCGCTGCCGAAATCGTCCATCGAGATGCGGACGCCGAGCGCCTTCAGCCGCCGCAGCAGCGACAGGCCGCGGTCGAAATCCTCGATCAGCACGCCCTCGGTGATTTCGAGCTCGAGCCGGTCGGGCGTGAGCCCGGTTTCGAGCAGGATCGAATGCACGAGGCCGACGAGGTCGCCATGGGTGAATTGCGCCGGCGACAGGTTCACCGCAACCTGCAGCGGGATCGCCCAGGAGGCCGCCTCCCGGCAGGCTTCGCGCAGGATCCATTCGCCCATCTCGACGATCAGGCCGCTTTCTTCCGCGAGCGGAATGAAGTCGCCGGGCGGCACGAAGCCGCGCACCGGATGGTGCCAGCGCGCCAGCGCCTCGAAGCCGATGATCCGGCTGGCCGCCACGCTGCCGCCCGCGGCGGCCTGCGGCTGGTAGTAGAGCGACAATTCGCCATTCTTGATCGCGACCGACAGCTCCTGGTGCAGCACGCGGCGATCGCGGATCTGCTGGTCCATCTCCGGCTCGAAGATCGAGATCGTGCCGCGCGACTTCGCCTTGGCGCGAAACAGTGCCGCGCCGGAATTGGCCAGCAGCGAGGCCGCGTCGGATCCGTTGTCCGGGAACACCGCGATCCCTGTGGTGAGCCCGGTCCGCACCGACTTGCCGTCGATCAGGAAATCCTGCCCGAGCGCCTCGGCGGCCTGCTCGGCCAGTGCGATGCCGGCGACCGGCTGCTTGCCGTCGATGATGAGGCCGAACTCGTCGCCGGACAGCCGCGCCACCACGCCGCCGCGCGCCACGGTCTGCAGGCGCTGCGCGACCTCGATCAGCACCTTGTCGCCCATCGCATGGCCATAGACGTCGTTGATCTCCTTCAGCCCGTCGAGGTCGACGCAGAGCACGGCGAACTCCTCGTCGGTGCCGTCGCAGGCCTCGATCATCTGGGTCAGCGCCTGCAGGAAGGCGGCGCGGTTCGGCAGATCGGTCAGGCCGTCATGATAGGCCATGTGCGCCATGCGCGACTCGGTCTGGCGCCGATCGGTGACGTCCTCATGGGTCTTGATCAGATATTGCGGCTCGCCGACATCGTCGAGCACGGTCATGCGGCGGGTCAGGAACAGCCGCAGGCCGTCCTTGGTCGAGATCGGATGCTCCTCGGCGATCATGCTGCGCTTCCTGATCGCGGCCTCGTCGCGGGCGATGATCAGCTTGGCTTCACGCGCATTGAAGATGTCGGACGCGGTCAGGCCGGCGGCGTCCTCGCGGCGGCGATTGAGGATCGTCTCGGCGCTGCGGTTGGCCAGGAGGTAGCGGCCGTCGCTGACCCGCTGCACGATCAGCGAGACCGGGATGTTGTCGACCACGAGCTCGAGGAACTTCTTGTTGTTCTCGAGCTCGCGCGACAGCGAACGGCGATCGGTGACGTCCTCGAACAGTGCGATCAGGAATTCCGGCTCGCCGGCCTCGTTGCGGGCGATCACGCGGTTGGAGGCGAGGATCCGCTTGTCCGATCCGCGTTCGACGAAGAATTCGCTGCGATGATAGCCTTCCGCCGCGTTCAGTGCCGCGCGGTCGGCGGTGTCGATGCTGGCGGCGGTCTCGGGGCGGAAGATCTCGTCGGCGCGCTTGCCCACGATGTGATCGCGCGAGAAGCGCGAGAAGCGCTCGAAGGCGCGGTTGGCGAAGATGTAGCGGCCGTCCTCGATGTTCTTGGCCGCGACGCAGACCGGAACGTTGTCGAGCACCGATTCCAGGAATTGCGTGGTCGAGGCGAGCTTCCGCGACAGCTTGCGCTGGTCGGTGCAATCGAGATGGGTCGCGACCGAGCCGCCGTTCGGCAGCGGAAAATACTTCACCAGCACCGACCTGCCGCCGGGCAGCTCGGTGACCAATCCCTCGGGCGCCGCGGCCCTGGCGAAGAAATCTTCGGCGCTGAGGTCGAGCACGCCGCGGTCGCGGCGCAGCTCCAGCAGCTCGACGCCCGTCATGTTGCGCCGGATGTCGGCACGCGACAGGCCGTAGATGTCGAGGTAGCGGTCGTTGCAGAACACGATGCGCTCCTGCGCATCGGTCATCACCACGCCCTGGTTCAAATGGTTGAGTGCCGACGAGACGAAGGCGTTGCGCCGCAATTGCGCGCGCTTCGCCTTGCGCAGCGCCGAGAGGATCCACAGCCCGACCGCGCCGAGAAAGGACGCCACCACCACGCTGCCGATCAGCAGCTCCCAGACCACGCCGGGATCGAGGCTGCCGAGATAGCTGGACGGCGCGAACGCACCGGTGCCGGCCCGGGCTGCAGCGCACGGCGCGACGGCGGCAATCAGGCAGAGCACGGCCTTTGCCGGAATCGAATTCTTCCCGCCCGCCTGCACCTTCCTGCCAGCCATCGATCACCCGCGGATTTCCGGGGCGAGTGTCCGGCTCCGGCGGTTTGGATCGGGTAAACGCGTACTGATGCAACCGGAAAATGCTGACTCAATTAATGGCAATTGCCCTGACATGATTAATGCTCCACTAACAGGGCATGGCTTCCCAACTATTTGAGATGGCCCAAGCACTTGCCTAATAAGCACTTGCCCAAAGCGACCGGATCGGCTGAACGATGTTGGCGGCAGCGGCCAGGGCGCGGCCGGGCGGAAATTTTCGGACCTGAAGGACGAGATGGACAGGGTTGATTGCGTGATCGTCGGTGCGGGGGTGATCGGCCTCGCGGTGGCGCGGCGGCTGGCACAGGCCGGCCGCGAAGTGATTGTGATCGAGGAGGCCGAGGGGATCGGCACGGTGACCTCGTCGCGGAACAGCGAGGTGATCCACGCCGGCATCTACTACCGCGCCGGCAGCCTGATGGCGCGGATGTGCGTCAGCGGCAAGCGGGCACTCTACCGCTACTGCGCCGAGCACGGCGTTCCGCACAAGAATTGCGGCAAGCTGATCGTGGCCACCACGCCTGCGGAGACTGAGAAGCTGCAGTCGATCCGCGCGCATGCGAAAGCCAATGGCGTCGACGACATGCAGCTGTTGTCCGGCGAGGCGGCGCGCGCCCTGGAGCCGGCGCTGAATTGCGACGCAGCGCTGCTGTCGCCCTCGACCGGGATCATCGACAGCCATGCTTACATGCTGGCGCTGCGCGGTGACGCCGAGGAGGCCGGGGCGGCGTTCGCCTTCCATACGCCGCTGCTCCACGCCAGGGCCACCGCCGACGGGTTCGAGATCGAGGCCGGCGGCGCGGCGCCGATGACACTGGCCTGCGATCTCCTGGTCAATGCCGCCGGGCTCGGCGCGACGGCGGTCGCGCGCAACGTCGAGGGCATGCCGATCGAATTGATTCCAACGGCCTATTTGGCCAAGGGCAATTATTTCAGCTGCAGCGCCAGGGCGCCGTTCTCGCGGCTGATCTACCCGGTGCCGGAACCCGGCGGGCTCGGCGTGCACCTGACGCTCGACATGGCCGGACAGGCGAGGTTCGGGCCCGACGTCCAATGGATCGATCACATCGATTACGCCGTCGACCCTGATCGGGCCGAGCGGTTCTATCCGGCGATCCGGAAATATTGGCCGGCCCTGCCGGACGGCGCGCTGATGCCGAGCTACTCGGGAATCCGCCCCAAGATCGTGCCGCCGGCGGTGGCGACGCAGGACTTCCTGATCCAGGGGCCGGCCGATCACGGCGTCGCGGGCCTGATCAACCTGTTCGGGATCGAATCGCCCGGACTGACGTCATCGCTCGCGGTCGCCGACCATGTCGGCGAGTTGGCGGAACTCTGAGCAAATACAGTATGGCCGTCCGGGGGATGCGCGCGCACTTGTGCGTTCATCCCTCGGTGAAAGGCCAGGCTATTTGCTAATTTGCAGGGGGGCGGTCTAGTGGACCGTGTCGTCGGCGGACAGTCTCAACCGCTCGATTTGATCCTTGACCATCAACTTGCGGCGCTTCAGCTCGCAAATATGCAGGTCGTCTACGGAGGGGTGAACGAGCGCTTCGTGCAGTTCGTTCTCGAGTATTTTGTGTTTACGCTCCAGCTCAATGAGATGGGCCTGTATTGCCATTGCGAACTCTCCTCGGTGCGTTAAACCTCAGGTTCGATCCGGATCGCCGAGTGTACACAAGTGGACGGCGCTGTCGATGGGGAACGCGAAATGCCGCACGCACTCATTTCGGTTTATCTGTAACCAATCGTGACTATGGAACCGGTCTGGCTTGCGCGGCGCGCGCGCAAGGAGGATATTCCGGCGAGCGGCGACTTCCGCCGCAACAACCTCATCGTGCTTATCAGTTAATATACAACCATGAACGATCAGGATGAGCGCGAACTAATCGCCGAGCTCGCGCGTCTGCAACAAGAGCACCGCGACCTCGATGCCGCGATCGACGCGCTGCACCAGTCGCCGGCGCCGGATCTCTTGATGCTGCAACGCTTGAAGAAGCGGAAGCTGCAACTCCGCGATCGCATCGCCTTCATCGAAGACCAGATCACGCCCGACATCATCGCCTGACGCGCGTCGCGGCGCGGGCCTTCGCGGTTCGGCGCTTCCGGTTCAGGCCGGGCGGCGGTTTTCCCCGTCATCCACAGCGCCGCACCGGCTTCACGTTCGCGGCAACGGACGCGAGGCGGTTTCCCGGCGCTTGACTCTATCGGAACAAAAAGAGAACATAACGATCCAGCCGCCAGCCATCAGAGGGAGTTTCGCCATGTCCGCACCGCCTTCCCTGCCCGACAACAGCCGCTACGAGAAGGCCTGCGATCAGGCGATCGCGATGTGCGACGGCAACCTGCGCAGCACCATCAAGGCGCTGATCATGGCCAACGAATATCTGGAAGCCGAGCTTGAGGAATTGCAGGCCGCGATCACCGCCGGCTGCGTGCCGGCGCAGACCCCGGCGGCGAGCGATGCCGCCTGATCCTTGGCCTGATCCTTGGCCTGATCTTCAGGGAGCACAGCGATGGCCGATGTAACCTATTACGTGGCACTGCCCTTCATGCAGGATGATGACGGCACGCCGGTCGCCGGCAATGCCGAGGAATGCCAGAGCTCGGCGGTCGCGCTGCGCCGCGCGGAGACCATGTCGCGGATGCCCGGCAGCATCGGCGCCGTCGCGTTCAGCCGCACCGGCGATCCCGCGATCGGCGAATTCGGCGATGCCAAGCTGTTGCGGGCCTACGGCAATGTGCCGGAGGATCTGAGCGCGCTTTGATCTCTCAAGCGCGATGGGATCGGGTCGAATCATCATCGTTTGAGCATGATCTTTTCGGAAAACCGCTTCGCACTTTTCCGGATCATGCTTAGGATTCGTGGCGCCGCTGCGCTTTGCGCACATACATCGCACGGTCGGCCTCATCGAGAACGCGATCGATGTCCGAATGCGCGGTGAGGATCGCAACGCCCGCGGAGGCACCTGCGGTGACCTGGCTGTCCCGGAACATGAAGGTCAACCGATCGATCGCCTCTTCCAGCGCAGCCGCCTTGGCGCGGGCATCGATCTCGCTGAGATTCCACAGCAGCACGGCGAACTCGTCGCCGCCGAGACGGCCGATCACGTCGGAAGCGCGCACCTGATCCGATATCGCGGCAACGATCGCCTTCAGCACCTCGTCGCCCGCCGCGTGGCCGAAGGCATCGTTGATCGGCTTGAGGCGATCGACGTCGAGCACGATCAGCGCGCCGGAGGCCTGATAGCGCTTGATGAAGGAGAGCGAACGGGCGAGCTCGCGCTCGAATCCGCGCCGGTTCAGGATGTCGAGCAGGAAGTCGGTCTCGGCGGAGGCCTGCAGCTCCTCGATCCGGGCCTGCGCCCGCGCCAGCTGCGCCCGCAAGCTGCGGATCGTCGATTTGTCGCCGGATGCGACCGCGCCTCGCGTGGAAGCTTCGGTTCCAGCCCGTTTGGTTCCAGCCCGCTTGGCTCCAGTCTTGCCCGGCCCGGATTTGCGTCGTTTCGCGGCCCCGGAGGCGGCCGCCGTCGTCTTCTTCTTCATGCGCATCCTTGTTGAGGCCTGCTTATGAAGGCTTGCCGGGATTCACCAAGACAGGATAGTCCATTCTAACTCCCTTGCCACGCCTTGGATGACGCCCGGGCCGCCCCTATAATCGGCCTATGCTTTTGGATTCCTGCACAGAATTGAAGAGATGACCGCTCCGATCGCCATCATCATGGGAAGTCAGTCCGACTGGGAAACCATGCGCCATGCCGCCGAGACGCTGGCTGCGCTCGGTGTGGCCTGCGAAACGCGCATCGTTTCGGCCCACCGCACCCCGGATCGACTCTACGCCTTTGCCAAGGGCGCCAAGGCAGCCGGCCGCAAGGTGATCATTGCCGGCGCCGGCGGCGCCGCCCATTTGCCGGGCATGACGGCCGCGCTGACCGAACTCCCGGTGTTCGGGGTTCCCGTCGAGTCGAAGGCGCTGTCGGGCGTCGATTCGCTCTATTCGATCGTGCAGATGCCGGCCGGCGTCCCGGTCGGGACGCTCGCGATCGGCAAGGCCGGCGCGATCAATGCCGCGCTGCTCGCGGCGAGCGTGCTCGCACTCAACGATCCGGCTCTGTCGGCCCGCCTTGCGGCCTGGCGCAAGCAGCAGACCGACGCGGTCAACGAGCATCCGGAGGGCGCGGCGTGACGGCTTCGAACGGAGTGAAGCTGAAGCCGGGCGACACCATTGGAATCCTCGGCGGCGGGCAATTGGGCCGGATGCTGGCGATGGCGGCGGCGCGCCTCGGACTCCGCTGTCAGGTGTTTTCGCCGGATCCGGACTCCCCGGCGTTCGACGTGGTGCAGAACGCGACCTGCGCGGAATATGCCGACGTCGAGGCGCTCGAACTGTTCGCCAACGACGTCGACGTCGTCACCTATGAATTCGAGAATGTCCCGGCCGCGACCGCGATGGTGCTCGCCGCGCGCCGCCCGGTGCTGCCGGCCTATAAGATCCTCGAGACCACGCAGGACCGGCTGATCGAGAAGGATTTCATCAGCAAGCTCGGCATCGGCACCGCCGACTACGCCGACGTCTCCTCGGTCGGCACGCTGCGCACGGCGATCGAGCGCATCGGCCTGCCCGCGGTGATCAAGACTCGCCGCTTCGGTTATGACGGCAAGGGCCAGGCCATCATCCGCGCCGGCGACGATCTCGAACAGGTCTGGCAGGACCTCGGCACCAAGTCGGCCATCCTCGAAGCCTTCGTGCCGTTCGAACGCGAGATCTCGGTCATCGCCGCCCGCTCCGCTTCAGGTGACGTAGAATGCTTCGACGTCACCGAGAACGAGCATCGCGACCACATCCTGAAAACTTCCCGCGCGCCCGCCGCGATCCCCGATGAGCTTGCCGCGCAGGCGCGCGCGATCGCCGAAAAGATCGCCTCGGCGCTCGATTATGTCGGCGTGCTCGCGGTGGAGATGTTTGCGGTGCCCGGCAACGGCAGCAAGGCGACGGTGCTGGTCAACGAGATCGCGCCGCGTGTGCACAATTCCGGTCACTGGACGCTCGACGGCGCCTCGATCTCACAGTTCGAGCAGCACATCCGCGCGATCGCCGGCTGGCCGCTGGGCAAGCCGGTGCGTCACGGCGATGTCGTCATGACCAACCTGATCGGCGACGATATCCTGAGCTACGAGCAGTGGCTCACCGTTCCCGGCGCCACGGTGCATCTGTACGGCAAAGGCACGCCGCGCCCCGGCCGCAAGATGGGGCACGTCACCGAAGTGACGCCGGCCCGCAAGCCATAGTTCACACGCGGCCCGCAAGCCGCCTTCGACGCATCGATGGAAATGGGATCGTGGCAGCCACGATCCATTAGAGCATCGGCTCTGATTCAATCAGAACCGATGCTCTGGATTCTTGTTTACGCGTTTTCTTCACGCGAACCGGCGTCCACTTCGCTCGAAAACGCTCTCGCCGATCACGCCGTCTTCGCGCCGGCGACGATGCCGGCCGGCTCGTCGCTGAGCCAGCGATAGATCACGCCGCCGAGCGCACCGCCGATCAGGGGCGCGACCCAGAACAGCCAGAGCTGCCCCAGCGCCCAGCCGCCGACGAACAGCGCCGGTCCGGTGCTGCGCGCCGGGTTCACCGACGTATTGGTGACGGGAATGCTGACGAGATGGATCATCACCAGCGCGAGGCCGATAGCGAGCGGCGCGAAGCCGGCAGGCGCCTTGCCATGGGTCGATCCCATGATGATGAACAGGAACATCATGGTCATCACCACCTCGGTGATGAAGCACACCACCATGTTGTACTGGCCGGGCGAGTGCGCGTCATAGCCGTTGGAGGCAAAGCCCTTGCTGACATCGAAGCCGGGCGCGCCGCTCGCGATCACATAGAGCAGCCAGGCCGCGATGATGGCGCCCACGACCTGCGCGATGATGTAGGGCAGCACCTGGCCGCCCGGGAAGCGCCCACCCGCGGCGAGCCCGACCGTCACCGCCGGGTTGAGGTGGCAACCCGAGATATGGCCGATCGCATAGGCCATGGTCACCACGCTCAGCCCGAAGGCCAGTGACACGCCGACCAGGCCGATCCCGACCTGCGGAAAGCCGGCCGCGATCACCGCGCTGCCGCAGCCAGCGAATGTGAGCCAGAACGTACCGATGGCCTCGGCAGCGTATTTCTTCATCTCCATCTCGCATCTCCCCTATTTCCAATGTCCGGGTTATCCAAAACGCCGGGAGCGGCCCTCATCTGGGCGCCAAACCACCCAAATCAGGGCCGCACAATGGCATTTTCGCCCTATTTCGTGGCTTTACTAGGCCCGAAAGTCACTCGACCGGTGGACATCTGCGCGTTTCTCTGATACATGCGCGCGCCTAGGGTTAAGAGGCAGGCCTTTTGCCGCCTCTTCACCTCGCCAGAATTCCGAACCGATCAATTCAAAAGAGGATGCCGCGTGCAGGTTCTCGTCCGCGATAACAATGTCGACCAAGCCCTGAAGGCGCTGAAGAAGAAGATGCAGCGCGAGGGCATTTTCCGCGAGATGAAGCTCCGCGGTCACTACGAAAAGCCCTCCGAGAAGAAGGCCCGCGAAAAGGCCGAAGCCGTGCGCCGCGCACGCAAGCTGGCGCGCAAGAAGCTGCAGCGCGAAGGCCTGCTGCCGATGAAGCCGAAGCCGGTGTTCGGCGCTGGCCCCGGTGGCGACCGCGGCGGCCGTCCGGGCGGTGCAGGCGCTGGTCGCGGCCCTCGCTGAACCGTTTTGCCGATATGGAAGTCTAACAGCGCGGGCCACGGGCCCGCGTTGTCGTTTTGAAGCACGCCGCGTTCCGGGGTACCCATGCAAAACGACCGGCAAGAGCATTTTGCATGACGGCTGATCCGGCAGCCCGCCCGCCCTTTCCAGGACCCGCGCACCGCCGTTGCGCGCCGCATCTCGTCATCATTGCAGTGGTTCTCGGCCTGCCGCTCGGGGGCTGCTCCTTCGACCTCGGTTCATGGGGCTCCTCGGACGACAAGCCGAAGCCGGCTGCCACCGCCGACAAGCCCGCCGCCGACACCATCACCCCGCAAGACGTCAACAGCGCCAAGGATCACACCACGCGCGCTCAGGTGCTGGCGCGCTCCGGCAAGCTCGACGAGGCGATGGCGGAGTTCGAACAGGCACTGGCGGCCGACCCTTACAACATCCAGGCGCTCTACGGCCGCGCTCTGATCTATCAGGGCCGCGGACAGCATCAGCAGGCGATCGACGATTTCACCGCGGCCAGCGGGCTGTCGCCGCAGAAGGCCGAGCCTCTGGTCGGCCGTGCGACCAGCTACCTCGCGCTCGACAAGGCCAAGCAGGCCGCCAGCGATCTCGACGAGGCCGTGCAGGCCGATCCAAGCAATGTTGCGGCGTGGAGCGCTCGCGGCCAGGCCTATGAGCGGCTCGGCGACAAGGCCAAGGCGGCGGCGTCCTACAATCGCGCGCTCGCGCTGCGGCCAAGCGACGGCAACGCGCGCAGCGGGCTGGCGCGCACCGGCGGCTAAGCATGATGAGATTAGGTTGAGCTGGAAACGGCGTCGAAGGTTCACCTCTCCCGTGGGAGAGGTCGATTTGCGCAGCAAATCGGGTGAGGGGTTACGGTCTATCGAGAGGGCGAGAGCCCTCACCCGGATTGCACTGGACGATGCTTCGCATCGCCAGGCGCAATCCGACCTCTCCCCGACGGGGAGAGGTGGACCGAAATCGCGGCAAGCCGATTCGCTGCGGCTACTTCGGCAGGACGGCGTGGAACATCGACTTCATGCCAGAGAACATGTCGTCGGTCACCGACGTGCGCTCGTTCTTCTGCGCCGG
Source organism: Bradyrhizobium sp. UFLA06-06 (assembly GCF_054820065.1). Classification (NCBI taxonomy): domain Bacteria; kingdom Pseudomonadati; phylum Pseudomonadota; class Alphaproteobacteria; order Hyphomicrobiales; family Nitrobacteraceae; genus Bradyrhizobium; species Bradyrhizobium sp. UFLA06-06. The sequence continues at coordinate 26,699 of NZ_JADFUD010000045.1, forward strand.
CATGATCGCCTCGGCGCGCAGGTCGAGCGGGGCCTGCACCACCGGGACCGGAATGTCGGCCGGCGGCGTCAGCCGGTTGGAGTCCTGGCCGCCGGCGGCGTAGGGCGGACGCGGCTGCGAGGATTGATCGACATTGTCAGTGGACGGGCTCGACACCATGATCGGCGGCGGCAAAGGCCGGATCGCCGAGGCGGCTGCCGGACGCTGCGCCTCTGGCAGGCGCGCAAGATCGGTGCGCGCAGCGTCCTGGGAACGCGTAGCGTCCTGGGAACGCGCCGCCTCCTGCGGACGCTCCTTGCGCAGCCGCTCGATGGCGGCGCGCGCGAGGTCGTTGGCGTCGCGGCTTTCCTCGGGCGTCACCGCAGCCTCGACCGGTGCGGCTGGCGTCGCGGGCGCGGCCGGCTGCGGCGCAGCAGCGGGCGCGACCTTCGCGACGGCCTTCGGCGCCGCCGGGTGATGGCGGGTGTCGGCGGGGATGCTGGCGGTATCTGCCGGCGCATCAGGCTTCACATCGGCAGATTTGGGGTCGGCCGATTTCTCGGCGGGCTTCTCGGTGACGGTGGCCTTCTCGGACGCCGACCGCTCGATCAGCGTGCGCTCGGACATGCCCTTGGCCTTCACACCGGCTTCGGGGAGGCTGCTGACGACGGTGGCCGGCTTGGCGGCGGCTTTCGGATCTGCCTTGGGATCGACTGCGGCGGTCACCGCTGCGGCTGCCGGCGCCTCCGGCTTGGCCACGATGTAGTGATTAACGATGTACGCCCCGATGATGGTCGCTGCCACCGAGGGTAAGATGTCCATCACAAATTTCTTCAGGTAACTCAGCATGACCTGCCACTCCCCACCCCGGTATTACATGCTGGAACTTTGAGGCACATTCAGGGATCAACTGCGTCGGATCGGTGGCAAACCCCCGTTCCGACGTCACCTTTGGTGTCGCTTTGGTTTCAGCCGGAGGCGCCCCCTGCGCAGGCCGCATCCGCCTGCTAGATCATCGCGCAGCCGTTAACGGGTTATGAATTTCCACAGCCGCGCCGGCTCGGACCTGCCATTCGCCGGGTGCAGGGTTCCTTGCCGGATTCCTTGGAGGGTTCTTGCGCCGCATCAGGGCTTGAGTTCGACCTCGAGGAACACGATCTCGCTGGCGGTCTCGTTGAGCACGTCGTGCTGGACCCCTGCCTTGCGGAAATAGGATTTGCCGGCTCCGAGCTGCGCCTTCGAGCGCTCGCCGTTCGGCGCCACGATCGTCATCTCGCCGGCCGTGATCGGAACGATGACATAGTCCATCTCATGGGTGTGGTGGCCGGTGGCGCTGCCCGGCGCGAGCCGCCATTCGGTCACGCGGACCTCCGCGGTATCCACCTGCACATCCGATTTGGCGCTGAGCATCGTCATTCTCTCCATTTTTATTTGAGCGGATCATGCTCTACGGCACGAAAACCATGAACACGAACACGGCGAACACCACCATGTGAACGAGCCCGAACAGGATGTTGGTGCGGCCGGTTCCGAAGGTGAGCATGCTGACCATGAAGGTGAGCAGCAGGATCAGCATATGCTGGTTGCTGAGCCCGAGCACCAGCTGCTTGTCGAGCGCATAGGCGGCTACGGCGACCGCGGGAACCGTGAGCCCGATGGTGGCGATCGACGAGCCGAGCGCAAGGTTGATGCTCTTCTGCAGATCGTTCTTGCGCGCCGCCGACACTGCGGCAACGCTCTCCGGCAACAGGATCAGGGCCGCCACCACCAGGCCGGCAAAGGCCGGCGGCGCGCCGATCTTGACGGTGACGACATCGACCACCAGCGAGAATTTCTTCGCCAGCAGCACCACCGCCAGCAGCGAGATCAGCAGCAGCGCAACGCTGATCGCCGTCATGCGGTCCGACATCACCTCGCCATGCGCCGCCGCCTCATTGGCGCCGCTGACGAAATAATCGCGGTGACGGATGGTCTGGGTGTAGAGGAACACCGCATAGAGCAGCACGGTCACGACGCTGACGACGGCGAGCTGGGCCGTGGAAAACACCGGGCCCGGAGAGGCCAGCGTGAAATTGGGCATATCGAGCGTGATGGTCGCGAGCACGAACAGCACGCTGAGGTAAAGGTTGGCGCCGGTGATCTGGAAATCCTGCTCCTTGTAGCGCAAGCCGCCGATGAAGATGCAGAGCCCGACCAGGCCGTTGCAGACGATCATCACCACCGCAAACACCGTGTCGCGGGCCAGGGTCGGCGCCGGCGTGTCGCCCAGCATGATCGTCGAGATCAGCGCCACCTCGATGATCGTCACCGCGAGCGTCAGCAGCAATGTGCCGAACGGCTCGCCGATCCGCTCGGCGATCATCTCGGCATGGTGGACCGCCGCGAACACGGTGCCGAACAGAATGACCAGCAGCACCGCCGCAAACACCCAGCCCCCGGCCGATGGCGCGAAGCTGTAGCCGGTGGCCGTGACCGCGGCAAACAACAGCACCGCCAGAACGGGATACAGCCAGGCCGACCGCGGCATCGGTCCGTGTGCGCTCATCGTGGGGTCCCCTCACTTCGGTGGCGCGATTATGCGACAGACAATCGCCGCCGTCAGCCTCTTGCGGCGTCGATAAACCGCCGCGCCGTCGCCATCGCACCGAAATCATCGAGATTATCGTGCCCGCCACCGGGCAGTCGCACGAATTGCTTGGGCTCATGGGCGAGGCCGAACAGGCGCTCGCCGAAGCGAATCGGGATCACCGGATCGTCGGTGCCATGCATGATCAGCAGCGGCGCCTTGACCTGCGCGATGAGCCGGTCGGAGTGGAATTGATCGCGCATCAAGAGGCTGACCGGCACATACCAGAAATGCGCGCCGGCGACGTCGGCCGTCGACGTATACGGCGCCTCAAGGATCAGCTTGCCGAGCGGATGTTCGGCAGCGAGCGCAACCGCAACGCCCGTGCCGAGGGAGAATCCCCAGGCCACGATCTGCTCGGCGCGGTAGCGCGCGGTGGTGAAGGCGTAAGCCGCCGCGGCGTCCTGCAGCAGTCCCTGCTCGCTCGGAGACCCGCTCGACCCCGCGTAACCCCGAAAGGACAGCGCCACCAGCCCGGTGCCGTCGGCCGTGATGGCCTTGAAGCGCGCCACCCGTCCGGCAAGAAAATCGCCATTGCCGTGAAAGAACAGCACGACGGGCCGGCCCGGCTTCGCCGGCACGTGCCAGACGATGACCTTCTCGCCGTCGTCAGTGGTCAGGACATGCTCTTCCGCTTCGGGAAGCCCCGCGGCTGCCGGCGCGGTTCGCCCGACCGGCGGGATCGGAAACAGCAGTTCGCGCTGCTTGACGTACAGCACCACGAGCCCGCCGAGATAGATGACGAACGCGACGATCAGGAGCCATTTCAGGATTGCGAGTGCCAGTGCCATCAGCGGTGGCCGCGGCTATGTCTTGCCGCGGAGCTTGCGCAGCTTCTCGACATCCGCCTCGATGCTGTCGGGGACCGGCCGGCACGCGCACGCCGCCGCGTGCGCGACGTGCCACTTGATGCGTTGCTCGCGCGTCGCCCGGGGCGGCATGCGATGCGCTCGATGCCACTCCCGGTTCAGCGTCATCGCTACCGCCTTACATCGCCTTGACGATGTTCTCGGTGACCTTCTTGGCGTCGCCGAGCAACATCATGGTGTTGTCGCGGTAGAACAGCGGGTTGTCGATACCGGCGTAGCCCGAGGCGAGCGAGCGCTTGATGAACATCACGGTGCCCGCCTTCCATACCTGCAGCACCGGCATGCCGTAGATCGGCGAGGTCTTGTCCTCTTCCGCCGCCGGGTTGGTGACGTCGTTGGCGCCGATCACGAAGGCGATGTCCGCCTGGGCGAACTCCGAGTTGATGTCCTCGAGCTCGAACACCTCGTCATAGGGCACATTGGCCTCGGCCAGCAGCACGTTCATGTGGCCGGGCATGCGGCCCGCGACCGGGTGAATGGCGTATTTCACCTCGACGCCTTCCTTCTTCAGGATGTCGGCCATCTCGCGTAGCGCGTGCTGGGCCTGCGCCACCGCCATGCCGTAGCCGGGCACGATGATGACCTTGGAGGCGTTCTTCATGATGAAGGCGGCGTCATCCGCCGAGCCGAGCTTGGCGGGCTTCTGCTCGCCGCTGCCCCCGCCGGCCGCCGCGGTCTCGCCGCCGAAGCCGCCGAGGATCACCGAGATGAACGAGCGGTTCATCGCGTGGCACATGATGTAGGACAGGATCGCGCCGGAGGAGCCGACCAGCGCGCCGGTGATGATTAGTGCCGAATTGCCCAGCGTGAAGCCGATGCCCGCCGCGGCCCAGCCGGAGTACGAGTTCAGCATCGAGATAACGACCGGCATGTCGGCGCCGCCGATCGGGATGATCATCAGCACGCCGAGCGCCAGCGCGATGATGGTGATCAGCCAGAAGTCGAGCGCGCTGCCGCTCATCACGAGGCCGACGATGAAGAACACCAGCGCCAGCGCCAGCACGATGTTAATGACGTGACGGAACGGCAGGATGATCGGCGCGCCGCTCATCCGGGCCGACAGCTTCAGGAACGCGATCACCGAGCCGGTGAAGGTCAGCGCGCCGATCGCGACGCCGAGCGACATCTCGACCAGGCTCTGCGGATGGATGTTGCCGGGCGTGCCGATGTCGAACGCCTCGGGCGCATAGAACGCACCGGCGGCGACCAGCACCGCGGCCATGCCGACCAGCGAGTGGAATGCGGCGACGAGTTCGGGCATCGAGGTCATCGGCACCCGGCGCGCGATGACGGCGCCGATGCCGCCGCCGATCGCGACCGCGAGGATGACCAGCACCCAGGCCACGCCGTCGGCCGGCGGATGGCTCGCCAGCGTGGTGCCGACGGCGATCGCCATGCCGATCATGCCGAACATGTTGCCCTGGCGCGACGACGCCGGGCTCGACAGGCCGCGCAGCGACAGGATGAACAGCACCCCCGCCACGAGATACAACAGTGCAGAGAGATTGGCGCTCATCTCAGGTCCCCCAAAATCCTCATCACCCCGAGGTGATTGCCGCTCACTTGGCTTTCTTCTTGTACATCGCGAGCATGCGCTGGGTGACCAGGAAGCCGCCGAAGATGTTGACGCAGGCGAAGATCAGCGCGACGAAGCCGAAGCCGCGGGCCCAGCCCGAACCGCTCGAGACCATGCCGACGCCGACCGCGAGCAGCGCGCCGACCACGATCACCGAGGAGATCGCGTTGGTCACGCTCATCAGCGGCGTATGCAGCGCCGGGGTCACAGACCACACCACGAAATAGCCGACAAACACGGCGAGGACGAAAATCGACAGCCGGAACACGAACGGATCGACGGCCTGCGCGAGATGCTCCATGGCTTCTCTCCTTACTTCGGCTGGAAGTTGGGATGGATGACGGCGCCGTCCTTGGTCAGCGCGGTGGCCTTCACCAGCTCGTCGTCCCAATTGACCGCGAGCGCCTTGTTGGCCTTGTCGACCATCGTCTCGATGAACGAGAACAAATTGCGCGCGTAGAGCCCCGAGGCCGACGCCGCGACGCGGCCGGCGACATTGGTGTAGCCGACGATCTTGATGCCGTCGGTCTCGACCACCTCGCCGGGCCTGGCGCCCTCGACATTGCCGCCGCGCTCGACCGCGAGATCGACCAGCACCGAGCCGGGCTTCATCGATTTCACCATCTCGCCGGTGACGAGCTTCGGTGCCGGACGGCCCGGGATCAGCGCGGTCGTGATCACGATGTCCTGCTTCTTGATGTGCTCGGCGGTCAGCGCGGCCTGCTTGGCCTGGTACTCCTTGGACATTTCCTTGGCGTAGCCGCCGGCGGTCTGCGCGTTCTTGAATTCCTCGTCCTCGACGGCGAGGAATTTCGCGCCGAGCGATTCGACCTGTTCCTTGGTGGCCGGGCGCACGTCGGTCGCAGTGACGACGGCCCCGAGCCGCCGCGCGGTCGCGATCGCCTGCAGGCCGGCGACGCCGACGCCCATCACGAACACCTTCGCGGCCGGAACGGTGCCGGCGGCGGTCATCATCATCGGGAAGGCGCGGCCAAAGGCCTCGGCGCCCTCGATCACGGCGCGATAGCCGGCCAGATTGGCCTGCGAGGACAAGACGTCCATCACCTGCGCGCGGGTGATGCGCGGCATCAATTCCATCGCGAAGGCGGACACGCCGGCATCGGCCATCACCTTCAGCGCGGCCTCGTTGCCATAGGGATCCATGATCGCGATGACCAGCGCGCCGCGCTTGTATTTGGAGAGTTCGGAGGCTTCCGGCCGCTTCACCTTGATGATGATGTCGGCGTCCTTGAGCGCGTCCGCGCTGACGGTGGCGCCAACGGCGGTGAACTCCGAATCGGGAAGGCCCGACTTGATGCCCGCGCCCGGCTCGACCGCGACCTCAGCGCCGAGTGCCTTGAACTTCTTCACGGTATCGGGCGAGGCCGCAACCCGCGGCTCGGACGGATCAATTTCCTTGGCAACGGCAATCTTCATGGGCCCTCCGGCGGCGCGAGCGGCGCACGCGTCTTCAAACTAGCGTTATTTTCGCCAGATTTGGATACCCGGTTTTTACACATCCGGGTTCGACAGGAATTCCGGCACCGCCGCGGGACGGCGGCGCCGCTAGCCGATCTAAGGATCAGACCAGGAAATAGGCCATCAGGGCGAGAATAATGGCGACGCTGATGGTGCCCCATTTGACCAGCATGATAAACCCTTCATAGGTCTGCTCATGCGCCACGTAATCGTTGCCGTCGGCGGTCGTGTAGGCCACTTCGCTATGGTCTGCCATCGCTGTCCCCAGTCAGAAATTCGCGTTCCTCCGCGAGCCATTACCGCAAACGGGTAGGCAGGGCAACGGCACGGTCCCGATCAGGCGATTTGAAGCGCAAATCGTCCCCGATCCGGGCGGCCCGCCAACGGCCGCGTCCGGGCCGGATTGATCTCCCCAGCGCGGACGCCAAGGAAAGATCATGCCGTCCGGCGCAAAAACGCCGGCTTCAGGCCAGGGACAGCATGGCGGATGGGCCTCAGCCCATCGTTTCCAGCTCGTCGATCATGCCGGCGATGACGGACAGGCCGCCGTCCCAGAATTTGGGGTCCTTGGCATCGAGCCCGAACGGCCGCAGCAGCTCGGAGTAGTGCTTGGTGCCGCCGGCGGCGAGCATGTCGAGATAGCGCTCGGCAAACCCTTCGGACGCGTGCTCGTAGACCGCATAGAGCGAGTTCACGAGGCAATCGCCGAACGCATAGGCATAGACGTAGAACGGCGAGTGGATGAAGTGCGGAATGTACATCCAGAACGTCTCGTAGCCCGGCTTGATCTCGATCGCCGGCCCCAGGCTCTCGCCCTGCACGCTGAGCCAGATCTGACCGATCCGCTCGGCGGTGAGTTCGCCGTTCTTGCGCTCGGTATGGACCGCGCGCTCGAATGAATAGAACGCGATCTGCCGCACCACGGTATTGATCATGTCCTCGACCTTGCCCGCGAGCAGTGCCTGGCGCTGCTTGGCGTTCCTGGTCTGGGACAATAGCCGCTTGAAGGTCAGCATCTCGCCGAACACGCTTGCGGTTTCCGCCAGCGTCAGCGGCGTCGGCGCCATCAGCGCGCCGTTCTTCGCCGCCAGCACCTGATGGACGCCATGACCGAGCTCATGCGCCAGCGTCATCACGTCGCGCGGCTTGCCCTGATAGTTCATCAGCACATAGGGATGCGCCGACGGCGTGGTCGGATGCGAGAACGCGCCGGGCGCCTTGCCGGGACGGACCGGCGCATCGATCCAGCGATCGTCGAAGAAGCGCTCCGCGATCTCCGCCATCTTGGGCGAGAAGCCGCTATAGGCCGACAGCACCATGTTGCGTGCCTCGGGCCAGGCGATCGTGCCGGTCGCCGCGAACGGCAGCGGGGCGTTACGGTCCCAGTGCGGCAGCTTCTTCTTTTTGAACCAGCCGGCCTTCAGCGCGTAATAGCGGTGCGACAGCTTCGGATAGGCCGCGCGCACCGAGGCGACGAGCGCATCGACCACCTCGCGCTCGACGCGGTTGTTGAGATGGCGGGAGTCCGCGACATCCTGGAAGCCGCGCCAGCGGTCGGAGATTTCCTTGTCCTTGGCGAGCGTGTTGGTGATCAGCGCGAAGCTGCGCTCATTGTCCTTGAAGGTCTTGGCGAGCGCCTGCGCGGCAGCCTTGCGCTTGTCCCCCGCCTTGTCCTGCAGCAGGTTCAGCGTCGGCTCGATCGCGAGCTCCTTGCCGCCGACCTTGAAACGCAGGCCGGAGATGGTCTGGTCGAACAGCCGGTTCCAGGCCGCGTAGCCGCTTTGCGCCTTTTCGTGGAACAGCTGCTCGACGCGATCCTCGAGCTGGTACGGCTTGTCCTTGCGCAGATCCTCGATCCACGGCCGGTAATGGCCGAGTTCGGGTTCGGCCATCGCGCGCTCGATCACATCATCGTCGACGCGATTGAGCTCGAGCGAGAAGAACAACAGATGCACCGACGCGGCGGTCAGCCGCTCGGAGACGTCGCCGTAGAATTTCGAGATCGCGGGATCGACGCTGTCGCCGGCATGGACGAGGCCGGCGTAAGAGCCGAGACGGCCAGCCAGATCGTCGATCGCCTCATAGCGCCTGATCGCCTCGGCCAGCCACTTTCCGCCGCCCTCCTTGGCGGTATTTTCGGCAAGCTTGCCCTTGTAGTCGGTCTCAAACGCGACGCAATCTGCGTCCATTTTCTGCAAGTCGCGTGCGACTTCAGGCGCATCGATACCGGAGTAGAGATCTGCCAGATTCCATTCCGGAAGCTTGCCGGTCTTGCTGGCTGCCTTTTTCGCCGCCGGGCCGCCTGCGGACGATTTGCGTTGCGCGGCCGTCTTGCGCAACGCGGCTTCCTTGCGGAGAGCGGCCTTGCTGAGAGCAGACTTGCTGAGGGCAGACTTGTTGGGTGCAGTTCTGGAGCGCGAGGTCATCTTGTTCGTAACCTTAGTTCAGTCGGAAAGATGTCGGCGGCGGCGGAATGAATGCGGGTTTGCAACATTTAAGAGTGCGTTAATCGGCATCGGCGACATTGCCCCGATTCGAGACAAATAAACGTAGCGTGCGGGGAAAACCATGGCTGCCACCATTTTGATCGCCGATGACGACGCAGTACAGCGCCGTTTGGTTGAAAACATGGTGCAGAAGTGCGGCTATGAGCCCCTCGTCGTGGACAGTGGCGACGCGGCGATCGCGGCCCTGACCGCATCCGAGACGCAGGCGATTGACGCCATCGTGCTCGACCTCGTGATGCCGGGCCTCGACGGTCTTGGAGTCCTCGCAAAAATTCGTGAAGCTGGTTTGACCGTCCCGGTCATCGTGCAGACCGCGCATGGCGGCATCGATAATGTCGTGTCGGCGATGCGCGCCGGTGCCCAGGATTTCGTCGTCAAGCCGGTCGGCTTCGAGCGGCTGCAGGTTTCCCTGCGCAACGCCCTCAACGCCTCGGCGCTGAAGGGCGAATTGCAGCGGATCCGCCACAGCCGCGAGGGCCGGCTGACCTTCTCCGACATCATCACCCGCAGCGAGGCGATGGCCGGGGTGCTGCGCACCGCGCAAAAGGCCGCGTCCTCGACGATCCCGGTGCTGATCGAGGGCGAATCCGGCGTCGGCAAGGAACTGTTCGCGCGCGCCATTCACGGCAGCGGCGAGCGCAAGGCCAGGCCGTTCGTTGCGGTGAATTGCGGCGCGATCCCGGACAATCTCGTCGAATCGATCCTGTTCGGCCACGAGAAGGGCGCCTTCACCGGCGCCACCGAGCGCCATCAGGGCAAGTTCGTCGAAGCGCATGGCGGCACGCTGTTCCTCGACGAGGTCGGTGAATTGCCGCTGGCCACGCAGGTGAAACTGCTGCGCGCGCTGCAGGAAGGCACCGTCGAGGCGGTCGGCGGCCGCAAGCCGGTCAAGGTCGATGTTCGCATCATCTCGGCCACCAACCGCAAGCTGCTCGATCTCGTGAAAGGCGGCCAGTTCCGCGAGGACCTGTTCTATCGCCTGCACGTGCTGCCGCTGACCATTCCGGCGCTGCGACAGCGGCGCGAAGACATCCCGCATCTGCTGCGGCATTTCCTGGCGCGGTTCTGCGCCGAGGAAAACCGCAACATCACCGGCATCAGCGGCGAGGCGATGGCGCACCTCGCGCAGCTCGACTGGCCGGGCAACATCCGCCAGCTCGAGAACACAGTGTATCGCGCCGTGGTGATGAGCGACGGCGACCAGCTCGGGCTCGCCGATTTCCCGCAAGGAACGGCGCATCCCGTGCCGGAGGGCAAATCGCTGCAGGGTGAGCCGCTGGTGGTGTCGCCCTCCACGGCTCCGGCCATGATTTCCGGTAATGAAATACCGGTCGCTGTTTCCCTGCCCACCGTCGGCGGCCTTGCGATGCTCAATGCCGCGGGCGAGGTGCGCCCCTTAGAAGATCTCGAGAACGAGATCATCCGCTTCGCGATTTCGCATTACCGCGGACAGATGTCGGAGGTCGCGCGCCGCCTCAAGATCGGCCGTTCGACGCTCTACCGCAAGCTCGACGAAGCTGCGGCCGGCGCGCGCGCAAGCGACGCCACTTAGCCCTTGAGGCCGACAGGGCCACACCAGGGAACCTTTTGAACCGTGTCGTGGCGGTGACAGACAAAGGCTGTGCCGCGTGGCAAAAACGCACGGCCTGGAGTGAAATCAGCTGCTTCGAGGTCAGTTTGTCGTGAGTTGCCCCGCATGGCGCTGGCTGCATGAGAGGGGCAAATGTATCGTCTGCGTTCGTTGTGTGCAGGCGTGCGAGTCGATCGAGAGGCCGGCGCTTCGCGCAAGCTATGAAACCAAATTCTGAATTGAACTGTTCCAGTTTGACGAGGGGCAGTTTCACCCAGGGGGTGTGACGATGCGTGACTGTTCGAACAACCGTCGAGGATTTGACCGCGTATTGATGGCCGTCGCGGCAACCTTCCTCACGGTGTCCGCGACCTCGGCCCTCGCGCAGGACACGCCTCACTCCAGCGCATCGGAACTCGCGATCGACGCGGCGATCCCGCGCCCCGAACCGGCCAACGTGCCGCCCCCCACCGCAAGCGATTTCAAGGCCGACACCACCGCAGCGCTGCCCGATGCAGCCAAGCCGGCCGACGTGAAGCCCGCCGATGTGCAAGCCACCGAGGCCAAGCCTGCTGAGACCAAGCCGGTCGACGCCAGGCCGGCAGAGCCGAGCGCGACTGCAAAGGCGGTCGAGCCGAAGCCCGCCGATGTAGCGACCGCGCCGGCCACGAAGCCCGCCGATGCGCCGAAGACCGATACCGCGGTCGCGCCGCCGGCCCCCGCCCCTGCAACGGCCACCGCGCCGGCCGCAAGCCCCGCGCCCGCAACGGCCGCGGCGCCGGCCACAGCGCCTGCTCCCGCGACCGCCGCAGCTCCGGCGAGCGAACCGGCGAAGGCAGCGAGCAACGTTGCCGCCGAGGATCAGCCGGTTGCCGACAAGCTGCGCGAACTGCTCGCCAGCAAGTCGCTGCGCACCTTCGATCGCAAGAACGAGCGCGCGGCGGCCGAGAAATTCTACTCGGCGCGCGACTACGCACCGGTCTTCACCAAGGCCGGCAAGCTCACCGACGCCGGCAAGGGCGTCATTGCCCGCCTGAAGGACGCGGCCGCCGACGGCCTCGATGCATCAGACTATCCGGCGCCGGATTTCGCCGCGGCGACCTCGCCGGACGCGCTGGCCGACGCCGAGCTGAAGCTCGCGGCCGGCATGCTGGACTATGCCCGCCAAGCCCAGAGCGGCCGCATGCACTGGTCGCAGGTGTCGGGGGACATTCTCTATCCGGAGCACCCGATCGATCCGGCGGAAGTGTTCGCCAATGTGACCTCCGCCAAGGACGCCTCCGCCGCGCTCGACGGCTATAACCCGCAGCAGAAGCTCTACAAGGAGCTGAAGAAGAAGCTCGCCGAGCTGCGTGGCCAGGGCGACGGTCCGGTCATCACGATCGCTGACGGCCCGGCGCTGAAATATTTGCCGGCGCGCAAGAAGCAGGCCGCGGTCGAGATGGACGATCCGCGCGTGCCGGACCTGCGCAACAAGCTCGGCATCACCGAGGATGCCGACAGCACCAAGTATGACGCGACGGTCGCGCGGGCCGTGGAGAAATTCCAGAGCAGCGTCGACCTCAAGCCGACGGGCGTTCTCGACGAGCGCACGGTCAAGGCGCTGAACAATCCGAAGCGCGATCGGCAGATCGACACCGTGATCGTCAACATGGAGCGCTGGCGCTGGCTGCCGCGCCAGCTCGGCGCCGCCAGTGTCGGCAACGCCTATGTGATCCTCAACATCCCGGACTACACGCTGAGGGTGATGCAGAACGGCGCGCCGGTCTGGACCACCCGAGTCGTCACCGGCAAGCCCGGCCAGCATGCCACGCCGCTTTTGACCGAGACGATGAAGTACATCACGGTCAATCCGACCTGGAACGTGCCGCCGTCGATCATCTACAACGAGTATCTGCCGGCCCTGCAGCAGGATCCGACGGTGCTGCAGCGCATGGGCCTCAGGCTCGAGCGCAACCGCGACGGCTCGATCCACATCTCGCAGCCGCCGGGTGAAGCCAACGCACTCGGCCGCATCCGCTTCAACTTCCCGAACAAGTTCCTGGTCTATCAGCACGACACGCCGGACAAGTACCTGTTCGCGAAGGACGAGCGTGCTTTCAGCCACGGCTGCATGCGCGTGCAGAATCCCGATCAGTACGCCGCCGTCCTGCTCAACATCACCGAGCCGAACCAGCACTACACGCCGGAGCGGATCCGCAGCATGTACGGCTCGAGCGAGGTCGACCTGAAATTCCCGACGCCGATCCCGGTGAACATCACCTACCAGACCGCGTTTGTGGACGATGCTGGCAAGCTGCAATTCCGCAGGGACGTTTACGGCCGCGACGCCGCCATGCTGTCGCTGCTCAGGAACAGCCGCGGCAAGGATCTCGAGACGGTGGTGGCGCACGCCCAGCCGAGCTACTCGCGTCCGCCGAGCAGCAGCCTGCCCGCCGGCGTCAATGTCGCCGGCGACAACGGCTTTGGCTCCTCCGGACCAAACTTCTTCGAGCGCCTGTTCGGGGGATTCGGACAGCCGGAGCCGCAGCCGATCCGTCGTGGGCAGGCCCAGCAGCAGCGCCGGGTGATCACCCGCTAATCTGCATTTCCGCCCGATTGGGATAAATTTTGAAGCAAAATCAACGATCTCGCTCAAAAGGCGAGATCGTTTACGTTAACCATTTCGGGTCTCGGCTGGGGAGCAGGGCTATCTTTTGCCACAGTCGCCCAGTTAGTTAAGCCTAACTTGGGGGCGGGTCGGTAAACCTCGGTTAACCCTCCCGCTTTAAGAAAGCGTTCACCGTCTTCCGCAGGGGGTCTGCGAAAGATGCCGACCGAACGCTCGTCGACTGGGTGGGCTCATAGTGCTGGCTGTCTTCGCACGCCGCTGCAATCCGCTGTCGTTGCCTAAGGCCGGATACCAAGTCGGCCTGACTGCGCTATTGCTGTTGGCGGGCGCGGGATCGGTGCACGATGCCACCGCGCTGAACCAGACCCGCACCCTCTCCTTCCACCACACCCATTCCGGCGAAGACCTCACCGTCACCTTCAAGCGCGAGGGCCGCTACGACGAAGGCGCGCTGAAGCAACTCAACCACTTCCTGCGCGACTGGCGCTCCCAGGATGAAACGGTGATGGACCGTCACCTCTTCGACATCCTGTGGGACGTCTATAACGACGTCGGCGGCAAGCAGCCGATCCAGATCATCTCCGCCTATCGCGCCCCTGCCACCAACGCCATGCTCCGCCGCCGCTCCTCGGGCGTTGCGCGCCACAGCCAGCACATGCTGGGGCATGCGATGGACTTCTTCATCCCGGGCGTGCCGCTGGAGCAGATCCGCTACGCGGGCCTCCGCCTGCAGCGCGGCGGCGTCGGCTTCTATCCGACCTCGGGCTCGCCGTTCGTCCATCTCGACACCGGCAGCATTCGCCACTGGCCGCGCATGACCCGCGAGCAGCTGGTCAGGGTGTTCCCCGACGGCCGCACCGTCCATGTCCCGACCGACGGCACGCCGCTCAAGGGCTATGAGCTCGCCAAGGCCGACATCGAGCGCCGCGGCAATGGTGACGATGCCGCGACCATCGGCAAGCCGAGCCTGTTCGCGAAGCTGTTCGGTGGCGGCAAGCCGAGTGACGATGAAGACGAAGGCGCGGCCAGCGTGAACGACAAGCCCGCCGCCAACACCGTGGTGGCCGCCGCCGCGCCCGCCAAAGCCGCCGATCCGGTTCCGCTGCCGCGCGCCAAGCCGCAGTTCGCCGCCGCCATCCAGCTCGCCGCCGCCGACGCCCAGCTCGTCCCGATGCCGAAGGCGAAGCCCGCGGTGCAAATGGTGCAGGTGGCCGAGAACACCGCGCCGCAATCGCCTGCCGACATCATCAACGCCCGCGGCTTCTGGGGCGACGAGGGTGAGGCGCCGAAGCAGGCGTCGGCGGCGCAGATTGCCGCGCTGAAGGCCCGCGAGGCGGTCGGCGGTACCGATCCGCAGACCACTGCCAGCACGACAACCGAAAACTTCAACAAGGCGCTGGCCTATGCGCCGGCGGCGGCGTCACCGGTCGATCGCGCCAACATCGTCGCAGCGACCGCGCCGATCCCGCGCAACGTACGCCCGACGCGCAATGCCGCGGCTCCTAGCATCGAAATCAACACCGTCGTTGCCAAGGGCGCACCGAGCCAGGGCGTGATCACGACCTCCGCGCGGATCTCGGCTGCCAAGGGTAACGATATCTGGATGCGCGTGGTGATGCTGGCGCCGAGCGCCAGCAATGCCATGCTGACCACGGTGCTTGGCGACACCGACATGACGATGATGCGGGCTCATTTCGTGAAGCCGCAGGCCGCCGTCGTCATGACCTTCTCGGAAGATCCGATGATGGGCATGACCTGCGACCGCTTCTCGGGCTCGGCGACCGCCCTGCTGACGACCCAGTCCTTCGTGCTCCGCACCGCCTCGCTGCGCTGAGCCGCGCTTCTACCGACAAGATAGCTTTGCGCCGGTTCAGGCCGGCAGCCCTGCCTTGAGCAGGCCGGCCTCGTAGCGCGCCCGATCGGGCTCGCACTTGTAGCGCTGGGTTGTCAGGTGCGCGGCAACCGAGAAGGTCGGCTCGCGCTTCAGCACCTCGGCGGCGTGGGCGGAGGCCGCCACCGTGTTGCCCATCTGCGCGAAGGTCGCCGCGAGGAAGGCGTGATGGGTATGGTCGGGGCGCGTGATCCGCGAGAACGCCTCGGCGGCGTCAGCGTATTTCTCGGCGCAATAGCAGGCCCGGCCGAGATGGCTCCAGAAGCGCTCCGGATGGAACGGATTGAGGCGCATCGCCCGCTTGATCCAGTCGATGCCTTCCTCGGGCCGCCCGAGCCACGTCAGGAGCTCGCCCTGTTGCACGACGACGAGGTCGTAATTCGGGTTCAGCGCGAGCGCGCGCTCCTGGTGGAAGGCCGCCTTGTCGTGGTCGTCGCGGTTGAGGTTCAGCGCGGCGAGGATCCGGTGCACGTCGCTGTCATTGTCGTCGAGCTTGAGCGCGATCTCGAGCTCGGCAGCGACCTGCGCCATGGTCGCGTCGCGGTCGGTGCACCAGTTGTAGACCCAGGTCTGGCCGAGCACGCAGGCCCGCCAGGCGTGGGCATGGGCATAGTTCGGGTCGAGCACGATGGCCCGCTCGAGCAGGCGCTGCGCCTCCGCGTTGTCGTCCCGTGCCGAGCGATGATGCAGCACCTTGGCGGCGAGCACGCACTCATAGGCCGCCATATTGTCGGTCGGCTTGCGCTTGACGCGGTCATGCGCGGCAGCCTCGAGGCGCCCAGGCAGGGTCGCTACGATCGCGCGCGTCATCTCGTCCTGGATGGCGAAGATGTCGGCAAGCTCGCGGTCGTAGCGTTCGGCCCAGACGTGCCGGTCGGCCACGGCGTCGATCAGCTGCACCGTGACGCGGATCCGGCCGCCCGCCTTCCGCACGCTACCCTCCAGCACGTAGTCGACGGCGAATTCCTTCCCGACATCCTGCACCTTCACGGCCTTGCCCTTGTACACGAAGGTCGAGTTGCGCGAGATCACCAGCAGATCGTGGAAGCGCGACAGCTCGGTGATGATGTCCTCGGTAAGCCCGTCGGCGAAAAATTCCTGCTCGGGATCGCCGCTCATGTTGACGAGCGGCAGCACGGCGATGGAGGGCTTCTTGGCGACGACAGGGGCGGCCACCGCACTCGGGTGCTCCGGAACGGGCCTGGCACGGGCTTCGAGATGGACGCGGAAAACCCGGATCGGGCGCGCGATGTTCTTGACGGTCTGGTCGCCGAGATCCTCGAAGCTCAGATCTTCCAGGCGATCGCCGACCTGATCGCGGACCGCGCCGGAAATGCAGATGCCGCCGGGCTCGGCCAGCGTCTCCAGGCGGGACGCGACGTTGACGCCGTCGCCGAAGATATCGGCGCCGTCAACGATCACATCGCCAAGATTGATGCCGATGCGAAACTGCATCCAGCGCGCCGGCGTGACGTCGGCGTTGCGCTTCGCCATCCGGTTCTGGACCTCGGCCGCGCACAGCACCGCATCGACGACGCTGTGGAATTCGACCAGCAGGCCGTCGCCGGTGGTCTTGATGATGCGGCCGCGATTCTTGGCGATGGCCGGATCGATCAGCTCGATGCGATGGGTTTTGAGGCGCGCAAGGGTGCCCGTCTCGTCAGCCTCCATCAGGCGGCTATAGCCGACCATGTCGGCGGCGAGGACCGCAGCGAGCCGACGCTCTGGTCCTGGCACGTCCATCTGAACGATCTGCCCGGTTACCTCGCCGGCAGTGTAGCAAATCCCGGGATTTCACCCAAGCCTCGACAGGAGGCCCGCCAGCAGCTTTGACCTGAGCCTTTGGGGGCGTGCCTTGGAGGACGCCTTGGGGGCGCCTTGGCGAACGCCCGGCAGGAGCGGCCGCTGGGCCGCCTCAGAGCATCCCCAAAGCCTGCATGTAGGTTTCCAGGATGGTCTCCTGCTCCTGGCGCTCGTTCGGATCCTGCTTGCGCAGACGGATGATGGCGCGCAGCGCCTTGACGTCGAATCCGTTGCCCTTGCTTTCGGCATAGACGTCGCGAATGTCGTCCGAGATCGTCTTCTTCTCTTCTTCCAGCCGCTCGATGCGCTCGATGATGGACTTGAGCTGGTCCTTGGCAAATCGCGTTGCGGGCTCTTCCTTGACGGCGGCAGACGTGGTGGCCATCGCGCACTCCTGAACAGGTATCAAAATGTTACGCGAATACGCGCCTCGCGCACCGCTTGCTGCGGGCGACCCTCGATTTTGGCGCGCGTTCCGTCAAGGAAACATCGCGCTCATCCACAGCGCGCCCACAGGAGATGCGGACGGCCGCGGAACTGACGTCACACAGGCTGAGGTTCAATGCCCGCTTTGGGCCTTCTTCATCGCCGCGAGCTGCTCCGGCGTCGCGCTGCCCTGATGCTTCGCCTTCCATTCCTCATACGGCATGCCGTAGACCGCCTCACGGCTCTCGTCCTTGCTCACCGCAAGGCCCTTGGCGTCGGCCTCTTCCTTCATCCAGTTGGACAGGCAGTTGCGGCAGAAGCCGGCGAGGTTCATCAGGTCGATGTTTTGCACATCGGTGCGGTTGCGTAGGTGGCTGACGAGACGCCGGAAGACCGCGGCCTCGAGTTCCGTTCTGGTTTTGTCGTCAATGCTCATGATCGTGATCCCGTGTGTCGCGCTCACCATATTGATATCAGGTGGGAATTGTCACAGATTTTGCCATATCGGCGCGCAGAACGGACCTGTCCGGCCACTCCGGCCACGGTCCGGCAGCGTCGCAGACGGGCGCCCGCCCGTTGACAGTGCCGGCCGGGCACGCGAAATCGTCCATGATTTGATATAGCTTCGCTGCATGAGCCCAACAGATTCCCTCGCCTCAGCTCCCCGCAATATCCGCCTGATCCTGGTCGGCCTGCTGCCGGTGCTGGCGCTTGTCGCGGCCTGCCTGTGGACGAGTCCGGCGGCCGCCGATTTCCGGCTCTGCAACAACACCTCGAGCCGCGTCGGCATCGCGCTCGGCTACAAGGACGCCGAGGGCTGGACCACCGAGGGCTGGTGGAACGTGTCGTCGCGCACCTGCGAGACCTTGCTGCGCGGCAACCTTGTGGCGCGCTACTACTACATCTACGCTCTCGACTATGATCGCGGCGGCGAATGGTCCGGCCAGGCCTTCATGTGCTCGCGCGACAAGGAATTCACCATCAAGGGCACCGAAAATTGCCTGGCGCGCGGGTTTGACCGCACCGGCTTCTTCGAGGTCGACACCGGCGAGCAGCGTGCATGGACAGTCCAGCTGACCGAAGCCAACGAACAACAGCCGCAGAAAGTACCGGGAATGCCGGGCGGCGTGGGTCCAGGAAGTCCCGGGGCGATGCCGGGCCTGCCCAACCCGCCGCCGGGCGCAGCGCCTCCGGGCGCGTCTGGTCTGCCGCCAGCCGCACCACCCGGAAACAAACAATGAGACGACTGCGTCGCATCAAGATCCTCGCAACACTCGGCCCGGCCTCCTCAGACAGCGCGATGATCCGCAAGCTGTTCGAGGCGGGCGCCGACGTCTTCCGCATCAACATGAGCCATACCCCGCATGACAAGATGCGGGAGCTGGTCAAGACCATCCGCAATGTCGAATCGAGCTACGGCCGGCCGATCGGCATCCTGGTCGACCTGCAAGGGCCGAAGCTGCGGCTCGGCTCGTTCGCGGAGGGCTCGACCCAGCTCAAGAACGGCCAGAGCTTCATTCTGGATTCCGACAAGACGCCGGGCGACAACAGCCGCGTCCAGCTTCCGCATCCGGAGATCCTCGCCGCGCTCCGCCCGGGCCATGCTCTGTTGCTCGACGACGGCAAGGTGCGGCTGATCGCCGAGGAAACCTCGCCCGAGCGCGCGGTCACGCGCGTCGTGATCGGCGGCAAGATGTCGGACCGCAAGGGTGTCAGCCTGCCCGATACCGATCTGCCGGTGTCGGCGATGACCGCAAAGGACCGCGCCGACCTGGAAGCCGCGCTGCCGGAGGGGATCGACTGGGTCGCGCTGTCCTTCGTGCAGCGTGCCGAGGACGTGATCGAGGCCAAGAAGATGATCCGCGGCCGCGCCGCCGTGATGGCCAAGATCGAGAAGCCGCAGGCGATCGACCGCCTTGCCGACATCATCGAAGCGTCGGACGCGCTGATGGTGGCGCGCGGCGATCTCGGCGTCGAACTGCCGCTGGAACGGGTGCCGAGCCTGCAGAAGCAGATGATCCGGATGGCGCGCCGCGCCGGCAGGCCGGTGGTGGTCGCAACCCAGATGCTGGAATCGATGATCCAGGCGCCGGTGCCGACGCGCGCCGAAGTCTCCGACGTCGCCACCGCCGTCTACGAAGGCGCCGACGCCATCATGCTGTCGGCGGAATCCGCCGCCGGCAAATTCCCGGTGGAGGCGGTCTCGACCATGAACCGCATCGGCGAGGAAGTGGAGCGCGACCCGACCTATCGCAACGTGATCAACGCGCAGCGAGTCGATCCCGAAGCGACGGTGGGTGACGCCATTGCCGACGCTGCGCGGCAGATCGCCGAGACGCTCGACCTGTCGGCGATCATCTGCTGGACGTCATCAGGCTCGACCGCGATCCGGGTGGCGCGCGAGCGGCCCAAGGTGCCGGTGGTCGCGATCACGCCGAACCTCGTCACCGGCCGCAAGCTGTCGGTGGTGTGGGGGGTGCATTGCGTGGTCGCCGAGGACGCGCACGATCTCGACGACATGGTCGACCGCGCCGGCTCGATTGCGTTCCGCGACGGTTTTGCCAAGGCCGGCCAGCGCGTCATCATCGTCGCCGGCGTGCCGCTGCGCGCGCCCGGCACCACCAACATGCTGCGCATCGCCTCGGTCGGCCCGAGGGGCGACGCGCAGCTCTAGATTCTTGTTTGACGCGTTTTCTTCACGCGAACCGGTGCCCACTTCGCTCGAAAACGCGCTAGCCCGCCGCGCGGCGATCAACCCTGCAACGACGCGTCGAGCGTGATCTTGGTGTTGAGCAGCTTCGACACCGGACACCCGGCCTTCGCCTTGCCGGCCAGTTCCTGGAACGTCGCGTTGTCGGCGCCCGGGATCTTCGCCGACAGCGTCAAATGCACCGCGGTGATGGCGAAGCCGTCGGCGACCTTCTCCAGGGTCACATCGGCCTTGGTCTCCATATGCTCCGCCGTAAGCTTGGCTTCGCCCAGAATCAGCGACAGCGCCATCGTGAAGCAGGCGGCATGCGCCGCGCCGATCAGCTCCTCCGGGTTCGAACCCGGTTTGCCCTCGAAGCGGCTGGCGAAGCCGTAGGGGTAATCCGAAAGCGCGCCGCTCTTGGTCGAGATCGCGCCCTTGCCGTCCTTGATGCCGCCCTGCCATTTGGCCGAGCCATGGGTCGTCGTCATGCGTTGCTCCGTGAGGTTGGTTGAACCCAGCCCGCAAAACTACAACGCCATTGCGACAGAAGTGTTCTTCGCGCGTGTTGGCCTCAGGCGCCGACCAGCGCCTTCGCCGGGGTCGTTGCCTGCACCACCAGGCCACGCGCGCGTGCGTCCATCACGCCGACCGCGCGCAGCGCAAGCAGCGTCACGGTCTGCACCGCGTCACGCAGCTTGATCGGATCGTCGAGATTGGACGGCGCCAGCGGGCCGACCAGCGCCTCGTGCAGCGCGCCGAGCAAGGCGGTGGCGGCCAGCGCCGTGTCCTGCGCCGGCAGGTGGCCAGCGCGCACCGCGGCATCGATGCGCATGGCAAGCTCGCCGGAAATATCGCGGCGGCTGGCGAGGCGCGAGGCGGTGACGTCGACGTCGACCGGCTCGGCCAAAATGCCCCAGGCAAGCTTGCGTTGCGAGAGCACGTGGACGGCGATCGTCGTCACCGCAGCGGCGAGCGCCGATGACGGCCCTGGCGCGGCATCGGCGGCGCGCCGGATCGCGGTGAGCTCGTCGCGCGAGACTTCCGTGATCAGTTCCGAGATCAGCTCGGCCTTCGACGGGAAATAGCGGTAGACCGTTCCGGCCGCGACATTGGCCCGCACCGCGACGGGTGCGATCTGGACCGCCGCCATGCCGCCCGCCGCCGCCGCGTCCCGCGCAGCCGACAGGATGGCGCTGCGCCGTGCGGCCAGCCGTTTCACGACCTGATGAGTTCGCCGGTAAACCATGGCGTTCCGTCCCCCCGCCGTGCGCCCCGGCCGGCGCCCACCGGCAGAACACACGAGTCTTCAACGTTTTGAACGATTGATCCCGCAATCGTCTGAAGAAGTGAACAACTATTCAGACTGAATGACAAGCTGGAATTGTAAGGATTTTTTGCAACCTCTGGTACCACCTCTGATTGAGCCGGCGGCGCTCCGGCCCCTCCCGAACCGGATCAGGGCCGCGATGGTAAATCGCTGGCTAAGGCGATCGCTCGAAATCGAGACATCTGATCTTGCGCATGCGCGCGATATCGCTGCGGCATTTACCCGAATTTATCGGAAGCCGTGGTCGAGTGCGCGCTGGCGTCACGCGTGGCGTTGGCTCTGGATGCCCCGGCCGAAACAAGCAAGAAAGCGCATGTCACTCTCCATCACCAGCAGCGTGAGCAGCCGTAGCGCGGCACGAGGACTGGTGCCGCTGTGCGCCGCCGTGGGCGCCTATCTGTTTTATCTCTCGGCCGGCGAAATCCTGCTGCGTGATTCCGACACGATGTGGCAGATCAGGGTCGGACAGTGGATTCTCGAACACGGCGCGATGCCGACATCGGACGTGTTCTCGTTCACCCGTTTCGGCGAGCCCTGGATCTCGAGCTCGTGGCTGGCGCAGGTGGTGTACGCGCTCGTGTACGGCGGCGATTGGGCCGGACCGGTGATCCTGTCGTCGATGGCGATCGGCGCGACGGTCGCGATCTTCCTGCATCTGTTGAGCCCGTATTTCGATCCGGCGCGCGCGCTCCTGATCGCGGCGCTGGCGCTGCTGTTGTCGACGATCCACTTTCTGGCGCGGCCGCATGTACTGGGGCTGCCGGTGCTGCTGGCGTTCATCGGCGGCCTGCTCGTGGCCGCGGATCGCCGCACCTCACCGTCATGGTGGCTGCTGCCGCTGATGACGCTGTGGGCCAATCTGCATGGCGGCTTCGTTCTCGGCCTGGCGCTGATCGGACCGATCGGACTGGAGGCGGTGTGGAACGCGGAGCCCGGCCGCCGCCGTCAGCTTGTCGTGCGATGGGGCCTGTTCGGGCTCGCCGCGCTGGCCGCGAGTTGCCTGACGCCCTATGGCTGGAATAGCCTGCTCGGCGCGACCAAGATCCTCAGCCTCGGCAAATTGCTGACGCTGATCGGGGAATGGAAGCCGGCGGATTTCAGCAAGCCCAGCTTCTTCGAAGCCACGCTGCTCGGTCTGATCGGCCTGATCTGCTATCGCAGGCTGACGCTGTCGGTGCCGCGGATCCTGCTGCTGCTCGGGCTGATCTGGATGGCGCTGAGCCATGTCCGCAACATCGAGGTGTTCGCGTTCATCGCTCCGCTGGTGCTCGCCAAGCCGATCGCCGAGCAATGGGGAACGACAGGCGCCACCGCCGCCCGCTTCGGAGAAACGCGCTCATTCCCGCTCGTCACGATCCTGGCTGTGATCGCGATGGTGATCGGCGCCTGGGTGACGACGGCGATGTTCGTCGCGCAGCATCAGTTCAAGTTCCTGCCGATGTTCTCGCCCGTTGCCGCGGTCGATGTGCTGCAGCAGCACAAGGCGCAGCGCGTGTTCAGCACCGCGCCGTTTGGCGGCTACATGGTGAGCCGAGACATGAAAGTGTTCATAGACGGCCGCGCCGAGCTCTATGGCGAGCAATTCGTGCTCGACTATTACGATGCGCTCGATGCCCGCGACGTCGGCCAGCTGCTGGGCCTGCTCGACAAGTACCGGATCGATGCCACGCTGCTGAGCTCGGACTCTCCCGCCGGCAACGCGCTGGATCATCTGAAGGGCTGGAAGCGGCTGTACAAGGACGACATTGCCGTCATCCATGTGCGGTCGGACAATGCCAAGGCCGGCGCGGCGGCGGCGGCCGAGGGGGCGAAGTAGCGTACGCTATTGCTTCCTCAAGCGTCGCGCGCTGCTTGTCCCGTCATCCTGAGGTGCGAGCGGAGCGAGCCTCGAAGGATGCACGGCCGCATTGTGGCCGATTCATCCTTCGAGACGCCGCTTCGCGGCTCCTCAGGATGACGGGCTTAGAATGGCGATAATACCCGTCCTCAATTCCCCGTCTGGAGCTCGCCGAAGCGATCCCAGGTCTTGCCGTTGAAACGCATCAGCTGCATCTGATCGACCGGCACGTGGTCGGCCGGTGAGGTGTTGACCTTGATGCCCGGCAGCAGCATCGGCAATTCCAGGCCCTTGATCGCGAATGCCTGACGCAGGATGTTCTCGGTCGAGAGATCGTCGCCGCAGGCCTTCAGCACCGCCTCCAGCGCCATCGCGCTGTTGTAGGCGTTGACGTAGTTGGTGTCGTGCTGGTCGCCTTCCGGCACGTATCTGGTCATGAACTCGCGCCAGCCCTTCATGCCGGGATCGTCGCTCCAGGCCGGATCGTCCGGGTCCTTCACATAGGCCGTAGAGATGATGCCGGTGCCGGCCTCGAGGCCGGCAGGCTGCATCACGGTCGAGATCCACACCGCTGTGTTGGACAGGAAAGTCATCGGCCGCCAGCCGATCTCAAAGGCCTTGCGGATCGACTGCGCCGCGAATTTCGGCGTCGCCGCGATCACGAAGACGTCGGCATTGGTGGCCTTCAGCTTGACGATCTGGGAGTCGATCGTCGGATCCGTGATCTCATAGGTCGCAACGGTGACGACGGCATCATACTTCTCGCCGAGGACGTCCTTGATGCCGGCGAGATAATCGCGGCCGTAGTCGTCGTTCTGCGAGATGACGGCGAACCTTGCATTCGGATTCTTTGCCAGCGCGTAGCGCGCATACAGCCGTGCCTCGTAGCGGAACGGCGCCTGCACGCCCATCGTCGCCTGCGGGAATTGCGCGACGTCGCCGAATTTCGAGGCGCCGGAGGCCAGGAACAGCTGCGGGATGTTCTTGCCCTGCAGGTACTTTGCGATCGCGGTGTTGTGCGCGGTGCCGATCGAGGAGAAGATCAGCGCGACCTCGTCGCCCTCGACGAGGCGGCGCGTCTGCTCCACCGTCTTCGGCGGCGCGTAGGAATCGTCCAGCGAGATGAAGTTGATCTTGCGGCCGTTGATGCCGCCGCGCTCGTTCAGCATCCTGAAATAGCCGGCCTCGCCCTTGCCGAGTGCGCCGAACGCCGACACCGGCCCGCTATAGGGCATGGTCTGGCCGATCCTGATTTCGGTTGAGGTGACGCCGCGCATCTCGGCGGCGACGGAAGACGTGGGCAGCAGCAGGAACGAAATGGCGCCAAGCGCGCCGAATGCCTTGCGCATCGGCCTCCCCTCCCCTTTTCTTGCCGCGCCTTCAGACAACGCGGCCGTGCCGTTTGACGGCTTGGCGCGAGGATGCCACGGCGCCGCAACGGGGGCCAAGGATATTCGCAAGGCGCGATCTCAGCGCTTGCCGCGGTCCTTGACGGGGATCACGAATTTCAGTCCCGACCAGACGTCATCGACCGCACAGACCTTGACGTCGACCAGGCCGTTCGCGAGCCCGGTTTCGCGGACCTGTCTCTCCGTAAGATCGGTCGCGACACCCGAGCTCTTCTTCGGCCACGACACCCAGATCATTCCGTCAAGGGCGATCGCCTGACGGTAACGCCGCAGCTTGGCCGCAAGCCCTTGGGCCTTGGCGGCGAACAGGTGCACGGCATCGAGCGGTGCGCGTGCGGTCTTCGCCACCAGCACATCGGCGGGCAGTTCGCCGACAACGTCACCGTAGGGAACGGACAACCCGTCGACAAAAATACAAAAGCCCGGCTTGAGGCCGAGCTTTTGCACAACTGGTTTGCCGCACGTGCCGGCCATCGCGGGCGAGGCTTACGCCTGCGGCTGCGGCTCCATGCCGGTGTCCGGATCGGGACGCGGGCGCGGCTTGCCGGCCGGCGGCACGGCGGATGCGCGCGGCGTCGACGGCTCCAGCACCGACTCGCGGTTGGGCTTCTTGCCCTTCAAGAGGTCGATGATCTCGTCGCCGGTCAGCGTCTCGAACTCGAGCAGGCCCTTGGCGAGCGCCTCGAGATCCTCGCGCTTCTCGGTGAGGATCTTGGTCGCCTCGTTGTAGCCTTCCTCGACCAGACGCCTGATCTCGGAGTCGATCTTCTGCACGGTCGCCTCGGACGCGTTCTGCGTGCGCGAGACCGACATGCCGAGGAACACCTCGTCCTGGTTCTCGCCATAGGAGACGGTGCCGAGCTCTTCCGAGAGGCCCCAGCGCGTCACCATCATGCGTGCAAGGCGGGTCGCCTGCTCGATGTCGGAGGCGGCGCCCGAGGTCACCTTCTCGCGGCCGAAGATCAGCTCTTCGGCGACGCGGCCACCCATCATGATAGCGAGGCGCGAGGTCATCTGCTCGAGCGACATCGAGAGCTTGTCGCGCTCGGGCAGCTGCATCACCATGCCCAGCGCACGGCCGCGCGGAATGATGGTCGCCTTGTGTATCGGATCGGTCGCGACGACGTTGAGGCCGACGATGGCATGGCCGCCCTCGTGATAGGCCGTCAGCAACTTCTCTTCCTCGGTCATCACGAGCGACTTGCGCTCGGCGCCCATCATCACCTTGTCCTTGGCCTCTTCGAACTCGGCCTGCGTCACCATCCGCTTGTTGCGGCGGGCGGCGGTCAGCGCAGCCTCGTTGACGAGGTTCATCAGGTCGGCGCCCGAGAAGCCCGGGGTGCCGCGCGCGATGGTCTTGAGGTTGATATCCGGCGCCAGCGGCACCTTGCGGACGTGAACCTTGAGGATCTGCTCGCGGCCGACGACGTCCGGGTTCGGCACCACGACCTGGCGGTCGAAGCGGCCGGGACGCAGCAGCGCGGGATCGAGCACGTCGGGACGGTTGGTCGCCGCGATCAGGATCACGCCCTCATTGGCCTCGAAGCCGTCCATCTCGACCAGCAACTGGTTCAGCGTCTGCTCGCGCTCGTCATTGCCGCCGCCGAGACCGGCGCCGCGATGACGGCCGACCGCGTCGATTTCGTCGATGAAGATGATGCAGGGCGCGTTCTTCTTGGCCTGCTCGAACATGTCGCGGACACGGCTCGCGCCGACGCCGACGAACATTTCGACGAAGTCAGAACCGGAGATGGTGAAGAACGGCACATTGGCTTCGCCCGCCACCGCGCGCGCGATCAGCGTCTTGCCGGTGCCGGGAGGGCCGACCAGCAGCACGCCGCGCGGAATCCGGCCGCCGAGCCGCTGGAACTTGCCGGGGTCGCGGAGGAATTCGACGATCTCCTGCAGATCCTGCTTGGCCTCGTCGACACCCGCGACGTCCTCGAAGGTAACGCGGCCGTGCGCCTCGGTCAGCATCTTGGCGCGCGACTTGCCAAAGCCCATCGCCTTGCCGGCGCCGCCCTGCATCTGCCGCGACAGGAATATCCACACGCCGATCAGCGCGATGAACGGCAACCAGGAGACGAGCAGCGAAACGAACCACGGCACGTTGTCGCCGGGCGCCTTCGCGGTGATCTGCACCTTGGCGTCGTAGAGACGCTTCACCAGCGACGGATCGCTCGGCGCGTAGGTCTGGAAGCTCGTGCCATTGTTGAACGTGCCGTGAATCTCAGGCCCCTGGATCACGACGTCACGGACATGGCCCTGATCGACCTCAGTGAGAAGCTGCGAGA
This sequence comes from Bradyrhizobium sp. UFLA06-06, assembly GCF_054820065.1. NCBI lineage: Bacteria > Pseudomonadati > Pseudomonadota > Alphaproteobacteria > Hyphomicrobiales > Nitrobacteraceae > Bradyrhizobium > Bradyrhizobium sp. UFLA06-06. The sequence goes on from NZ_JADFUD010000045.1 coordinate 53,595, forward strand.
ACGAGATGTCCGAGGACGACGAACGCTGGCCAGGATTCTGGAAAAGCGTGAACAACGCCAGCAACAGCAGGACAATGATGACCCAGAGGGCGAAATTCCGCAGATTGGCGTTCATGGTCTTCCTTCGTGGTCGCGCGGATCGCGGCCTCTCTCTAATCCTTGGGCAGGCTCTGTGGGAATCCCCAGGGAATCCATCCCGTCGATGCCTTACAATCTAGGTGCCGCTGGGGTCGATGCCAAGGGAACCACGCACGACTATTTACCGCATCCTAGCGCGATTCCCGGTCAAAAAATGGCGCTGAATCCGGTGTTTTTCCGGGGTGGTTAAGCCTCCTTGCCGGATTATGACAGCGATTGAAACAATCGAACCCGGCTCAGCGGGAGCGCGCCCGGCGGGGTGGCGCCGGCCCGATCCTGATACGGCCGGCGGCGACGCTGATGACCGCTCCGGCAAGCGTCTGTTTCAGCTTGGATTCGCGTTTTCCCAAGGCGCCATCGATGGCCTGATCGACCGCGGCGAGCAGGGTTTCGACCTTGCCGAGTTCGGCCGGCCCCTCATGCCCGACGCGGTCGATCGCGCGCTTGAGCAGACGGACGCGGATTTCCTCGGGCATCACCGCGAACAGCGCAGCGTCGAAGCCGGTACGAGGGTTATCCTCGCTTTTCAACGCAAGATAGTGTTCGGCGCCGTCGACCAGCAGTTCCAGGGTGGCGTTGGCGCGCGCGATCCTTGCGGCGAGCCGCGCCAGGTTCCGCGCGTCGCCGCCCTCCTCCGCGAGCATCGGCATCAGCGCGCGCAACCGTGGACGCGTGTAGGATCGATCGCGGTTGGTCGGATCGTCGGCAAAGCCGATGCGCGCCTTCTTCAGCGTCGCGATCAGCTGCGCCTTGGAGATGTCGAGCAGCGGCCGTGTCAGCAAGACGCCGTCGCGCTCGGTCTCGCGCGCCATAGCCGAGAGGCCCGCAACGCCGCTGCCGCGCAGCATCCGCATCAACAGCGTCTCGGCCTGATCGTCACGGGTGTGCGCGGTCAAGATATGCGTGGCGCCATGCTTGCGTGCGGCCTGCGCGAGCAGGCGATAGCGGGCCGCGCGCGCGGCCGCCGGCACGCCGGTTCCAGGCTTTGGTCCAGTCCAACGCAACGTGTGATGCGGCAACTCGAGACTTCGCGCCAGCTGCTTGACGTCGCGCGCCTCGCGAGCCGCTTCAGGACGCAGGCCGTGATCGACGGTGACCGCCACCAGCCGCGGTCCCTGCGCTAGCGCACGGCGCCAGCGCGCGGCCAGCCACATCAGCGCGACTGAATCGGGACCGCCGGACACCGCAAGCAGGATCGCCGGCGCGCCCGCGAGGCCCGCGAACAGGCGCTTGGCGTCCCTTGCCGGGATAGCGGATTGATCGTCGGGCATCGCAAAACCAGCTGCTGGCGGAGAGGCCGAAAGCGGCCTTCCCGCATCTGGTTTAGCACTTCACGCGCTTCTGCTCGCGGTCAACCGCGGTCTTGACCCCGCCGGACGCGCGCGGGTACTTCCGCGAGATCTCGCCGAACGCGGCGCAGGCGGCTTCCTTTTCCTTCAGCGCCGCCAGCGACTGGCCGAGCCGCAGCAGCGCGTCGGGCGCCTTCGCGGACTTGTCGAACTTGGTGGTCACGCCGAGGAAGGTCTCCGCAGCGTCGCGATATTGCTGGCGCTGGAAATAGCTTTCGCCGAGCCAGTATTGCGAGTCCGCCACCAGCGGATCGCTCGGATATTTCACCGCAAAGTTCTTCATCGTCTCTTCGGCGAGCGCATAGTCCTTGCGCTGCATGTAGCCGATGCCGAGGTCGAACTCGTCCTTCGGCGTGGCCGACGGGGGCAATGTGGTCAGGGCCGCGCTCGCGCCGGGGGCACGCTGCGGGCTTGTGTTGCCGAGATCGAGCGGCTCGCCCGCCCCGCGGCCGCCGGGGGCACCGACCGCCGCATTGCTCTGCACCGGCATCTGGCCGCCGCCACCGAGCACGCGCGGGGCGCCAGGGGCGTTCGGGTTCTGGCTCGGATCGAACGCATCGCCGCGACCGCGGCGGCCGGAAGCCGCCGCCGGCGCGGGCTCCTGCACGACCGGCGCGGGCGCCGCGATCTGTTGCTGCTGGTCATAGCCGCCCTGCGGCTGCCTGCCATATCCTTGCTGCGGCTGGCCGTAGCCTTGCTGGGGCTGGGCGTAGCCCGGCTGCGCTTGCGGGTAGGCCTGCGGTTGCTGCGCCGGCGGCACCGCCGCGACGCCGGGCTGCGCCGCTGGGGCCTGTCCACCAGGGCCTGGCGGCTGGCCGCCGAGCTGGCGCAAGCGTTCCTCGAGCTGACGGTTGCGGTATTGCAGCTCCTCGTTCTGGCCGGTCAGCTGCCGCAGCTGGTTTTCGAGCCGCTCGATCCGCATTTCGGCATCGGAATCGTCGGATTGGGCAAACACTGGCGCGGAAACGGCGAACAGCGCCGCGATCGCCGCGGCGGAAGAAAGAAAATGAATCCTGGATGACATTTTGCCCTGACGACGAGATCGACGTGAAAAGCGAGCGACATTGAAAGACGGAGTACGCCGGAATTGTGACTGGCACTTCAAATCCGGGTCAGCGTCGCGGGATACCGGTTTAGTACGGACGCTGGAACAAGCAAGCGGCCAATTGCGCGCAGCTTCGTTCATCTTGATGACGTCAGGCCGGGCTTTCACGTGGCCAAAACAAAACCGGCGCCCGAAGGCGCCGGCTTGAAAGCAGTTATCTCGGATCGCGTCAGGAGCTGGCGTTCAGCACAGTGACGGCGCGACGATTCTGCGACCAGCAGGAGATGTCGTTACAGACCGCGACCGGACGCTCCTTGCCGTAGGAAATGGTGCGCATGCGGCTCGGATCGATGCCGCGCGAGGCGAGATAGGCGCGGACCGACTGGGCACGGCGGGCACCGAGCGCGATGTTGTATTCGCGGGTGCCGCGCTCGTCGGCATGACCTTCGATGGTGAAGGAGTAACGGTTATAGGTCTGCAGCCACTGCGCTTGCTTGTCGAGGGTCGCCGTCGCCTGCGGGCTCAGATCGGTCTGATCGCTCTCAAAGAACACGCGGTCGCCGACATTGACCACGAAATCCTGCTGGCTGCCCGGGGTCGCGGCGCCCCCAATTGCGCCATTGGCGTCCAACGGGTTCTTGTTGGCGCAGGCACCCATCGACAGCGCCACCGCCAGAACCGCAACCAGCTTCATACCCTGGAGATAATTCATTCCCGGAGCCTCCACGCTCGCGCTCTTCGTACTACCCAATCGGTCTACAGGGCGATGGTTAAGCGAACGTTCCGTCAACCTTGACGAGACCTTGCTGGACCCCATCAAATGCCAGGCAATGGCGAAAAGCGCCCCCGATGGTTAATGGGTGGCAAATGTGGCGCGATGGTGAAGGGAAGGCCAGGTTCGCGGGAACCGGCCGCTTTTGCAGGACAATTTGGCCTGCGCGCAACAGTCGATCGACACTGAATCGATGAGAATGCCGATTTCCTCAGGGATTCGGCACGATCGACGCGCGCTCGAACGGCTGCACGACGCCGTCGGGCTGCAACTGGCCTTCACGGTCGAACAGCATTCGCCGCTCGAAGGCGCTCGAGCGCAGGAAGGGATAGCGGGCCAGCACGCGTTCCCGCACCGTCGGTAGATGCGACGCCATCAAGCCGACCGGCTTCACCAGCCCGGGATAGAGCCGCGGCTCCGACCAGGTCTCGTGCAGGAACACGCGCCGGTAGAACGCCATGTGCTCGGGCCGAACCGGTGCAAGGCCGTAATCGGCATTGAAATGCACACCCGCGGTCGAGCCGAGGCGCACCGTGACATAAGGCAGTTCCGGATTGTTCCGGGCCTTTTCGGGATCCGCGACGAAGCGCGTCGAGTCGATGAACACCAGACCCTGATCAAGCTTCGGCAGCAGCACGTCGCCGAACACCTCGAGCGTCGGCGAGGTACGCCATTCCGGCGTCACCACGGTGATGCGGATCGAGCTGCAGAGTTCGCCTTGCAGATAGACACCGAAGACCCAGGCATTCGGCGCATCATCGAACCGGTCGACGACCCGCTCGTCCGCGGAGGGCCGGATCGCGCCTTCGCGCAGATAGGCGCGATAGCGAAGCCGGTAGATCTCGTCTTTCTGTTCCGGGGTCTGAGCGAGGCGGTAATCGACTTGATCCAGAGGGTCCGCAAGCCTTCCTGTCGCGGGCTTGATGGCTTCGGCCGCGGACCTCATTTGGTACTCCCTGAACAACTCAACAACTTCAACGCGCGAGCCAAAAGATTAACAGCTTCTTAATTTCCGTCAAAGCAATCGAGGCAATACAGTTAACCACTGGCCGCAAGGGCACACCACGAATGGTGCAGCCGAAGGATCTCACAACTATCGATTGAGGGTATTGCGCCGGGTCAGGCGATCGAGCGCGAGGGAACCACGTGCAGTTGCTCGTCGGTCCGCCGACCGTGCGAGGCATTGAGCAGCTGGCGGATGCGGACGGAGGGAACCGGCCGGCTGAACAGGTATCCCTGTGCTTCAGTCACCGCGCCATCGGCGCTGATCAGTTCGAGCTGCTCATTGGTCTCGATGCCCTCGACCACGACCGACATGCCGAGATCCGCCGACAGCCGCGCCACCCCGCGCAGCAGCGTCAGCGGACGGTCGCTGTCGATGCCCTCGAGGAAGGAGCGGTCGATCTTGACCTTCTGCAGCGGGAAATTGTGCAGGTAGCTGAGCGACGAGTAGCCGGTGCCGAAATCGTCCAGCGAGATCCGCACGCCGAGCGAGCGCAGTTGCGAGAGCACGTCGTGGGTCAGCTCGGTGTTGTGCAGCAGCGAGGATTCGGTGATCTCGATCTCGAGACGGTGCGCCGGCAGCCCGGAGACCTCGAGCGCGTAGCGAACCTCGCTCAGCACGTCGCGCTGGTGGAACTGCTGCGGCGAGAAGTTGACCGCGACGCTGACCGCCTCGGGCCACTTCATGCATTCCATGCAGGCCTTGCGCAGGATCCAGCGGCCGAGATCGACGATCAGACCCATGTCCTCCGCGACCGGGATGATGTCGACCGGAGAGACCGTGCCGCGCGCCGGATGATTCCAGCGCAACAGCGCCTCGCAGGTGCTGACTTTGCCGGACTTCAGGTTGATCAGCGGCTGGTAGAACAGCTCGAATTCCTCGTTGGCGAGCGCCTTGCGCAGGTCAAGCTCGAGGATGCGGCGGGCCTCGACGGTTTGCGCCATCTCGTCGCGGAAGAAGCAGAAGGTGCCGCGGCCGTCGGCCTTGGCGCGGTAGAGCGCCATGTCGGCGTTCTTCAGCAACGTGTCGGCGCCGACGCCGGGCGCGGTCATCGCGATGCCGACGCTGGCTCCGATCTCGACCAGGTGGTTGTCGATCTTGTAGCGCTCGCTGAGGCGGTCGACGATGCGCCGCGCCAGCGCCGCAGCGTCCTCGTGCGAGTGGATGTTCTGCTGGAACACGACGAACTCGTCGCCGCCGAACCGCGCCACGAAATCTTCCGGCCGCAGCATCTCGCGCAGCCGCTCGGCGACCGCGCAGAGCAGTTGGTCGCCGCAGGGATGACCGAGCGTATCGTTGACCTGCTTGAACTGGTCGAGGTCGACGAACAGCAATGCGGAGCGATGGTCGCCGTGCTGCATGGCGAGCAGCCGGCCGATCTCGTCGCGGAAATTGACGCGGTTGGGCAGCGCGGTCAGCTCGTCGTAGCGCGCGAGGTGGCTGATCCGGGCCTCGGCGTCCTTGCGTTCGGTGATGTCCTCGACCAGCACCACCGTGCCGCCGCCGGCCATCGGCTGGAAGGTCCAGTCCAGCGAGCGGTTCTTGGTGGGATCCGGATCGCTGGTGACGATATCGCCGCGCTGCGAGCTCTCGATCTCGTAGAGAATCTGCTGCGCGGCCGCGGCCGAGATCGAGCCGGACAGGACGCAGGCGTTGCAGATGTCGGTGGCGCTGGCGCCGCGCTGCACGAAATCGTCCGACAGCTGCATCATCTCGATGAAGCGGTGGTTCATCACCGCAACGCGGCCGTCGGCGCTGAACATGCACAGGCCGTGCGGCATGTTGTTCAGCGCGGTATCGAACTGGCCCGCCAGCGCGGCCTCGCGCTCCTTGGCGATCCAGGCGTTGACGTAAATGCGCTGCAGGCTGGAGGTCAGGTGCCGGATGGCGCTGAAGAACACCAGGCTGAGCAGCGCAAGGGCGATGTGATAGGGGCCGCCGACATACATCAGCGCCAGGATCAGGGGACCGATCGACATCAACAGATGCAGGTGGAAGATCTGCGGCCGGCCGAAGGTCCGCCCTACCCCCGCCGAGGTGTAGGCGACCACCGTGGTCACGCACAGCATGTGCGCGGCGGCATCATCGGTCGTGAGCAGCACGGTGACGCCCCAGATGCCGAGCGAAATGCCGTAGGCGATGGTGCCGATCCGGTAGCGCTTCTCCCAGGTCACGGACTCTTCGACGGTGAGCCGGGAATTGCGCTGCTGGTAGCGGTACATCTGCAGCGCGCGCGCCAGCCCTACCACGATGAACAGCGGCACGCACAGCCAGCACAGGAGATTGCTCGTGACAGCCGCAATCACGGCGCCCGCAATGGCGGGGCCGAAGGCGCCGAAGATCATGGGCGCGGGGTTCATGAACAGGGAATCGACCAACGCCGCCGAAATCGTCGGCGACATCGACCGGTCCGGTTCACCCGTCTGACTTGCAAACTGCATTGTGAGAGCGCGCGTCCTTTTCAGCTCGCACTCTTACTGATCGCAGGTGAAGTCTTTCTGAGCGAACATCGTTAGCAAGTCCTTGCCGCGCCAGGGCGACGGCCGGAATTCACCATAAAATTCAGTGCGCTAGGTGAGAAGTGCCGATCGGCGCCGGGGTTCCCCAGGAGCAGTCTGCACCCGGCTCACGACAACAGCGGCGACCAGGCCGGGTCGGAGGCAAAGCCCGGGGTCGGCACCCGCAGCTCATTGCGCCCGGAGACGTCGATGGTGAACAGCGACGGGCCGCTGTTGCCGCCGGGATCGCGGAAGAACATCACGACGCGCCCGTTCGGCGCAAAGGTCGGGCCTTCGTTATGGAAGCCCGAGGTCAGGATGCGCTCGCCCGAGCCGTCGGGTTTCATGATGCCGATCGCAAACTGCCCGCCGCCCTGCTTGGTGAAGGCGATGTAGTCGCCGCGCGGCGACCACACCGGCGTCGAATAGGTGCCGTCGCCGAACGAGATGCGCTGTGCGCCCCCGCCGGTTGCCGGCATCACATAGATTTGCGGCTTGCCGCCGCGATCGGATTCGAAGCAGAGCCGCGTGCCGTCGGGCGCGTAGGACGGCGAGGTGTCGATCGCCGGCGTGTCGGTCAGCCGCGTCATCGACTTCGAGCGCAGATCCATCACGAACAGGTTGGAGTTGCCGCCCTGCTGCAGGCTCATGATGACGCGCTGGCCGTCGGGCGAGAAGCGCGGCGAGAACGACATGCCGGGGAAATTGCCGACGATCTCGCGCTGGCCGGTCTCGATGTTGAGCAGATAGACGCGCGGGTCGCCCTGCCCGAACTCCATGTAGGTGATTTCCTGGGTCGACGGCGAGAAGCGCGGCGTCAGCACGAGGTCCGAGCCGCGGGTCAGGTAGCGCACATTGGCGCCGTCCTGGTCCATCAGCGCAAGGCGCTTGACGCGGCGGTCCGCCGAGCCGCTCTCGTCAACGAACACGACGCGGGTATCGAAATAGCCCTTCTCGCCGGTCAGCCGCTCGTAGATCTGGTCGGAGATGATGTGGGCGATGCGCCGCCAGTATTCAGCCGACGTGTCGTACTGCTGGCCGGCGAGCTGCTGGCCGGTGTTGACGTCCCAGAGCCGGAACTCCGCCTTGACGCGCCCGTTGCCCTGGCGCGTCATACGGCCGGTCACCAACGCCTGCGCGTTGATGCTCTTCCAGTTGTTGAAGTTCGGCGCCGCGTCGATGTTGATCTGCTTCTCGAGATAGGCCGCCTGATCGATCGGCGCAAACAGGCCGCTGCGCTTCAGATTGTTGGTGATCACCTGCGTGACGCCGACACCGACCTCGGTGTCCCCGGGCGTGCCGGCGGCAAAGTTCGGGATCGCGATCGGCAGCGGCGCGAAGTCGCCTTCCGGAATGACGACGCGCTTCTGTGCAAAGACGCTGCGGCTTCCGGCCAGCACGCCAAGGGCAGCCATTCCGGAGATCATCTGTCGGCGGTCGAGGCGAAACGTCATTGCACGCAAATCATTCTGGTCGGTCATTGTCCGTAGACTTTGTTTGTTATTGGCCAAGCGACGCCGTCGCCCTCAGGTCTTTCGCTCTGTGAACACCGGCGCAAAATACTTCCATTCTTCGAAGAAGGCCGCCGGCAGATTGTACGGCTGGCATTCGATGATCGCTCGCAGCGCGCTCTCCTGATAGACGCGCAGATAGGGCGTCGCCGGCGTCCCTTCCGGCACCGGCATGCCCTCGAGCGAGCCGTCACGCTTCAGCTTGATCGAGAACACCGCCTCTGTCTGCTGCGCCTCGATGCCGCCATAGGGCTTCTTCCAGCAGCGCTCGACCTGCTGCTTGAACATCGCGCCCCAGGTCGCGGAGTTGTCGGCGGCCTTGCCCTTTGCCGTGCCGAGCGCGGCGTTGGCGTTCAGCGTGTCGCCGGTCGCCGATGCGCGCGTCGGGTCACGCTTGTCGAGCAGCGCCGCGATCTTGCTCTGGTCGAACACGCGATCCTTCGGCTTCTGCTCCGGCGGCGGCTTCGCGGCCTGCTGCACCGGCTTCGGCGGCGGCTTCTTCTCTTCCTTCTTGATCGCTTCGGCGATCGGGTCGGGCTTCACCGGATCGGGCTTCTTTTCGACCGGCTTCGGCTCTTCCTTCGGCTTGTTCTCGACCTTCTTCGGCGGATCCGGCTTCTTGTCTTCCGGCTTCTCCACCTTCGGCGTCGGCGCTGGCGCCGTATCGGTCACGACCGGCGGCTTCTTGTCGTCGATCTTGCCGACGGCATCATCCATTGGCTTGGCCTCGGCGACCTTCTCGACCAGCGGCTTGGGATTTTCCTTCTTGCCGTCCTTCTGGCCGGCCATGACGTGCGAGAGCTGGTCCGACGAGATCACGTCGACGGCGACCGATTCCTCTTCCGGCATTACATACGCCTTGGTCGAGAACGAAATCAGGCCCCACCCGATCACGAGGACGTGCAGGACAATCGATGCCGCCAGAGTCTTGTCGACCTTGACCTTCAAATCAGGCTTCCCCGTGCCTTGCCGTACATTGGCACTATCCACCTTCCGGGATGATGACGATATTCGCCTTGAATCCTGCGGCCCGGACCTCCCCGAGCAGTTTCATCATATCCGTGTAACAGACGTCCTTGTCGCCGCGCAGATAGACCACCTTTTCGGCATCCGACCGGGCGTCCCCGATCGCCTTGATCTTGGCCGGAAAATCGGAGGCCGTGACCGGCGCGTCGCCCAGATAGAGCTCGACATTCGAGTTGCAGCCACCGCCGGTGCGCTTGACCGACAATGTCAGCGGCGGCTGGTTCGACGAGATCGACTTGCCGCCGCTCGCCACCGGCAGGTCGATGTCGATGTTCGACGTCATCAGCGGCGCCGCCACCATGAAGATGATCAGCAGCACCAGCATCACGTCGACCATCGGCGTGACGTTGATCTCGGCCATCACAGGCTTGCGCCCGCGGCGGCGTCTGCCACCGCCGCCGGACCCTGCCATGCTCATCGCCATGATTGTGCGCTCGCAACAGTGTCCATCATCTAACTCAACCCCGCTCGTCGATCTGACGGGACAGGATGGCGGAGAACTCGTCGGCGAAGCCCTCCAGGCGCGCGGCCTGCCGGTTCACCTCCGAAGTGAACTTATTGTAGAAAATAGTCGCCGGAATTGCGGCAATCAGGCCGATTGCGGTGGCAAACAGCGCTTCCGCGATACCGGGCGCCACCACCGCCAAAGAGGTGTTTTTGGAGGCCGCGATCGACTGGAAGCTCGACATGATGCCCCAGACGGTGCCGAACAGGCCGACAAAGGGGCCGGCCGAGCCCACGGTGGCGAGCACCAGCAGCCGGCGTTCCAGCCGCTCCACCTCCCGGGCGATCGAGACGTTCATGACCTTCTCGATCCGCGCCTGCAGACCGGCAAAGGACCGCGACTGGCTCTCGAAGGAGCGCTTCCACTCCCGCATCGCCGCGACGAAACAGGCCGCCATCGACTGGGTCGGCTTGGCCGACAGCGCCCGGTAGAGTTCCTCGATCGACTGGCCGGACCAGAAGGCCTGCTCGAACTTGTCCATGGCCCGCTTGGTGCGGGCGTAGAGCAGGATCTTGTCGATTGCGATCGCCCAGACCCACACCGAGCAGGACAGAAGTCCCAACATCACGCATTTGACGACCCAATGGGCCTGCCAGAACAGCGCGATCAGCGACACGTCGCTCGATGCCAGTGGCAGAGTTGACTGAGCCACATCGGCGGGATTCATCGGCAATATCCTCTCAACGCAAGTGTCCCAATTCGGCGGGCCGCCAATCGGCACCCCTTCCACGGCCGCGCGCCCGGCGCGGCAAAACTGCGCGAGAGCCTCTTACATCTGTCGCATGGGGGGCCCGTCCAAAGCCGGGCCCTGCTTCCCCTGCCAACATGTCAAAACGAGGGCTTTTCACGCGTCATTCCGACCCTAACCAAACGCTAATCATGGTTAAGGCGAGGTTACCAAAGGGAAATTTGGAGGCGGGAAATGCCGCCGGCCGGGGAGGTTGGCGGGTTCCACAGATGAACAGTTTCCGCGGGATGGAAGGTGGCGAGACCCCTCCCCACGTCGTCCCGGCGAAGGCCGGCAACTGTTATGTCGGTTTGGTCTGCAGGTACGGCTTTCGGTCTCGCATCATGGCATTGAGGACCGTGAGCAGCTTCCTGGCGACGGCGAT
>NZ_JADFUD010000046.1:0-36353 GCF_054820065.1 Bradyrhizobium sp. UFLA06-06
GGCGTCCGGGCTCGTTCGTCACGGCCGATATTGCCGTGGAGTCGCGTCAGGTTCCGATCGCAGTGCCGGCCACGGCCGTGCAAACGGTCGAGGGACACAAGGCTGTGTTCGTGCGGACGCCTGACGGCTTTGAGAAGCGCGACGTTGTGCTCGGTCGTCGCGACGGCGATCTGGTCGAGGTGAAGTCGGGTCTCACGGCGGGCGAGACGATCGCCGTCTCAAACACGTTCCCGCTGAAGGCCGAGCTGTCCAAGCCAGGCGACGAGGATTGAGATGATCGCGCGTATCGTGGACTTCTCGGTCAGGCGCCGCTGGCTCGTGCTCCTGGTGGTGCTGGTCGCCGCGGCAACCGGCTTCTGGTCGCTGACCAAACTGCCGATCGACGCCGTTCCCGACGTGACCAACGTCCAGGTGCAGGTCAACGCGACCGCGCCGGCGCTCACTCCCGTCGAGATCGAAAAGCAGGTGACCGTCACGCTGGAGACGGCGCTGGCCGGCATCCCCGGCCTCGAGTCCACGCGGTCGTTCTCGCGGAACGGCTTCGCCCAGGTGACCGTGGTCTTCGTTGACGGCACGAATATCTATTTCGCGCGGCAACTCGTCGCCGAACGGATCAACGATGCCAAATCCTCGCTCCCCCCGGGCGTCGAGGTGAAGATGGGGCCGGTGTCGACAGGCCTCGGCGAGATCTATTGGTGGGCGGTCGAATACGAGAAGCCCGGCGCGACCGCGCAAGTGCGCGACGGCGCGCCCGGCTGGCAAACCGACGGCAGCTATCTCACCCCGGAAGGCGAGCGGCTGACCGACGACTTCCAGCGCACCGTGTATCTCCGGACGGTGCAGGACTGGATCGTCCGCCCGCAGATGAAGACGGTGCCCGGCGTCGCCGGCGCCGACGCCATCGGCGGTTTCGTCAAGCAATATCAAGTGCAGCCCGACCCGCAAAAGCTGATCTCCTACGGCCTCTCGCTGCAGCAGGTCGTCGCGGCGATCGAAGCCAACAACGCCAGCCGTGGCGCCAATTACATCGAGCAGAACGGCGAAGGCTATGTCGTGCGCGCCGCCGGGCGCGTGGAGAACATCGAGGATATAGGACAGATCGTCGTTTCGACCCGCAGTGGCGTGCCGGTCCGCGTCAAGGACATCGCCGACGTCACCATCGGCAAGGAGCTCAGAACCGGCAGCGCCAGCGTCAACGGTCGCGAGGTCGTGCTCGGCACAGCGTTGATGCTGATCGGCGGCAACAGCCGAACGGTGGCCGCGGCGGCGGCGGCGAAGATCAAGGAGATCAGCAAGACCCTGCCGCCCGGAATTCAGGCGCGAACGGTGCTGAACCGCACCCAGCTGGTCGACGCCACCATCCATACGGTCGCCACCAATCTCGCGGAGGGCGCGCTGCTCGTGATAGCGGTGCTGTTCCTGATGCTTGGCAATTTCCGCGCGGCGCTGATCACTGCCTGCGTCATTCCGATCACCATGCTGCTGACCGCGACTGGCATGCTGCGCGGACATATCAGCGCCAACCTGATGAGCCTCGGCGCGCTCGACTTCGGCCTGATTGTCGACGGCGCGGTGATCATTTGCGAGAACAGCCTCAGGCACCTCGCACAGCGGCAGGTCGACCTGAGTCGGGCCCTGACACGCGACGAGCGCCTTAAGACGATCACCGATTCTGCTGTCGAGATGATCCGGCCCACGGTCTATGGACAGCTCATCATCATCCTCGTCTACGTCCCGTTGCTCGCCTTCACCGGCGTGGAGGGCAAGACGTTCGAGCCGATGGCGCTGACGGTGATGATTGCGCTGGCCATCGCCTTCGTGATCTCCCTGACCTTCGTTCCGGCCGCGACCGCGATCGCCCTGACCAGGCCGGTGAAGGAGAGCGAAAACGTCCTCGTCCGCGGGCTAAAGGACGCTTATGCGCCGATCCTGTCGCGCAGCGTCGCAAGTCCCGGCCTCGTCCTCACGTCGGCAGCCCTGCTCTTCGCAGCCTCGCTCGTCGTGTTTTCTCACCTGGGCCAGGAATTCACGCCGACGCTGGACGAGAAGAACATCGTCATGGAAGTGAAGCGCATGCCGAGCACGGCACTCTCCCAGTCCCAGGCCATGCAGCTTGAAATCGAGAGGCTGATCAGCAAGTTTCCGCAGGTCGCCTTCGTGTTCTCGCGCACCGGTACGCCGGATCTGGCGGCCGATCCGATGCCGCCGAGCGCATCCGATACCTACATCATCGTCAAGCCGCAAAACGAGTGGCCGGACCCCTCGATGACGAAGGACGACCTGATCCGCGCGATCGAGGCGGAGGCGACCAAGCTTCCGGGCAACAAGGTGGGTTTCTCACAGCCGATCGAGATGCGCTTCAACGAGCTCATTGCGGGTGTGCGCGAGGACCTTGGCGTCAAGGTCTTCGGTGACGATTTCTCCGAAATGCAGCGAACGGCGACCCGCATTGCGGACGCATTGAAGACGATCGAAGGCGCCGAAAGCGTGAAGGTCGAAGAGACCAGCGGTCTGCCGTTCCTCGAAATCCGGATCGACAAGGCCGAGATCGCCCGCCGCGGCCTCAGCCTGACCGCCGTCCAGGACATGATCGAGATCGCGGTCGGCGGGCGCCAGGCCGGACTGGTGTTCCAGGGCGATCGACGCTTCCAGATCGTGGTTCGGCTCAACGACGCGCTGCGCGGAAACATTTCCGCCCTGGAAAGTCTTCCGGTCCCGCTTCCTCACCTGAGCGCCAACGCACCGGCGGCAACCGTTCCGCTGCGCGAGATCGCCTCGTTCGAACAGACCGAAGGCGCCAACCAAATCAGCCGCGAGAATGGCAAGCGGCGCGTCGTCGCCACTGCCGAGGTACGTGGACGGGATATCGGATCGCTGGTTACCGAAGCGCAGGACAAGGTCGCCGAGCAGGTGGAACTGCCGCCCGGAAGCTATCTGGCCTGGGGCGGACAGTTCGAGAACTTCTCGGTCGCGCGGCAGCGCCTGGCTATCGTTGTTCCGGCGTGCTTTGCGATGATCTTCCTGCTGTTGTTCGGAGCCTTGGGATCGGCGCGCGACGCAGTGCTGGTCTTCAGCGCGGTGCCGCTGGCGCTGACCGGCGGCATCGCCGCGCTCTGGGTGCGCGGCATGCCGTTCTCGATCTCGGCCGCAGTCGGCTTCATCGCCTTGTCGGGTGTGGCGGTGCTGAACGGCCTGGTCATGCTGACCCAAATCCGGTCGCTGATCGACGGCGGCGCACCGCTAGCGCAGGCAATCCGGGACGGAGCGCTGACGCGTTTCCGTCCCGTCGTCATGACGGCGCTGGTGGCGTCGCTCGGCTTCGTGCCGATGGCGCTGGCGACCGGTACTGGCTCCGAGGTGCAGAAACCGCTTGCCACCGTCGTGATCGGAGGATTGCTGACTGCGACCGTGCTGACGCTGGTCGTGTTGCCCGCCCTTTACGCGAGGTTCGCAAGGCGGCCGACGATCGGTTCCTTCAATTCGACAGGCGGTGTTCAACGCGCCGCTGAATGACCCGGATCGGAATTACCCCGCGTACACCGCCGCAATCGCGGACTGAGATATCAGCCACGACATTGTTCCTGTCATGGGCAGGAACCCGTGCTGATCCGCCTCCCGTGCATGGTGAGAAGTCGGTGCTTGGACGCAGCGCTCTTGGCCAGCATCGGACGGCCGTCGCGGTCCATCACCGCGGTGAGTCGGCTGCCAGCGCGGAGAAGTCGGGTTCACCCGATTTACACAGTGGCCCGTCCCCGACGGGCGTCAGCCCATGCTGCCAGGCATGAAGCAACGCGCCTTCGGGTGACCGTCTATGTAGTAGGGCCACACGATGGGTCGGCCGGACAGGTTCGGCCCGGGCACGACGGCTTCGTTCGGAACGTCAACCCACTCACCATCGATGCGCACCCGATAATGGCCGTTCCTGGTTTCCCAGTCGACGTCGTCAATGTGCTGCGCATCCGTGCCATCGCAGCAGGGACCCTTGCTGCTATGCAAGCCCTCATACCAACCGTTCAATTCGGGTTGCTGATGATCGTGGGCGAGAGCGCCGCCGGTTGTTGTGATGAGCAGCATAGCGACCAGCGCAACAGGCGTCGCATGCCAATAATGACTGTCCATCAATCGGCACTGCTCCAATGAATGCAGGCGGGAGCGCGACACGTTCGCAGTGTCGGCATCTACCTGAGCTGATCCCTGCCACCGCGCAACTCGGCAACGAATTGTATGTTCCTATTCGCAACTCGCCGGAGATGGAGAGGTGCCCCATCGGCTCGAGCCGGCTTCGGTCGGCGATTGATGGGGGCAGCCTGTCGCTCCTGCGGCCGGATGTTCGTTCCAAGCTGCGCGATGAAGTTTTCGTGACTGTCGATCGGCGATTGCTGCGGATTTGGTTGACAGCCCGGAGCTCAGGGTTTTTGATGCGGCTACGGGGATGTGCGATCTCCCCGCGAGGCGACATGCCCAAGAATCGCGTCCTGTCACCAAGGGCGCACCATGTCGTCATACACATCGATCTCATCCGAAAAATTGTCCCGTCTCATCGGCACCGCCAAGGCGCCGACGCTCGTCGACGTTCGTCTCGATGAAGATTTCGCCGCCGATCCGCGCCTGATCCCGGGCGCGGTCCGCTACTCCGATCGCGATGTCCAGGACTGGGCTTCCCGCCTCACCGGCCAGTCCGTGGTGGTGGTCTGCCAGAAGGGGCAGAAGCTTGCCGAAGGCACCGCCGCCTGGCTCCGCTGCAGCAACATCACGGCCGAGATTCTCGAGGGCGGCCACCTCGGCTGGCGGGAAGCGGAGCTACCGACCGTTCCCGCCGACAAGATTCCGAAACGCGACGGGCGGGGCCGCACCGTCTGGGTGACGCGATCGCGGCCGAAGATCGACCGCATCGCCTGTCCATGGCTGATCCGCCGCTTCGTCGATCCCGCGGCGGTGTTCCTGTTCGTCACATCGGCCGAGGTCGAGGCGGTTGCCGAACGGTTCGACGCCACGCCGTTCGACATCGAGAACGTGTTCTGGAGCCATCGCGGCGAGCTCTGCACCTTCGACGTGATGGTCAAGGAATTCGGCCTCGCGACGCCGGCGCTGGAGCGGCTCGCGACGATGGTGCGGGCGGCCGATACCGCGCGGCTCGAGCTTTCGCCGGAGGCGCCCGGGCTGCTCGCCGCCTCGCTCGGCCTGTCGCGCATGTTCGACGACGACCTCGAGCAATTGAGCGCCGGGCTGCTGCTCTACGACGCGTTCTACCGATGGTGCCGCGACGCGACCAAGGAGACGCACAACTGGCCGACCAGCAAGGTGAAGCCATGACCGACGTCGCAACGACAGCGAAGGCGCGCGGACATGAGCCCGCGCACGGCATCTCCTTCAACGAGGCGCTGCTGGTCTGGATGCGCGTCGCCATCCTGAGCTTCGGCGGACCGGCCGGCCAGATCGCGGTGATGCATCGCATCCTGGTCGAGGAGAAGAACTGGATATCGGAGGGGCGTTTCCTGCACGCCCTCAACTACTGCATGCTGCTGCCGGGGCCGGAGGCCCAGCAGCTGGCGACCTATATCGGCTGGCTGCTGCACCGGACGCTCGGCGGCATCGTGGCGGGCGGGCTGTTCATCCTGCCCGGCATCTTCGCCATCATGGGCCTTAGCTATATCTACGCGGCGTACGGTAATGTCGGGTTTGTCGAGGCGCTGTTCTTCGGCCTGAAGGCCGCGGTGCTGGCCATCGTGATCCAGGCCGTGGTGCGGGTCGGCAAGCGCGCGCTGCGCAACCGGGTGATGATCGCGCTCGCGGCGATCGCCTTCGTCGCGATCTTCTTCTTCGCCGTGCCGTTTCCGCTGATCATCGGAGCCGCCGCGGTCACAGGGCTGGTCGGCGCACGCCTCGGCCGGAGCGAATTTGCGGCGATCGAACATGGCGGCAAGAATTCCGCCGTGATCGACAGCATGCTCGGTGAAGCGGTGCCGGATCATGTCCGTCCCAACGCATCGCGCACCTTGCGGGTCGGCGCCATCTGGCTCGCACTCTGGCTGGTGCCGGTGTTCGCCCTGCTCATTGCGCTCGGGCCCGGCGACGTGTTCACCCAGATCGCGATCTTCTTCAGCAAGATGGCGATGGTGACGTTCGGCGGCGCCTACGCCGTGCTCGCCTATGTCGCGCAACAGGCCGCCGACTATTATCACTGGGTCAGCCCGCGCGAGATGCTGGACGGGCTCGGCATGGCCGAGACCACGCCCGGCCCACTGATCATGGTGGTGCAGTTCGTGGGCTTCATGGCCGCGTTCCGCGAGGCAAGCGGGCTGTCGCCGATGCTGGCCGCCACGCTCGGCGGCTTGCTCGCGACATGGGTGACGTTCACGCCGTGCTTCCTGTGGATCTTTATCGGGGCGCCCTACATCGAGGCGCTGCGCGGCAACAAGGCGCTGGCGGGCGCGCTTTCGGCGATCACCGCCGCTGTGGTCGGCGTGATCCTCAATCTGTCGGTCTGGTTCGCGCTGCACACGCTGTTCCGGCAAACCTTGCCGGTGCACGGGCTTGGCCTGTCGTTCGACGCGCCGGTGCCAGGCAGCATCGACGGGCCGGCGCTGGCGCTGTCCATCGCCGCCGCGATCGCGATCTTCCGCTTCAATGTCGGGATGCTCGGCGTCCTCGCCGCGTCCTGCATCACGGGCGTGCTGCTGCGTCTCGCGGGCATCATCTGAGCGGAGCGGCACGCGTCGGAAGAACCCTGGGGCAGCACAACACAGCCAGGAGAACAATCATGCAGAAGCGAAAACTTTCCCATTTGATTCTCGCACTGACGATGGCGGCTGCGGCCATGCCGGCCCATGCCCTGACGCAGGACGAGCTGGTCGCGAAACTTCGCGCCGCCGGCTACGCCCAGGTCACCGACGTCAAGTCGACGGCCGAGGGCACGACGGCGAAGGCGATGAAGAACGGCAAGCCGGTGCGGCTCGTGATCGACAGCAGCGGCCAGGTCAAGGAGCGGGACTAAGCTTGCGGGCGCGAAAGTCGCCGACCAATCGATGGAGTGACAATCATGATGAGAGCTATTGTGGCCATGTGCATGGCGGTGCTATGGCCGGGCGCAACCTTGGCAGTGCCGGCTGCCCTCGACGACCAGCAGGACGCGGCCGTCACATTGCAGGCGGCGACGGTCCATCCGCAGGCGAGCGAGACGCTGCGCGGCGTCGTCGATCGCGTCGATGAACGCAACGACACGCTGCTGATCCAGCTGTCTCCGGACCGGATCGAATCGTTCAAGGTCCAGGACGGCCTGATCTTCAATGCCGTCCGCTTCGGCGATCCAGTCGAAATCGCGGTGCAGAACATCGCCGGGTTCCGAACCATCGTCGGGCTCTCGAAGCAATAGAGCCGGGCCCCGACGCATCGAAAACCAGGTTCAAGGGAGCAATCCAATGCGACACACGATTTCGGCGCTGATCGGCGTCGGCGCCTGCCTCTTCGCCACGGGCGGAAGCGCGCAAAAAATCGACTGGCAGGTGTTTGCCGAGCCGTTCGTCTCGTCGGCGCATGCGCAGGCGATCGACTGGCAGAAGGTCGACGACGTGCTGGGCAGAAAACCCGCCGTCACCGGCGACGTGCATCGCTACGGCTTTCCGCGGAGCGACCTTGCGGTGACGCTCGACGGCGTCACCATCAAGCCGGCGCTGGCGCTCGGCGGCTGGGTCGCCTTCAAGCCCATGCACGACGGCGTCATGGCGATGGGCGACCTGGTGCTGCTCGAATCCGAGATCAACCCTGTGATGCTGAAGATGATCGGCAACGGCCTGCAGATCACGGCCGTGCACAACCATTTGCTTGGCGCGAGCCCGGCCACCTTCTACATGCACGTCGCCGGCCACGGCGACCCGGTCAAGCTCGCCGCCGCGATCCGGGATGGCCTTGCGGAAAGCAAGACGCCGCTCACGGCCGCGGCGCCGGCCGCGCCGCCGCCGGCCATCGATCTCGATACTGCGCAGCTCGACCAGATCATCGGCGTCAAGGGCCAGGCCAATGGCGGCGTCTATCAGTTCAACGTGCCCCGCCGCGATCCGATCACCGAACAGGGCATGGCATTGAGCCCGGTCGGTCCGATGGGCGTCGCCATCGGCATCAACTTCCAGCCGACCGGCGGCGGCAAGGCGGCGATCACTGGCGATTTCGTGCTGACAAATGACGAGGTCAACCCCGTCATCATGGCGCTGCGGACGCACGGCATCGACGTCACCGCGCTGCACAGCCACATGCTGGATGAACAGCCGCGCCTGTTCTTCATGCATTTCTGGGCCAATGACGACGCCATCAAGCTCGCCAAGGGCCTGCGTGCCGCCCTGGACAAGACGGCCACGACAAAAAGCTGACTCTGGTCTTGGAGGGATCAACGATGCGTAGCCTCACGGTCATGTCCATGGTTGTCGTCGGAGTTCTTGTGGGCATGGACGCTGCGATCGGCCAGACCAGCTGTCAGGTCTGCGCCGATCAGCAAAAGGCGTGCATGAAGAACTATGCCGGGCCAACCTGCAAGTCCGAGTATCAGATGTGCAAGAAAGCCTGCAAGAAATGACCGGGGCGCCCTCGGGTCCTCTGACGACGTGGATGTCGCTCGTTGTTGCCGTTGCGGCCGTGAGCCTGACATCGCCGGCGTCTGACTCGGCCGCGGCCGCGACCCCGCGCAAGCTCTCCGGCGCAGAAATCAGAGCAAGGCTGGTGGGAATGCAGCTCACGGATGAGGTGCACTATCGCTATGTCTACGAGCCAAACGGAACGCTGAGAAGCTATGCGATGGGCACGAAGAAGGTCGGAAAATGGTCCATCGAGAACGGCGAAATGTGCCTTCGGCTCGGAGACAAGGAAGATGGTTGCTACGCAGTGATAGTGAGGGGCGACCGCATCGAGATGGTGCCATCGGGGCTTGGGCTCGCATTCGACGGGATCGTCGAACCCGAAGACCGCGATGAGGGGCAAAAGTGACGACGACCACGACAAGCGGGAACGGTGGGATGGGCGAACTCGTCCGCTATTTTTTGAGGCTGGGCTTTCTCGGCTTCGGCGGACCGGTCGCGCTGGTCGGCCAGATGGAGCGTGAGCTCGTCGACGAAAAGAAGTGGCTCACCAAGGAGCAGATGCGCGAGACCATCGCCATTTGCCAGTCACTGCCCGGGCCGCTTGCGATCCAGGTCGGCATCTTCATTGCTTATCTACGTGGCGGCTTCTGGGGCGCGTGGGCCGGCGGCTGGTCCTTCATCCTGCCGAATTTTATCATCGTCGCGGCCCTCGGCGCGCTATACGTCCATCTGGGGGATCTTCAGCCGGTCACCGGCATCTTCTATGGCGTCAGCCCGGCCGTGATCGCGCTGATCCTGCATTCCTGCTACCGGCTCGCCAAGCTCGGCATGGAGGACTGGCTGCAATGGGTGATCGCCGCAGTCTGTTTCGCCATCACCGTAATCTTGAAAGCCGAGGTCGCGCTGCTCTTCATTGGTGCGGGGATCATTGGCATCATCTATTACGGCAATATCAAGCGCCCGCCGGTTGCGCTGCAGCTCGCGGTGATCCCGGCGGCGGCGCCCGGAGCCGCGCCGGTCATGACCGGCTCGACGCTGGGCAAGCTGCTGCTGTTCTTCCTCAAGGCGGGTTCGCTGACCTTTGGCAGCGGGCTCGTCATCGTTCCCTTTCTCGAGCAAGGGCTCGTGCAGCAGTATGGTTGGCTTAACGAGCGTGAATTCCTGGTCGCCGTCGCGATCGGCATGATGAGCCCCGGACCTGTCGTGATCACGGCAACCTTCGTCGGCTATCTGGTCGCGGGTTTTTGGGGCTCTCTTCTCTCGACCATCGGCATCTTCCTGCCGTCCTTCCTGCTGGTCCTGATCGTGGCGCCGTTGCTGGCGCGGCACCGCAAGAACCCGAACGTGCAGGGATTCGTGAAGGGCGCCTATGCGGCTGCGATCGGAACCATCCTGGGCGCGTGCGTCCTGCTCGGCAGGATTGCGATCGGCGATTGGTTGACCGCGCTCATCGGCATTGCATCGCTCGCCGTTCTGTTCCGCTGGAAGGTCAGCAATCCCCTGCTCATCGCCGTTACGGCAGTCGTTGGGCTCGTTGCTTACCCCATCTTGCAACCGGCGTGGGTGCTAACCGGGCTGAAGTGAGATGCTGACGATGCGAACGCTGCTCAGGAGTGCCCAGGCGCCGCTGCGCGTTGCCGCCATATTGCTTGCGATCGCGCTGACATCGGCTCGGCCGGCGTCGGCGGACGATGGCAAGATCGTTGTCTTTGTCTGCCTGCACGGCGTCGTGAACAGCCAGATGGCGGCGGCCTATTTCAACAAGGCTGCCCAAGAGCGCGGATTGCGATTCAGGGCGATCTCACGCGGCATCGACCTTTATCGGTCGGTGCCGGTCAGGGTCCAGGATGGCCTTGCACTCGATGGTCTGGAGGCGGCCAACACGCCGCAACAGCTGACCGTGGACGACATGGCCGCGGCGGACCAGGTGGTGGCGTTCGATCAGATCCCCGCCGAGCGGCACGGACGGGCCGACGTGACCTACTGGTCCGGCATTCCCTTGGGTATCGATGATTATGAGTCGACCCGGGATCAGATCGTCCGGCGCATCGACGCCCTCATTCCGACGCTGGCGGCGGCAACTGAACCGGCGGGAGACAAAACGCCCCTTCAGCTCGAAACGAAAATCCTGCTCGGCGATGTGCGCGGTCGGATTGATCACCTGGCGATCGACCTGAAGCGGCAGCGACTGTTCGTGGCCGAGCTCGGCAATGACAGCGTCGGCGTCGTCGATCTGGCTGCGCGCAGCTTGCTTCGAACCATTACCGGATTGAGCGCCCCCCAGGGCGTCGGCTATGAGCCATCGACCGACACCCTCTACGTCGCCAACGCCCGCGACGGATCGGTGCAGCTGTACGAAGCCAACGAGTACAAGGCGACCGGGCGAATCGAACTCGGCAGCGACGCCGACAATATCCGGGTCGACGCGGCGGCCAAGCGCGTCATCGTCGGCTATGGCGATGGTGGTCTGGCAGTCGTCGACCCATCCACCCGGACAAAGGTTCGGCGCCTACTCCTTAAGGCACATCCGGAAAGCTTCCAGCTTCAGCCCGATAGTGGGCGCATCTTCGTGAATCTGCCTGACGCACGAGCCGTCGCGGTGGTGGACGTTGCTTCCGGGAAACAACTCACCAGCTGGCCGTTGGACAAGGGCGGTAATTTCGCGATGGCCATCGATCACGAACGAAGTCGCGTTCTCCTAGTGTATCGCAGCCCAGCCGAGCTTGCAGCCTTTTCGACCGACGGCAAGGCGATTGCAGCCATCAGCACTTGCGGCGATGCCGACGACCTCTTTGTAGATGCAAAGCGCGGACGCATTTATGTGAGCTGCGGCGGTGGATACGTCGATGTATTTGAGATTGATGGAGCGGCCTATCGACTGATCGCGCGTCTGCCGACGGCGACGGGCGCGCGAACATCGCTCTTTGTGCCGGAGATGGACCGTCTGTTTGTTGCGGTCCGCGCGGGGCCTGCCGGACCGGCGGCAATCTGGGTATTCAAGCCAATGCCTTGAGATCGACTTTGTGGGGAGACGGCGCATGTGGAAACGCAGCCGGGGCTTTCGTAGCTTTTCGAGACGCCTTGCGCCTCGCTTCATGGCCGCTCTTGGACTGATCGCCTGGTCTGACCCCGCCTCGGCCTATCGCCCCTTCGATGGCACCGATGCCGCCGTTGCCAAGAAGGGGGAGATGGAGGTCGAGCTGCAGCCGGCCGGACGTTTGCGTGATGAGAGCGGAACGAGCCTGATCGCGCCGGCCTGGGTTCTCAACTTCGGTTTGAGCGAGAGTTGGGAAGCCGTCTTCGAAGGCCAGGGACAAACGTCGCTCTCTCCGCCCGGGCCGACCAGCCTGACTGCAGCCGGAGCGTTTCTCAAGCACGTGGTCGTACCTGGTAGCCTGCAGGACAAGACCGGTCCGAGCATTGCGACCGAATTTGGCGTCCTGCTTCCTGACAGTACCGGCAATTCGGGCGTTGGCGTAAGCTTGGCCGGCATCGTCTCGCAGCGCTGGGATTGGGGCACCATTCACCTGAATGCCGAGACTGCCATCACCCGCGACCATCATGGCGACGTGTTCGTGGGTGCTATTGTCGAAGGACCGATGACCTGGACGGTGCGCCCCGTCGCCGAGATCTTCTACGAGAACGAGTTTGGAAAAGAGGAGACGTTCTCGGGGTTGGTCGGGCTGATCTATCGTGTGCGCGACGACCTCAGCTTCGACATCGCGGTCCGGCACGCGCTCACAGGAGGCCATCCGGTAAACGAGATACGTGCGGGATTGACCTTCGGCTTTCCGCTTTCCTTCTTCGAGGGCCACGCCGCGCACCAAGCGTCGCCAATTCCGCCTCGATAGCTACTGGCGGTCCCGGTTCTCTGGATGGGCTCGCCAGTCTCGACCGACAGTCTGATGGTTCTCGTCAGGTGTTGCCTGGCCGGCGTGGTCCTTCTCGCCGCCTTGAGCCTTCCAGTCACGCCCGATCTTGACGTCCTCGGCGCGACTGCGATCCTGCTCGCGGGTTTGCTCCGACTGCTGGGGCGGCTGGGCCTGTTGGACAGGCGTAGACTGTGCTTTTGCATCGCTTCCGGCGAATGCGAAGGTCATTGCGACCGCGGAGATGAACGCAACCGATATAGAATTCTTCATGGTGTTGTCCCTTCCTCTTGCTCTGCAGCACTAACGCTCCGTCATCGCCTTTGTTCGGAAACAAACGGGCTTTTGGCTGCACGTGGTGGTCGGAACCGGGCGCTCTGCACGCGAACCGTGACGGTCAATATCTCGGCCGGTGCGAAGTAGCCCATTCGCGCGCGTGTTCGATCGGCACGCGCTGCACGGCGGCGCGAACCTTTTGCGTTGCGGGCAGATTGTCCATGCGTTCCCGCCAGCGGCAGAATGCCGGGTATTTCGGATACATCGACTGCCCTTCGGCGGTGAGGCTGAAGGCGAACGTGCTCGGCAGCAGATAGAAATCCGCAATCGAGAGCTCGTCCCCGAGCAAAAAATCCTTGTCGTGCGCAAGCTGGCGCTCGGCCACCGCAAACCCGGTCTCGACCTTGGGCAGCGCATGTGCCACGACCTTCTCGTCCGGGGCAATGCCGAGCTCCGGGAAAACCAGACGCTCATGCGTCACGTGATAGATCATGTAGGGGTAGTAATAGTTGTTAACAGCGCTGATCCACTGGTTCATACGCGCCCGCGCCTTGATGTCTTTCGGTGTCAGCGATACGCCGCCAAAGGCCTCGTCGACATAGGCGGCAATCGCGCTCGTCTCGTAGACGGTGAGATCGCCGTGTTTCAGAATTGGGACACGGTTAAACGGGTGCAGCGCCAGGTGATCGGGCTTGCCCATGACCGGTTCAAGGTCGTGGAATTGGTAAGCCACGTCCTTGTGCGTGAGGATCAAGCGGACGATGTTGACAAAAGTGCTGCGTGGGAAACCGTAGACGATCGGATCGGACATCCGTTTTCTCCCTTCTGATTTGGTCTCAGCGCCAGAACGGCTTGGAGGCCTCGCGCAGCGCCTGCTCGCGCGTCAGGCCGAGATCGCGAAGCAGATGCGGGTCGTCGGCGATCGCGCGTAGCGCCATGCGCTGAAACGGCCGGTCAAGCAAGCTCCACCATCCGGGGCGCGGAGCGCCTGGCGACGTTCCTGAGCTGAATTGATGAAGTGGTGTGGCCGGGTCGGCGGCGGGCACCGGCGGGATCGACCATGTATCGGTTAATAGGACGGACATGATGGGGCTCCAAATTGCTTGAAAATGCTGCACTGGAGCTGTTCAATAATGGCGCGGGGCGGTTTCCCGCAAAGCATCGTTTCTCGTGCCTGCCCTAATTTTTCTCATGAAGTATTGCGATGCGCCCACGCCTGCCGCAACTGAACGCCCTGAAATCCTTCGAGGCCGCCGCGCGCCACGAGAGTTTTACGCGCGCGGCCGAAGAGCTTTGTGTCACGCAGGGTGCCGTCAGCCATCAGGTGAAAGCACTGGAAGCGGAGCTCGCAATAAAGCTCTTCAACCGCGAACGCCAGCGCCTGATCATCACCGAGGCCGGGCGCGACTATCTCGCTGTCGTGCGCGACGCGCTCGACCGCATCGCCATCGGCACCGAGCGGCTGTTGCAGCGGCAGAATACCGGTGTGCTCACGGTTTCGACCTCGCCGGATTTTGCTGCGAAATGGCTGGTGCACCGGCTCGGCCACTTTGTTGAGGCGCATAGCGGCATCGACCTGCGCGTCTCCGCCACGCTGCACCACGTCGACTTCGCGCGCGAGGAGGTGGATCTGGCGGTACGCCATGGCGACGGCAACTGGCCGGGGCTTGACGCGGTGCGGCTGAGCCCGGAGCAGCTATTTGCCGTGTGCAGTCCAAAGCTATTGTCCGGCAAGCGACGCCTGAGCAACCCCGCTGACATCCTGAAATTTCCGCTGATCCATATGGACAGTCGCGTCGACTGGAAGAACTGGCTTCAGGAAGCGGGACTTGACGATGCTGCCGCCACGCATGGCCCGGTCCTCAATCGCGCCAGCATGGTGATTGATGCCGCCATCAATGGGCAAGGCATTGCGCTGGCGCGCACCACGCTGGCGGCATGGGACCTCATCAACGGCCATCTGGCGCGCCCGTTTCCGCAGTCGCTGCCGTTGTCGAAGACCTACTGGATCGTCTGCCCGAAGGCGACCGCAAA
Organism: Bradyrhizobium sp. UFLA06-06; assembly: GCF_054820065.1. Classification (NCBI taxonomy): domain Bacteria; kingdom Pseudomonadati; phylum Pseudomonadota; class Alphaproteobacteria; order Hyphomicrobiales; family Nitrobacteraceae; genus Bradyrhizobium; species Bradyrhizobium sp. UFLA06-06. The sequence goes on from NZ_JADFUD010000046.1 coordinate 14,747, forward strand.
CCTGCCGAAGATCGTGACGTTTCGCGATTGGTTGCTCTCGGAGGCCGCAAGCGACCTGCGCCGGCTTAGAAAGCTCGGCGGAACCTCTCATCGACTGAAGTGAGTGCCGGCAAGCTTCCAAATGCATGGAACGGCCCTGCGGCCCTCGCGATTGTCGTGGGACGCACGACCTACCATGCATGGAGCCCGATCATTGCTGAAGCTGTACAGGTCGGCGACCTCCGATTGGCGAAGCATCGGCGCGGAATTGCCGTCCGAGATCATCTGGATCGATCTGCTCGATCCCACCGAGGACGAAAAGCAGTTCGTCGAGCGCGTGCTCGACATCCGCGTACCGTCCGAGCGATCGTTGAGCGAGATCGAAGCGTCGAGCCGCCTGATCACCGACCATGACCGGCTCTATCTGAGCTCGCCGGCGGTGCGGCTTGACGACAACAACGAAGCCGAGATCACCAATATCGGCTTCGTGATCGGCCCCAAGGTGCTGGTCACCGTGCGATTCGCGCCGCTGACCACGTTCGACGACGTCATGAAGCGGATCGGCACCGACAAGAGCCTGCAGAACGGCATGTGCGTGTTCACCGCGCTGCTCGAGGCCATGATCGATCGCGGCGCCGACGTGCTGGAGCATCTCGGCGCCAAGACCGACAGGCTGTCGCGGGGCGTCTTCAAGGGCGGCCTGGTGCGGAGCAAGCGTCCGGTGCGCTCCAGCCGCAGGCTGCGCGAGGCACTGGAGAACATCGGCGAGCTCGCCGATCGCCTGGCGAAGGCGCGCGACGTGCTTCTCGGCGTCGGCTGGGTCGCGAGCTTCGCCGACGACGTCGGCAATGAATGGATCACATCGGCATCGAAGCGCCGGCTCGAGGCCGTCACCAAGGACGTCGCCTCGCTCGGCGACTACGAGACCCGGCTGTCGGACAAGATCCAGCTGCTGCTGGACGCCGTGCTCGGCTTCATCAACATCCAGCAGAACGACCTGTTCAAGATCCTGACCATCGTGTCGGTGGTCGGCGTTCCCCCGACCATCCTGGTCGGGGTCTGGGGCATGAATTTCAAGGCGATGCCGGAGCTGAGCTGGACGTTTGGGTATCCCTTGGCCTGGGCCGCGATCATCGCCAGCGGCATCCTGCCGGTGCTCTGGTTCAAGCGGCACGGCTGGTTCGATTAACAAGCGAAGTTGAAACGCCGCGGCGTTATCGGCGTTGAGAACCCGCCTGCGCGCCTATAAATCTGAAGCTGCCCCACCCGCCCCTGCGGCGCGGTCATCCCCCATCGAAGAGTTCAGCCTATGCGCCCCCACATCATCTGCCACATGGGCACGTCGATCGACGGCCGGCTGCATCCCAGCCGCTTCACCAAGGCCGCCGCCGGGATTCCGGCCGACGTGCTGCGCTCGCACTACGAACGGATCCATGACGGCTTCGATGCCGACGGATGGATCATCGGCCGCGTCACCATGAACGAGATGGCCAAGGGAACGGAGCGGCATATCGCCAACCCACCGAGGCTGCCGCGCGAGGCGCATGTCGGCAACCGTAACGGCCGCAAGCTCGCTGTTGGCATCGATCCGTCGGGCCGCGTGCATTTCGGCAAGGACAATGTCGGCGGCGATCACGCCGTCGCGGTGCTGGGCGAACAGGTGTCCGACGCGCATCTCGCCGAACTGCGCGAGGACGGTGCGTCCTATCTGTTTGCCGGCACGAAGGGCGACGATCTGCCGGGCGCGATGGCGCAGCTGGCCGCCCTGTTCGGCGCCAAGACGCTGCTGCTCGAGGGCGGCGGCGGGATCAACGGCGCCTTCCTCAAGCACGGGCTGATCGACGAGTTCAGCACATTGATCTTTCCGGCGGTCGACGGCGTCGCCGGATCGCAAAGCATCGTCGACTATCACGGCCCGGACGGCGACCGCCCCGGCGCCGGCCAATCACTGCGGCTGACGCACTGCGAGACGCTGGAAGGCGGCATGGTCTGGCTGCGTCACGCCGTGGAGCGCGCGCCGGACTGAGTTTGCCTATGGCTTGGGATTCTCCGCCCAGCCGGTCCGGCATGCAGCAACGAAAAACGCGACGCCGCGCGCGACATGGGCGTCGATCTCGGGATCAAGCGCCTTCAGATCCACCTCGAACAAGGCCCGAAGCAGCATCGGCACGGCGATGATGTCGAGGAACATCCGCGCCGTGGTCGGCAGGTGTTCGGGCGCGAAGGCCGGCAGCTTGCCGAGCTCGTCGGATTGCGTCAGCTCGCGCAGCAGGTGAATGCCGAGCTCGGTGCTGAGCGCGCGCGCCCTGCGGTTGACGTTGGCGGCGAGATCCGGGAAGCGGTGCGCCTCCGCGATCGCGAGCCGCATCAGGCCGATCCGGTCGGCGTCGAAGCCCCAATGCAGCAGGGTCGAGGCAACGCTGGTGAGGCGCTCCTCGATGGTCGCGCCAACCGGCGGATCGGCCTTGAACTCGGCGATGCGTGACAGGATGTCCCGCGTGACCACTTCGGTGAACAGCGCCCGCTTGTCGCGGAAGCGCGCATAGATCGTCCGCTTGCCGGAGCGCGCGGCCTCCGCGATCTCGTCGATGCTCGCGCCCTCGAACCCGCGCTGCAGGAAGACTTTGCGCGCGGCCTCGAGAATCCGCGCATCGACCTCGCCGGCGAGTTCCTTCGGCGGCCGCCCGGCGCGCACCTCGACCGGCCTGGCTTTGGCGGCCCGCGGCTTCTTCAGGGTACTGGTGGTCATCGCATCGACCCGGGTTCGATGGGCCGGTCAGGCCGGCAATATCAAGCAATATAGCCTTATCACATCTAGTTGTAAATAGAACGATACAGTTCCGTTCTTATTGACGCTGCGTCGCAGCGGGACTATTTGTCGCATAGAACGGAACGGTATCGTTCCCTTTTGCGAAGGCCCGGCGGACCTCGCTCATCAGCCAGGAGCAGCCATCATGTTCGAAGACACTGTTTTGGAGCGCCACCAACCGGGCCACGAGGGCATCGAGGCGGCGTCCTCGGCGCCGGCCTCGCATGAGCCCAATGTCACATCGGAGCGGCCGGAGATCACGACACGGGCTCCGGCGCAGGAGCGTCCCGCGGGCAAGCAGCCCGCCCCGCCGGCAACCGTCCCGCCCGAGGTGACCGGCACGGCGCCGAAGCGCGGCTTCCTGCGCCGCCGTCCGGTCGTCTCCGCGATCGGCGTCGTGCTGCTCGCGGCGGCAATCGGCGGCGGCTATCTCTACATGGACTATAGCGGGCATTTCGAATCCACCGACGACGCCTTCATCGCCGCACGGCAGTCCGCGCTCGGGCCGAAGATCTCCGGCTACATCACCGCCGTCCCGGTCACCGACAACCAGCATGTCGCGGCCGGAGACGTGATCGCCCGGCTCGACGACCGCGACTATCGCGTCGCGCTGGCGCAGGCCGAGGCGCAGGTCGCGGCCGCCCGCGCCAACATCGAGAATGTCGATGCGCAGCTCGACGTGCAGCAGGCGCAGATATCAGCCAATCAGGCCCAAGTGGATCAGGCGCAGGCGGCGCTGGTGTTCGCCCAGCAGCAGGCGACGCGCTACCAGCATCTGGAGCAATCCGGCTACGGCACGGTGCAGAATTCCGAGCAGTTCACCTCGCAGCTGCATCAGCAGCAGGCTGCGCTGCTGAGCGCGCAGGCGACGTTCAACCTCGCAAAGCGTCAGGTCGAATCGCTGAAGGCGCAGCGCAAGAGCGCGGTCGCGAACCTCGCCCAGGCCGAGGCACAGCGCGACCAGGCCGAGCTCAATCTGTCCTATACGACGGTCACCGCCGCGCAGCCGGGCCGCGTCGTCAACCTCTCGGCCGCAGTCGGCCAGTTCGCCCAGGCGGGCACCAATCTGACGATGTTCGTGCCCGACCAGACCTGGGTCACCGCAAACTTCAAGGAGATCCAGCTCGACAAGATGCGCCCCGGCGAGAAGGTGACGTTGAAGATCGATGCCTATCCCGGACGCACCATCCAGGGCCATGTGGAGAGCGTGCAGCCGGGCTCCGGCACCGCGTTCTCACTGCTGCCGGCGCAGAACGCCACCGGCAACTACGTCAAGATCGTGCAGCGCGTGCCGGTGAAGATCGTGATGGACAACCCGCCGACCGACGTCGCGCTCGGCCCGGGCATGTCCGTCGTCCCGACAGTGCGGATCGATGCGGCGCCGTCCCTCGTCGAGCGCCTTGAGAAGTCGAGCTTCGGGAGGCTGTGATGAGTGCCGCCGCGATCGACGCCAAAGGCGTTCCGGTGCCGAGCGCCACCGTCAATCCCTGGCTGATCGCCATCGTGGTTGCGCTCGCGAGCTTCATGGAGGTGCTCGACACCACCATTGCCAATGTGGCACTGCCCTATATCGCCGGCGGCATGGGCGTGAGCGAGGACGAGGCCTCCTGGGTGGTCACCACCTATCTGGTGTCCAACGCCATCATCCTGACCGCCTCCGGCTTTCTCGCCCGCACGCTCGGGCGCAAGCCCTTCTTCCTGATCTGCCTCGGCATCTTCACCGTCAGCTCGATCCTGTGCGGCTTCGCGCCCAATCTGAACGCGCTGCTGCTGTTCCGTATCCTGCAGGGTCTCGGCGGCGGCGGCATGGTGCCGGTTGCGCAATCGATTCTTGCCGACGCCTTCCCGCCGGCCAAGCGCGGGCAGGCGTTCGCGGTGTTCGGCATTGCCGTCGTGGTGGCGCCGGTGGTCGGCCCGACGCTCGGCGGCTGGCTGTCCGACAACCTCTCCTGGCACTGGTGCTTCCTGATCAACGCGCCGGTCGGCGTGTTCGCGATCGCGCTGATCGCGGCCGTGCTGCAGGAGCCCGCGACCGCAAAAGCCAAGGGGACGCAGCCCGAGGGCAACACGTTCGACTTCATCGGCTTCGCGCTGGTCGCGACCTTCCTCGGCGCGCTCGAGGTGGTGCTCGACCGCGGCCTCGAGGACGACTGGTTCGCCTCGCCCTTCATCATCACCTTCGCGGTGATCTGCGCTACGGCGTTCGTGCTGATGATCCCGTGGGAGATGACCCGGCGCAATCCGATGATCGATCTGCGCATGGTCGCAACCCGGCAGTTCGGCGCCTGCTTCCTGGTGATGCTGGCGACCGGCGCCATCCTGCTCGCGACCACGCAATTCTTGCCGCAGCTGGTGCAGCAGGATTTCGGCTACACCGCGACCTGGGCCGGCCTCGTGCTCTCGCCCGGCGGCGGCGTCACCATGATGATGATGTTCGCGGTCGGCCGGCTCGCCGCCCGGGTGCAGCCGAAATACCTGATCGTTGCCGGCGCGCTGGTGATCGCCGCCTCGATGTACAGCATGACCAACGTCTATGGCGATCTCGGCTTCTGGTTCATGGCGCGCTCGCGCATGCTGATCGGCGTCGGCCTGCCGCTGATCTTCGTGCCGATCATGGCGGCGTCCTATGACGGCATTCCGCCCGACAAGACCGACCAGGCCTCCGCGCTGATCAACGCGGCGCGCAACACCGGCGGCTCGATCGGCGTCTCGATCGTGTCCAACGTGCTGACGCATCGCCAGCAATTCCACCAGAGCCGGCTGGTCGAGCAGGTGACGCCGTCGAGCCCGCAATACCAGGATACGCTGCACCAGATCACCGACTTCTTCGTCGCCCAGGGCAGTTCGCTGGCGCAGGCGCACAGCCAGGCGATCCAGTGGATCGGGCAGCAGGTGCAGACCCAGGCCTCGTTCCTGTCCTACATGGACGCGTTCTGGGTCCTGATGCTGATCTCGCTCTCGGCGATCCCGCTGGCGCTGACCTTGCGCAAGGTCAAGCTCGGCGGCGCCGCCCCGATGGGTCATTGATTCCGGCGCGGACATGGATGAACTACGACAGAATGCAGGCGTGGCGAAGCCGCGCTATCGACCGGACAGGTCCGCGCGCCACGCGCGGGCCCTCGCGGTCGTCTCCTCGACGAAACGAGTTTTGCCGTTGCGATAGGCCGCGATGTCCTCCCTTGAGGAGGCAGCAAGGGCCTGCTTGATATCCGCGTAGGCGTGGGCCGCTTCGGGGTGCGCGCGAAGATAATCGCGAAACACCAGCAGCGTTTCCCAGCGCGGATTGGATGGCTCCATCACATGCAGATGATGGGTCCACGGGCCCGGAGGGCCCTTGCGGAAGAACAACTCGCCAGGCAGCCACGCCGCGTATTCCGGTATGTAGTTGTAGCCGAGCGCCTCGATCGGCTCGATGCAGCGTTCCCGCGCCTCCGCGAGGCTGGGGACACCGACCATCAGGTCGATGATCGGCTTCGACGGCAAACCCGGAACCGCGGTGCTTCCGACATGCTCGATGGCCAGGGCCAACGAGCCGAGCGCATGCTCGACCCTTGCACGCTCCGTCTCGAACATGGCCGGCCAGTTGGGGTCATAGTCCAGGACAACGATTGGCCCGGCGCCGTATTTCTCCATGGCACACCCTGATTGCTTGCCGCGAAGTCCCCCTTCGCGGGTCAATCAAACCATGATGAGACTAGGTTCGACCAGAGGCGCGCCGCCGGTGGCCGCGCCACCACAGGCCGAAGGCGATGGTGACCGCGGCGGCCAGCGAGAACCAGGTGATGGCGTACTGCATGTGGTCGTCCTTGAGACGCACCTTGAGCGGTCCGGGCTTCGGCGTGCCGCTGTCGGGCACCGGCGCCTCGAGGTCGATGTAGAACGGCGCGACCTGTCCCCAGCCGAGCGCCTGCGCCATCGCGCGATGATCGCGCACGAACCACAGCCGCTTCGCCGGATCTTCCTTCGGCGTCAGCCGGCCCGGTGGCTCGGGAAAGCGGATATAGCCGGTAAGTTCAACCGGCGCGCCGGTGACGAGGCGGCCAACGACGCGGTCCTCGAAGGCGCGATCCTGCATCGTGTTCTGGACAAAGCCGGTGTTGATCACGACGGTCTCGCCGCTCGCGAGCTTCGCCGGCAGCAACGCCCAGGTGCCCGGACCCGAAATGTCGTCGCGCACCGCGGAGCCGGAGCTGAACACCATCGCGTCGGGCTGCTTCGCATAGGTCGCGGTCAGCATGACGCGGCGGAATTCATCCTTGGCGGAGGTCAGTGTCGGCCATGCCGACGGCGGTGGCAGCGCCTCGGTCGGGGCGGCCAGCCGCGCATCGAGCGCCGCGATCAGCGCGTGCTTTTCGACCCGGCGCTGCAATTGCCAAAAGCCAAGGGCGATAAACACCGCGATCAGGATCAACGTGAAAATGCCGAAGCCGGCCGCGCTCGGCCGGCGCGTCGTCGTATCATTCATTTCGGGTCGCGCTCGATCAATTGGCCTTCGGCGGCCTTGTGGTGGAATTGCAGCGCGATCAGAAGTGCCTTCATCGATCGTAGCGGCAGGATCGTGGTGACCAGGATCAACGGCAGCCACAGCGCAGCATGCACCCAGAACGGCGGCTGGTACTTCACCTCGACGATCAGCGCCGCCGCGACCACGATGGCACCGGCCAGCATGATGACGAAGATCGCCGGCCCGTCGCCGGAATCGATGAAGGCGAAGTCGAGGCCGCAGGCCTGGCAGCGCGGCGCCAGCGTCAGGAAGCCGGAATAGAGCTTGCCCTTGCCGCAGCGCGGGCAGCGGCAGGCGATGCCGCGCAGTGCGCTCTCAGTGACGGTCGGCGGGGTATCGGTCATCGGTTCTCTTCAAAAGCAAAGGGGCGGCCATTCGGCCGCCCCCCTCTTAGCACGTCGGCCGGCAATTAGTGTGCGCCGTGGGCCATCGTCTCGGCGCCGTGGCCCCAGACGTAGATGCAGATGAACAGGAACAGCCAGACCACGTCGACGAAGTGCCAGTACCAGGCGGCAAACTCGAAGCCGAGGTGCTGCTTCGGCGTGAAGTGGCCGGCATAGGCGCGGATCAGGCAGACCAGCAGGAAGATGGTGCCGACCAGCACGTGGAAACCATGGAACCCAGTCGCCATGAAGAAGGTCGCGCCATAGACGTTGCCGCCGAACGAGAACGTCGCATGGGCGTACTCATAGGCCTGCACGCAGGTGAAGAGGGCACCGAGGATCACGGTGAGGATCAGGCCCTGCTTGAGGCCCTGGCGGTCGTTCTCGAGCAGCGCATGGTGCGCCCAGGTAACGGTGGTGCCCGAGGTCAGGAGCAGCAGCGTGTTGAGCAGCGGCAGATGCCAGGGATCGAAGGTCTCGATGCCCTTCGGCGGCCAGGTGCCCGGGACCGAGCAGGCGCCCATCGCCGTGCCGGCGCCGCAGCCGAACACCGCATCGCGCGTGGCGTGCACCGCGTCGGCCGGGAACAGCGCCGAGTTGAAGAAGGCCCAGAACCAGGCGACGAAGAACATCACCTCGGAGGCAATGAACAGGATCATGCCGTAGCGGTGGCTGATCTGCACCACGCGGGTGTGGTCGCCCTTGTACTGGGCTTCCTTGATCACGTCGCCCCACCAACTCGCCATCGTGTAGAGCACGCCGATGGTGCCGACGCCGAACACGATCGGGGCCGCGGAGAACATGTGGTGCATCCAGCCGATCGCGCCGAACGCCATGATGAAGGCCGAGATCGAGCCGACCACCGGCCATGGGCTCGGGTCGACGAGATGATAGTCGTGATGCTTGACTTGCGCCTCAGCCATTGCCGTCTCTCCATTCGCGTGCCGCAAGGCACGTCTTAAATCTCAAATTCCAGAACTAGCCGCCCTTGCGCTGCTCCGCCTCGCCGGCCGCCACGGGCTTCGGCGTTGCGTCGCGCACGGGGAAGAAGGTGTAGGACAAAGTGATCGTCTTCAGCGTGTCGTTCTCGCTGTCCTTGGCCAGCGCCGGATCGACATAGAACACCACGGCCATCTCGCGCTTTTCGCCCGGCGCCATGGTCTGTTCGGTGAAGCAGAAGCAGTTGATCTTCTGGAAATAGGCGCCGACCGTCAGCGGCGCGACATTGTAGGACGCCTGGCCGGTCGTGGTGCGCGCCGACTGGTTGGTGACGGTGTAGTAGACCGTGACCACCTGGCCGATCTTGACGTCGATCGTGTTCTGCTCCGGCTCGAACTTCCAGGGCAGGCCCGGCGCGACGTTGGAATCGAAGCTGACCGAAATGGTGCGCGCGAGCGGCGCATCCGAAGGCACCGAGGTCGCGACCTGGGTGGTGCCGTTGAAGCCGGTGGTGCGGCAGAACCAGTTGTAGAACGGCACGGCCGCGTAGGACGCGCCGACCATCAGCACCACGACGAAGCCGCAGATCGAGGCGACCACGGCGTCGCGCGTCAGCGTGCGGCGCGTGACCTTGGTGCCCTCACCCTGCTGCGGTTCCTGGTTCGCCATCTCACTCACAGCGGCCGCACCAGCACGGCTGGCCCCTTGACGAGGGTGACGGCGAAGAACAGCACGACCAGGATGCCGAGCGCGAGCGCGATGGCGATCGAGCGCTGGCGGCGGCTCCTGAGCTGTGCCTCGGTGAGGACGATTCCTTCTGGTTCGCGTTTCTCGTCCATTGATATCCCATGCGCCCCCATCTCGCCCCCCGGCTCCCTATCCGATGAAGACAGGCGCAATCGCGCGGACCACGACCTCGGCGAGGAGGACGGCAAACAGCGCGAACAGATAGAGGATCGAGAAGGCGAACAGCCGGCGCGTGGCGCGGTTGGCGGCCGTGCCCTCGCGGCGGCGATAGACCTCGATGGCGAGCCACAGCATGCCGGCGCCAAGCACCAGTGAGGTGGCGCCGTAGATCGCGTCGAAATAGCCGAGCGGCCACGGCGCCAGCGCGATCGCGACCAGCACGATGGTGTAGAGCAGGATCTGCAGCCGGGTCGCGTCGGGTCCGGCGACGACCGGCAGCATCGGGATGCCGGCGCGCGCATAATCGTCGCTGCGGAACAGCGCCAGCGCCCAGAAATGCGGCGGGGTCCAGAAGAAGATGATCAGGAACAGGAGAATCGGCTCGACCGAGAGCGATCCGGTCGCGGCGGCCCACGCCACCACCGGCGGCAAGGCACCGGCGGCACCGCCGATCACGATGTTCTGCGCAGTCCAGCGCTTCAGCCACATCGTGTAGATCACGGCGTAGAAGAAGATGGTGAAGGCAAGCAGCGCGCCCGCCACCCAGTTGACCAGGATGCCGAGCGTCATCACCGAGAAGAAGGCGAGCGTGATGCCGAACGCGGCCGCCTCGGTCGGCGTGATGCGGCCGCGCGGGATCGGCCGGTTGGCGGTGCGCGTCATCAGCGCGTCGACGTCGCCCTCATAGGCCATGTTGAGCGCGCCGGAGGCGCCGGCGCCGACCGCGATGCACAGGATCGAGGTGAACGCCAGCACCGGATGCACGTGCACCGGCGCGATCATCAGCCCGACCAGCGCGGTGAAGATCACCAGCGACATCACGCGCGGCTTCAACAGCGCGATGTAGTCGCCCACTTCGGCCTCGGAGATCCGGGGCAGTTCGATGGCGTTGTGATCGACAACCGACAAGATCAGGTCTCGCTTCTCTCAAAAGGCGCGGCGCACCCTTAAAGTGCGCCGCGTTGTCGTGGACTTACTGCACGCGGGGCAGCACTTCGAACTGGTGGAACGGCGGCGGCGAGGTCAGCGTCCACTCCAGCGTGGTCGCACCCGCACCCCACGGATTGTTCGCGGCCTGCTCCTTGCGGACGAAGGCATCGATCACGCCGTAGATGAAGATCAGAACGCCGATGCCCGAGATGTAGGAGCCCCAGGACGAGATCAGGTTCCAGCCCGCGAATGCATCCGGATAGTCGACATAGCGGCGCGGCATGCCCGACAGGCCGAGGAAGTGCTGCGGGAAGAACACCAGGTTGACGCCGATGAAGGTAAACCAGAAGTGCGCCTTGGCGATGGTCTCCGAGTACATGTAGCCGAACATCTTCGGGAACCAGTAGTACCAGCCGGCGAAGATGCCGAACACGGCGCCGAGCGACAGCACGTAGTGGAAGTGCGCCACCACGTAATAGGTGTCCTGCAGCACGCGATCGACACCGGCATTGGCCAGCACGACGCCTGTGACGCCGCCGACGGTGAACAGGAAGATGAAGCCGATCGCCCAGATCATCGGCGCCTTGAACTCGATCGAGCCGCCCCACATCGTGGCGATCCAGGAGAAGATCTTCACGCCGGTCGGCACCGCGATCACCATCGTGGCGGCGACGAAATAGGCCTGCGTCGCCGAGGACATGCCGACGGTGTACATGTGGTGCGCCCACACCACGAAACCGATGCCGCCGATCGCGACCATGGCGTAGGCCATGCCGAGATAGCCGAACACCGGCTTGCGCGAGAAGGTGGAGACGATCTGGCTGACCATGCCGAAGGCGGGCAGGATCAGGATGTACACTTCGGGGTGACCGAAGAACCAGAACAGGTGCTGGAACAGCACCGGGTCGCCGCCGCCGTCAGCCGCAAAGAAGGTGGTGCCGAAATTACGGTCGGTCAGCAGCATGGTGATCGCACCGGCGAGCACCGGCAGCGACAACAGCAGCAGGAACACGGTGACCAGGATCGACCACACGAACAGCGGCATCTTGTGCAGGGTCATGCCCGGCGCACGCATGTTGAAGATCGTGGTGATGAAGTTGATGGCGCCGAGGATCGACGAGGCACCCGCGAGATGGAGCGAGAGAATCGCGAAATCGACCGCAGGACCCGGATGGCCGGAGGTCGACAGCGGCGCGTACATGGTCCAGCCCGCGCCGACGCCGTTGGCGCCCGGCTCACCCTCGACGAAGGTGGACATCAGCAGCAGCGCGAACGAGGCCGGCAGCAGCCAGAACGAGATGTTGTTCATGCGCGGGAACGCCATGTCCGGCGCGCCGATCATCAGCGGCACCATCCAGTTGCCGAAGCCGCCGATCATCGCCGGCATGACCATGAAGAAGATCATGATCAGACCGTGCGAGGTCACGAACACGTTATAGGTGTGCGTCTCGTGGAATATCTGGACGCCCGGATACATCAACTCGGCACGGATCGCGATCGACATCGCCGCGCCGATGATGCCCGCGATCACCGCAAAGACCAGGTACATCGTACCGATGTCCTTGTGGTTCGTAGAGTAGAGATAACGCCGCCATCCGGTCGGATGATGGGCGTGATCATCATGGGCGTGATCGTCGTGTGTCGCTGCGCCTGTCGCCATGTTCAAAATCCTGCCTTGCAGTCCCTCTTGGACCTTGCGGTCCCGTCGCCCTTATTCCATCCGCGCCGTAAGCCGTGAGGCTTACTGCGCCGCCTGACCAGCCGAGGCGTAGGAATTCGCCGGGTTGGTCGCAAACTTCTTCTTCGCGCCTTCAACCCAGGTCGCGAATTCCTGGTCGCTGACGACCCGCACCGCGATCGGCATGAAGGCATGGTCCTTGCCGCACAGTTCCGAGCACTGGCCGTAGAACACGCCGGTCTTGGTCGCCTTGAACCAGCTCTCGTTGAGGCGGCCGGGGACCGAGTCGATCTTCACGCCGAAGGCCGGCACCGCGAAGGAGTGGATCACGTCGGCGCCGGTGGTCTGGATCCGCACCACCTTGTTGACCGGGACCACCATCTCGTTGTCGACGCCGAGCAGACGCGGCTGCTTGTCCTTGTCGAGCAGCGAGTCGAACTCGAACTTGCCGTTATCCGGGTAGGCGTAGGACCAGTACCACTGCTTGCCGGTGACCTTCACGGTGAGGTCCGGCTTCGGCACGTCGAGCTCCAGGAACAGCAGGCGGAACGACGGCACCGCGATGCCGACCAGGATCAGGACCGGGATCAGCGTCCAGGCCACTTCGATCAGCGTGTTGTGGGTGGTCCTGGAGGGGACCGGGTTGGCCCGGGCGTTGAACTTCACCACCACGATGATGAGCAGCGCCAGCACGAACAGGGTGATGACGGTAATAAGCACCAGCAGGAAATTGTGAAACCAGATGATGTTTTCCATCACCGGGGTCGCGGCTTCCTGCAGCGTGTGCTCCCACGGAGCCGGCTGCCCCATCTCGGCGAAGGCCGATCCCGCGGCGATCGACGCCACACCCGCTACCGCCAACCCCAGCAATTGCCTGCCCAACCGGCCAATCGACATCTTCATGCCGCTCGCGCTCCCTTGCATTATTCCCCAAAGCACCCCCGGCACATGGCCGAAAATGCAGCACGATCCGCCCTGACAAACGGCCTTCCGGACATACCCGTCTCTGAGTCAAGGTGGGTACGGGAGCCAGATCGCTAGAACGCGTCGAAATCCAGCCTCTCAAACCATAATTCTCCGGCGCTCGCAATGCAGTAGTGGGGCCGAAAGCCATGCGCCTGCGATGAAGCTGCCGCTTGCGATTTTTCCCGCAAAATCAAGCGAAAGTCGCCGAAACGACGCCGCATGCAGTTGACAGGGGGATTACCGGATGTACCCACAGACAGGGCAGCGCACAGGAACCTGATTCGCTGCGGGCTGCCCCAATCCGGCGCGAGAATGGCTTCAAGATCGCCTTCAAGGCGCCGTCATTGCGGTATCAGTCGACGCCTGAGCATGATCCGGAAAAGTGGAGACCGGTTTTCCGAAAGATCATGCTCAAACAAGAAGATGAGATCATGATTCGCTTCCGGGAAGCGCATCATGGCGCGCGTGCTACCGGCGGCCGGACGGCCGGACCGACCGAACATCTATAAGGATCGACCCGGATGGGCGCTTCGAACATTCGTTTGACGATGGCCAGCCGGCTCGGCGGCCTCGCGATTCTGGCCCTCTGGCTTGGCCTTTCTCTTGGCCTGACCCAGCCGGCAAACGCGCAAGGCGCGGTGCGCTCGGTTCACGGCGACTGGCAGATCCGCTGCGACACCCCGCCCGGCGCCCAGGCCGAGCAATGCGCTCTGATCCAGAGCGTGGTAGCAGAAGACCGCTCCAACGCCGGCCTGACTGTGATCGTGCTGAAGACCGCCGACCAGAAGAGCCGCCTGATGCGCGTGGTCGCGCCGCTCGGCGTGCTGCTGCCCTCCGGCCTCGGCCTCAAGCTCGACAATCAGGACGTCGGCCGCGCCGGTTTTGTCCGCTGCCTGCCCAATGGCTGCGTCGCCGAGGTCGTGATGGACGACAAGCTGCTCGGCCAGCTCAAGAACGCTAAGACCGCGACCTTCATCATCTTCGAGACCCCGGAAGAGGGCATCGGCTTTCCGCTCAGCCTGAATGGCCTGTCGGAGGGGTATGACAAATTGCCCTAGGGGTTAGGCCGGCGTCGCAAATGCAGAGGCCGTAGCCCGGATGAAGCGCAGCGCAATCCGGGACCGGCGTCAGCACAGGAGAGTGTCTTCCCGGATTTCGCTTCGCTTCATCCGGGCTACGCCAGGCAGATCGGCTCACCGCCCACCCGCCGCATAATAGTCGAACAATCCGCTCGCCTCGGCGGACAGCCAGTCCGCCTCTCCCGTCATGTAGCCTTCGACCTGTCCGGTGACGCCGATCAAGAATGTGATCGGCATGCCGTAGAGCGCGAACGGCGTATCGGCCTCGGCGGCGTCGACGCGCGACACGAGGCCACCCGGATCGAAGCCGATCGCGAGGTGGCGGAGCTTGAGCTGCTTGACGTAGGGCGCGACCGGCGCGCGGTTGCGATCGGTGCTGACAGCGACGACGACGAGATCGCTGCGGCCGCTCGCGGCAAGGCGGTCCAGCATCGGTAGCTCGGTCCGGCACGCCGCGCACCAGGTGGCCCAGAAGTTCACCAGCACCATCCTGCCTTTGAACGCGGTGAGATCGAGCGCGCCGCCGGCGAGCACGGGGATCGCAACCTGCGGCACCGGGCGGGCGCCTTCGACCTGCGTGAACTGGTGCCGGATGGTGCCGAACTGCGGCGGCCCCGACGCTGCGCGCACGGCTCCGGCGGGCATCACGAGCGAGGCGCCGGCGCCGATCATACCGGCGACGACGGCGCGGCGCGTCGGTGCGTGAGCTGACGTCATGATGGGTTCTCCACTTGGCTTGATCGCTGCATCGCTCAGGAGCGGATGTAGGACCAGCCGGCTTCCTGCAATTCGATGATGCGCCCGGGCCCGTTCGGCACCAGGACGACATTGTCGAGCAGGACCAGCGGATGTCCCTCGGCGCGCTCCATGCCGAGCTTGGTGGCTTCGCAGACCACGAAGCGGATGTCCGGCGTGAGCCCCCTCACCACCCGGAGCAGGTCCTTCACCGGCGAGGTATCGGCCCGCAGCATGTGGACGCCGGCATTGTAGGCGACGACCTCGATCTCGAACGGCTCATTGCGCTCCCGATAATATTTCGGGAGGTTGAGCGCGGTCGAGATCAGCGCCCGCATCGTGGTCGGGTCGTCGCTGTTGATCGGCAGCACCAGGCGGTGCACGCGCGGCTCCGGCTTGCTGGACTCAAGTTTCTTGGGCTCCGGCTTCGAGACCGCCGCGACCGAGCCGGTGAGCAGCATTGTCGCGGCGAACGGCACCGCGAAGGCCAGCACCAGCCCGGTCACGACCGCCAGCTTGCGGCGAGAGACGCGCATCGCGCTCACCTCACGGCGCGCTCGCGAGCAGGGCGAACTGGCTGCGCTTGGCGTAGGCGACGATTGCGCTCAATGTCAGCAGCACCAGGGCGGGCACCGGCGAGCCGCCGATCACGAACAGATGCGTGATGGTGGCACCGACCATGATGCAGCTGAGCAGCACGCCGCCGAACGCTGCGACCGGGGGCAGCAGGATCAGGATCGCGCCGAGCAGCTCCAGCGATCCGGTGAAATAGCGGAACCACTGACCAAGCCCGATATGCTCGAATTCCTCGACCAGCATCGGCACGCCGTAGAGCTTGGCGGCGCCCGCGGCGGCAAAGGCTAAAGCGAGCAGCCCCCTGACGACCCAGAGGCTGACGGATTTCCAGCGCGACGGCGCCGCGGCAACTGCAACTGACATTGATGACTCCCGAGTTGTTCGTAAGGCCGGGCCGCGGGGCCACCCGACCGATCGGCGGCTGGCCCGCGGCTTTCGGTGGTCTAAATTCGGGAGTAAGATGAAAAGAACAAGTAGGATGCTTTTTGTGAGGTAGTATGAAAAAACTGACTATTGAGCCTGCTGAACCTCCGGCGGCGTCCGAGCCGTGCAACGGCGACCTGTCGGCGCAATTTCATCGCGCGCTGTCGGTGCTGGCCGGGAAATGGAAGGGCGACATCCTCTGGCAACTGGTCGAGCGCAAGCGGCGGTTCGGCGAGCTGCGCCAGTCGATCCCCGGCGTGACCCAGCACATGCTGACCACGCAGCTGCGCGATCTCGAGGCCAACGGCCTCGTCAAGCGCACGGTCTATCCCGAGGTGCCGCCACGGGTTGAGTACGAGATGACGCCGTCGGCCAAGGCGCTCAAGCCGGTGTTCGACGAACTGTACCGCTGGGCGCAGGAGCATGGCTTTCCGACCTCGGCACAAGGCACCGCGCAGCCGAAGCCGCAATCGGGCGATGCCGGCGAAAGCCAGCCGCGGAAGGCGGATCGGCGCTCAAGGTGATGACGACAAGGTGACGAGCCCGACGGGGCAGTGTGATCGACCGCATAGCCGCAGGCACTCCCGGTTTGCCACCCCAACCACTATCTTTGGTGATCGCCGTCCGGGCCTGAACCGGGACCGGTACAGGTTTCCGGGTTGTAAGATGAGTTTTCCGCTCGTCTCTGCTTCAATCCCCCCGAAATCCCTGCTGCGGGTTCCCCACTGGCAATCAGTTGCGCTTCAGGCAAGGATGACGAGGAATCGCCAAGCAATCGCACTGCGTCGGAGTGACCATGACCAATCCCGCCACGACCTCCCTGCTCGACCGCGCCAATCTGGACCGCGATGCCGTCCGCCGCGAGGTGGCGCGCGGACTTGAAGGCGCCGACGACGGCGAGCTGTTCCTGGAGTTCGGGCAAACCGAGGCGCTGGTGTTCGACAACGGAAGGCTGAAGCAGGCGACCTATGACACCTCGCAGGGCTTTGGCCTGCGCGCGGTCAAGGACGATGCGGTCGGCTATGCGCATTCCTCCGACGTCTCGATCCCGGCGCTGATCCGTGCCGCGGATGCCGTCGCGGCCGTGCGCGGCGGCTATGCCGGCACTTTCGCCGCGGCGCCCGCCCACACCAACATCAAGCTTTATGGCGACGAGAACCCGCTGGACGGGCCGGCATTCGAGGCCAAGGTCAAGCTGCTCGGCGAGATCGACGCCTATGTCAGGGACAAGGACCCGCGGGTGCGGCAGGTCTCCGCCAGCCTCACCGCGACCTGGCAGGTGGTCGAGATCCTGCGGCCGGACGGCGAGAGCTATCGCGACATCCGCCCGCTGGTGCGCGTCAACATCTCCGTGGTCGCCGGACAAGGCGACCGGCAGGAGAGCGGCAGCAAGGGCTATGGCGGCCGCGAGGGCTATGCGCGCTTCATCGAGACCAAGGCCTGGCGCGACGCCGCCGACGGCGCGCTGCGCGAGGCGCTGGTCAACCTCGAATCGGTGCCGGCGCCCGCCGGCGAGATGGACGTGGTGCTTGGCGCCGGCTGGCCCGGCGTGATGCTGCATGAGGCCGTCGGCCATGGGCTCGAGGGCGATTTCAACCGCAAGCAGACCTCCGCCTTTGCCGGCCTGATGGGCCAGCAGGTCGCCGCCAAGGGCGTCACAGTGGTCGATGACGGCACCATGGCCTCGCGCCGCGGCTCGCTCTCGATCGACGACGAGGGCACGCCGACCAACCGCACCGTGCTGATCGAGGACGGCATTCTGGTCGGCTACATGCAGGACCGCCAGAACGCCCGGCTGATGGGCATGAAGCCGACCGGCAACGGACGGCGGCAGAGCTATGCCCACGTGCCGATGCCGCGCATGACCAACACCTACATGCTGTCGGGCGATCGCGACCCGGCCGAGATCATCGCCTCGGTGAAGAACGGCATGTACGCCGCCAATTTCGGCGGCGGCCAGGTCGACATCACCTCGGGCAAATACGTGTTCCAGTGCACCGAGGCCTACAAGATCGAGAACGGTAAGCTCGGTGCGCCGGTGAAAGGCGCGATGTTGATCGGAAACGGACCGACCGATCTCCACAGGATCACCATGATCGGCAACGATCTTGCGCTGGATACGGGAATCGGCACCTGCGGCAAGAACGGCCAGGGCGTGCCGGTCGGCGTCGGCCAGCCGACGCTCAGGATGGAACGGATTACGGTCGGAGGAACGGGCTAGTGAGCAGCGGAAACGAAGTCGTGACGGCCAAGCCGACCAGCTGGCGCGGGCAGGCCGTGCAACTGGCTGCGATCGTGGCCGTCGTGTTCCTCGCCAAGGGCGCGATCGCCGAGCCGTTCTACGTGCCGTCGGGATCGATGGAGCCGACGCTGCTGATCGGCGACGCGCTGGTCGCTTCAAAATATCCCTATGGCTACGGCGCGGCTTCGCTGCCGATCCAGATCACGCTGCCGGAAACCGGACGCGTGTTCGGCGAGACGCCGAAGCGCGGCGACGTCGTTGTATTCCGCTGGCCGGGCGACCGCTCGCAAGCCTGGGTCAAGCGCGTGGTCGGGCTGCCCGGCGACCGCATCCAGATGCGGCAGGGTCAGCTCTTCATCAACGATCATGCGGCGACGCTGAAGCCCGACGGCACCGGCTTCGCCGAAGACGATCGCGGCGGCGGCGAGGAGGCGTATCGCTATATCGAGACGCTGCCGAACGGCGTCAACCACGCGATCTTCAAGATCCGCGACAACGGCCGGCTCGACAACACCCAAGAGGTGACGGTGCCGCCGGGCAAACTGTTCGTCCTCGGCGACAACCGGGACAATTCCGCCGATAGCCGCGTACCGGTGCGCGACGGCGGCGTCGGCCTCTTGCCGATCGACAATCTGATCGGCCGCGCCGACGCCGTGGTCGGCTCCTGGGACCTCGGCATCCGCAGCCAGCCGGTCTGGACCTGGCTCTCAGGCTTCCGCCTCGCGCGCTTCTTCACCTCGGTGCAGTAGACGCGTAGCGCGTAGCCCGGATGAGCGCAGCGACATCCGGGGCATGTGTCGAGGCCGTCCCGGATATCGCTTCGCTCATCCGGGCTACATTCCCCACGAGAGGTCAGCCGTGACCTTCGACGACATCAGGCGCATCGCGTTGGCGTGGCCGGAGGTCGAGGACGGCTCGTCCTACGGCACGCCGGCGCTGAAGGTGCGCAACAGGATGCTGGTGCGGCTGAAGGAGGACGGCGACAGCCTGGTGATGCCGGGCGTCCCGCCGGATGAGCGCGACATGCTGGTCGAGCATCAGCCCAAGGTGTTCTACTTCACCGATCACTACAGCGACTACCCGATGGTCCTGATCCGCCTGTCGAAGGCCAAACGCGCCACCGTCGAGCCCTTGCTGCGCCGGCACTGGCGCACGCTGGCGTCGAAGAAGGCGGTCAGGGACTACGACGCGACCGCCTCGTCGTGACGCAGGACGAATTCCTCACAGCCGCGCTGCGCAACCCGGCCAATCAAGCCGTCACCGACGAGCTGTACCGCCTCGGCTTGCCCGATGCATGGCTGGTGGCCGGCTGTCTGGTGCAGACCGTGTGGAACGTGCTGACCAGCCGGCCGCTCGATCATGGCATCAGCGACCACGACATCTTCTATTTCGATCCGGATACCTCATGGGAGGCCGAGGACGCGGTGATCCGCGAGCTCAAGGCACGGCTTGCGCGTCTCGGTGTCGCGATCGAGGTACGCAACCAGGCCCGCGTCCATCTCTGGTATCCCGACAAGCATGGCCTGCCCTACCCGGCGCTGTCGTGTTCGACCGACGGCATCGATCGCTTCCTCACCGAAAACACGCAGATCGGCATCCGCCGCACCACGCGCGGCTACGACGTCTATGCGCCGAACGGTTTCGACGATGTCGCCGGCATGATCGTGCGGCCGAACCGGACCGCGAATTTTTCGGCCGCGAACTATGCGAGGAAGGCTGAGCGGTGGCAGGCGCTGTGGCCGGAGATCACGGTGCTGGCGGCGGAGTAGCCTGTCATAGCTTCGTAGCCCGGATGGAGCGAAGCGTAATCCGGGACCGGACTCACCGCACCACGCCCGACGTGAACCCCGCCTTCCGCCGCGGCGGCTTGATCTCCTTCTTCAGGAAGCAATGCGCGTCGCGGCCGGCATAGCCGGGCCGGGCGTAGGTCCAGGCGCGGCACTTGTTGTCGGCGGTGCAGGCGGCCTGGCAGGCCTCGTCGCCGTCGCTGCTCTTCAGTTCGAAATTCTTGTAGTCGCCGCCGAGGCGGTCGATCGAGGTTTCGATGGCGCCGTTGCGCGGTTCGACCACGCCCGCGCCGCGCACCCCGGAGACGCAGCAGACGTCCTGCACCCGCGGCGGCACGGTGTTCTTCAGCCAGCACACCGCGCCGTTGTTTGCATCGGTCGGATAGTTGAAGCTCCAGGCGCGGCAGCGGCGGTCGCGCTCGCAGGTCAGCGCGCAATCGGCCGGATCGCCCGTCGTCACCGGCGCGTTGAGATAGTCGCCGCCGGGACGGTCGAAATTGGTCTGCGCCAATGCCGGGCGCGCGACGACAGCGGCCGCAAGGACCGCAAACATCACCACACACGCCCTAAAGTGGCGGCCTATCCCCATGAGATTGCTTTCAAATTCGCGCAGCCCCGCGCGTTTAGCGGGTCGTCATTTGAACGCCATGAACCTGTACGGCGGATGAACGGCGGGTGCGACACCACCGCCGTTCGCGCGCGTTTCGGGCCCGGATTGGGGCCAAGTGGGGATTAAAACGCGTACTCCTGATAGGCCGGTTCCACCGAGCCCTTCCACGGACCGTTGAACTTCTCCAGCATCTCCTCCGCCGGCGAACGGCCGGCCTCGATGATGCGCTCGAGCGGTTCGAGGAAGCGGCTCTCGTCGCGTCCGAGATGATCGATCCGGCCGCGCCGTCGCAATCCGGCATGCGACAGGATCAGGCACTCCTTGGCGATCTCGAACAGATAGCGGTCTTTGATCCGCGACTTGAAGCCGAAACGCGGCACGTCGTCACGCAGTGCCTGCCGCTCCGGCGCGGTCCAGTGGCGGACGATGTCCCAGGCGGCATCGAGGCTGTCATTGTCGTAGAGCAGTCCGACCCAGAACGCCGGCAGCGCCGGCAGCCGGCCCCACGGCACGCCGTCGGCGCCGCGCATTTCGAGGTAACGCTTCAGCCGCACCTCGGGGAAGATCGTCGAGAGGTGATTGGCCCAGTCCGACAAGGTCGGACGCTCGCCCGGGAGGGCGGCATTCTTGCCGGCGAAGAAATCCCGGAACGAGGAGCCGGAGACGTCGATATATTCCTCGCCGCGCTTGACGAAATACATCGGAACGTCGAGCGCATAATCGACATAGCGCTCGAACCCCATGCCGTCCTCGAACGCGAACGGCACCATGCCGCTGCGCGCATTGTCGGTGTCGCGCCAGATCTCGGAACGGAACGACAGGAAGCCGTTGGGCTTGCCTTCGGTGAACGGCGAGTTGGCGAACAAGGCGGTCGCGATCGGCTGCAACGCCAGCGACACGCGCAGCTTCTTCACCATGTCGGCTTCGGAGGAGAAGTCGAGATTGGTCTGCACCGTGCAGGTCCGGAACATCATGTCGAGGCAGTATTTGCCGACCTTCGGCATGTAGTTTCGCATGATCTTGTAACGCCCCTTGGGCATCACGGGGATCTGCGCGCGCGA
>NZ_JADFUD010000046.1:36450-64035 GCF_054820065.1 Bradyrhizobium sp. UFLA06-06
CAGTATTTGCCGACCTTCGGCATGTAGTTTCGCATGATCTTGTAACGCCCCTTGGGCATCACGGGGATCTGCGCGCGCGACCAGGACGGCGTCATGCCGAGGCCGAGGAAGCCGATGCCGAGCGGGGTTGCGATCTCCCGCACCTGCGCCAGATGCGCCATCAATTCCGACTGCGTCTGATGCACGGTTTCGACCGGCGCGCCCGACAGTTCGAACTGCCCGCCCGGCTCGAGCGAAATCGCGCCGCCGCCGGTGACGTCATAAAGGCCGATGATGTTGCCGCGCTCCATGATCGGCTCCCAGCCGAGCAAGAGCTTCATGCCCTCGAGCAGCGCGCCGATGCCCTTGGCGCCTTCATAGGGCACGGGCTGATGGCCCTCGAGCGTGAACGGAGTCTTCTCGTGCTCGGTGCCGATCCGGAATTCGGACTCAGGCTTCACGCCGGCTTCAAGCCACGCCACGAGTTCGTCGCGCGACTGCAGCGGCGTCATGTCGATCTGGTCACGCGCCATAGATAATCCAACTCAAGGGCGCTTCGATCGAAGGCGCGCGGTGGCAGGGACATCCGCGAGCCACAACGGCTGCGGATGATGGAATCAGCAATATCATCGGGCCGGCACGCCGTCTCGCGCAGGCGCAGCCTTGCTATCAGCCTTGGTCTCGTTCTTGACGTCGCCTTTGGCGTCGCCGCAAGCGCAGCCGAGCCGGTCGAGCAGACCGCACAGCCTGGTCGCGTCGGCGTCGGACAATTTGGAGCCGACATGCTTGTCGATCGCGGCGGAATAGGCGTTCCACATCTTCTTCTGCAGCTCGCGTCCAGCCTCGGTGATCTCGACGAACTGGCCGCGCTTGTCGATCTTGCATTCGCGCCGGGCGGCGAGCCCCTCGTCGACCAGCTTGTCGATCAGCCGCGAGGTCGAATATTGCGGGATCAGCATCTGGCGCTCGAGCTCGACCGGGCGCAGTTCGCCCGACGGCGCGCGGGACAGCTCCAGCAAGGCGTCATACCAGGCGAGCGGCGGAAAACCGGCCTTCTTCAAATCCTGCTCGACGCAGTCCAGCACCCGGCTCGGCACCCGCATCAGGCGGATCCAGGCGGCCGTCGCCTCGCTCGATAGCTTGCGTTTCATGGTCTAGCCCAAAAGGTCCCGGAACCGAGTGTACCGCACTGAATGCATCTGCATCAATCTTGACTATTTCATGCAGGCGCATGTAGGCAATCCCTCTCCGGACGCCAAGAACAAGGGAAGGAATACCCCTATGAAGCTTTATTACACCCCCGGTGCCTGCTCCCTCTCCCCCCATATCGCCCTGCTCGAGGCCGGGCTCCCCTACGACCTGGTCAAGGTCGACCTGCGCGCCAAGAAGCTCGAAAACGGCGACGATTTCCTCCAGGTGAACCCTAAGGGCCAGGTGCCGGCGCTGGCGCTGGATACCGGCGAGATGGTCACCGAGGGCCCGATCATCATCCAGATGATCGCCGACAAGGCCGCCGACAAGAAGCTGGCGCCGGCGAGGGACTCCAACGAGCGCTACAAGCTGCTCTAATGGCTGAACTACACCACGACCGAGCTGCACAAGAATCTCGGCCCGATGTTCTCGCCCGTGCTCGCCGACGACGCCAAGGCCTTCTTCAAGGACCGCGCCATGGGCAAGTTCAAATATGTCGAGAGCCAGCTCGCCGGACGCGACTATCTGATGGGCAACCAGTTCACGGTCGCCGACGGCTACCTCTTCACCATGATCATGTGGGCGCAGGACCGGCTCGGCTTCGATCTCTCCGGCCTGCCGAACGTGACCGCCTACAAGGCCCGGGTTGCGGCGCGCCCGAAGGTGCAGGAGGCGCTGAAGAAGGAAGGCCTGCTCAAGGCGGCCTGAGCTCGCTCACCACGACCGCGATAGAGCCGGGTCGATCGATCCGGCTCTTTTTTGTTGTGGATTCGCCGATCCCCTTGCTCGACACCGGAGGCGGAAAGTCTCAATTTAACCTGCATTATAGCGATTAATACTAAGTCGGTGTAGTTCCGGCTGAGGGCGTGGCCGTCCTTGTTCGAGCGATCCAACTGACCGACTATGACCTGCGGCGCCCTCCGCTCCAACTGGTCTAAAAATGTGACGATCGCCTTTACCCTTTTATTGACCAGCACCCTGGTTGGGCTGGCAACCAGTTTGTACTTTCGGGTTTGGACATTGATGCTGGAGTCGCCGCTGATCGCGGTGCTCGCGGCGATCGTGCTCCAATCCGACGGCTTTTCCTTTGCCACCGGCGCTCCGATCGTCGTCGCCTGCCTCGCCTTCAACCAGTTCGCCTATCTCGCCGGCGCCTTGCTCTCGCCGGGGACCGACGGCTCAATGGCTGAAGAAATTGACGGCCTGCCAGACCGCCGCGGCGAGCACAATATCCGCGGCCAGAACGAGTAGCGCGAGGCCGGTCCATGACGGGCCCTTGCCCCGCAAACGCAGCGGCTTCCACCGCCGCGACGGCGGCAACGAAGGCAACGGATCCTTCGCCACGACCTCCGCGGCATTTTCCCTGAGCGCAGAACTCATCGCACGACACCCTCACGCTGATCGTCGCCTCGGCGATCGACCAGCAAGAGTGATGCCAGCAGCGTGGTGCCAGTGGGGAACGAGCGTGGCGGGACTTTGACGGGCATGACCGTCGCACAACAGGATCAAGTCGGATCGATGACTGTACTTCAGGTCGCAGCAGCGGACTCTACATCACCTCGCCCCGCGTGCGGGGAGAGGTCGGATTGCATCGACAGATGCAATCCGGGTGAGGGGGAGTCGCCGCGAACTCGCTGCATCTAACTCGCGGAGATGGCCCCTCACTCCACCCCTCTAAGAGCGAGCTTCGCTCGTCTCGACCCCGTAAGAACGGGGAGAGGGAGCGGAGAGACCTCGCCATCTCATCGCGATCTTGAAAGGCGGCGACTTTACGCCGCCTGTTTCTTCGGCGGGAAGCGGCCGTAGAAGGTTTCGCCCTTGGCGGCCATCTCCTCGAGCAGCTTCGGCGGCGTGAAGCGCGAGCCGTACTTCTTCTCGAAGCTGTGGCAGAGCGCGACGAAGTTCCTGGTGCCCATGAAGTCGATGTAGGACAGCGCACCGCCGGTGAACGGCGCGAAGCCGAAGCCGAGGATCGAGCCGACATCGGCCTCGCGCACGTCGGTGATGACGTGATCCTCGACGGTGCGCGCGGCCTCCACCGCCTGCACCACCAGGAAGCGCTGCTTCAATTCCTCGACGCTGAGCGTGTCGGGATCGAGCTGCTTCGGCTGCAGATTGGCGAGCCCCGGCCACAGGCTCTTCTGGCCCTTGCCCTTCTCGGGATAGTCGTAGAAGCCCTTGCCGTTCTTGCGGCCGAAGCGGCCCTGCTTCTCGACCATCTCGACCATCAGCTTCTTCTGCGCCTGGTCGATCGCGTTGGGGCCGAGATCGGCCTCGGTCGCCTTGGTGATCTTCAGACCAAGATCGAGCGCGACCTCGTCCTGCAGCGACAGCGGCCCGACCGGCATGCCGGCCATCTTGGCGGTGTTCTCGATCATCGCCGGCGGCACGCCTTCGAGCAGCATCTCGTTGCCCTCGGAGATGTAACGCATCACGCAGCGGTTGGCGAAGAAGCCCCTGCTGTCGTTGACGACGATGGGCGTCTTGCCGATCGCGCGCACATAGTCGAGTGCGGTCGCCAGCGCGACGTCGCCGGTGTTCTTGCCGAGGATGATCTCGACCAGCATCATCTTCTCGACCGGCGAGAAGAAGTGGATGCCGATGAACTTGCCCTGGTCCTTGAACTCCTCGGCCAGCGAATTGATCGGCAGCGTCGAGGTGTTGGAGGCGAAGATGGCGCCCGGCTTGAGCAGCGGCTGCGCCTTGGCATAGGTGTCAGCCTTGACCTTGCGGTCCTCGAACACGGCCTCGATAACGAGGTCGCAGTCTGCGATCACGTTGTAGTCGGCCGTTGTCGAAATCCGCGCCAGGATGGCGTCGGCCGCGTCCTGCTTCATCCGCCCCTTGGCGATCAGGCCGTCGACCACGGCCTTGGCGTGGCCCTTGCCCTTGTCGGCGCTCTCCTGGTCGCGATCGACCAGCACGACGTCGATGCCGGCCTGCGCCGAGACATAGCCGACGCTGGCGCCCATGAAGCCGGCGCCGATCACGGCGAGCTTCCTGACCTTGGTCGGCGGCACGCCCGCCGGGCGGCGCGCCCCCTTGTTCAATTCCTGCATCGACAGGAACAGCGAGCGGATCATCGCCGCGGCTTCCTTCGAGCGCAGCACCTTGGTGAAGTAGCGTGACTCGACCCGCAGCGCGGCGTCGATCGGCAGCTGCAGGCCCTCATAAACGCAGCTCATGATGGCGCGCGCGGCCGGATAATTGTCGTAGGTTTCGCGGCGGTAAATCGCGTTGCCGGCCGGGAACATCTGCATGCCCATCTTGGAGAAGACGGGGCCGCCGGGCAGCTTGAAGCCCTTCTCGTCCCACGGCGCGACGGCCTTGCCGCCGCCCTTGATCCAGTCCTTGGCGGCCTTGATCAGGTCTGCGGCAGGCACGACGGCGTGAATCAGGTTGAGCGCCTTGGCGCGGGTCAGGTTGACCGCCTCACCCTTGAGCAGCAATTGCATCGCGTCCGCCGGCTGCACAAGACGCGGCACGCGCTGGGTGCCGCCGGCGCCGGGGAACAGGCCGACCTTGATCTCGGGCAGGCCGAGCCGGGTCTTCGGGTTCTCGGCCGCGACGCGGTAGTGGCAGGCCAGCGTGATCTCGAAGCCACCGCCGAGCGCAAGCCCGTTGATCGCGGCGACCCACGGCTTGCCCGAGGTCTCGATCGCGCGGAACGACTGCGACATCTGGCGGCTCTGCTCGAACAGCATCTGGTTCGCGGCTTCCTCGCCCTTCTCCTTGAAGAGCTGCGCGTAGCTGCGGTTCATGCCCTCGAGCATCGAGAGGTCGGCGCCGGCGCAGAACGCCTCCTTGGCCGAGGTGATCACGACGCCCTTGATCGCGGCATCGCCGGTCGTCTGCTTGATGATCTCGTCGATCTCCTGGGTCGAGACCTCGTCGAACACGTTCATCGAACGATTAGGGATGTCCCAGGTGACGAGCGCAATGCCGTCGGCGTCGACGTCGAACTTGAAATTCTTGTAAGCCATGTTGCTCGCTCCCTCGCCTCAGACCCGCTCGATGATGGTGGCGGTGCCCATGCCGCCGCCGATGCACAGCGTCACCAGGGCGGTTTCCTTGTTGGTGCGCTCGAGCTCGTCGAGCACGGTGCCGAGGATCATCGCGCCGGTCGCCCCTAACGGATGGCCGAGCGCGATCGCGCCGCCATTGACGTTGATCTTGGCGTTGTCGATGTCGAACGCCTGGATGTAGCGCAGAACCACCGAGGCGAAGGCCTCGTTGAGCTCGAACAGGTCGATGTCCGACTTCTTCATGCCGGAGCGCTCGAACAGCTTTTCGGTGACGTCGACCGGGCCGGTCAGCATCATCGCGGGCTCCGAGCCGATATTGGCGAAGGCGCGGATTTTCGCCCGCGGCTTCAACCCGTGCTTGGCGCCCGCCTCCTTGCTGCCGAGCAGCACGGCGCCGGCGCCGTCGACGATGCCGGAGGAATTGCCGGCGTGATGCACGTAATTGACCTTCTCGACCTCGGGATGCGACTGGATCGCCACCGCGTCGAAGCCGGCCATCGCCGCCATCGCCGCAAATGACGGCTGCAGCTGCGCCAGCGACTGCATCGTCGTTGTGGGGCGCATGTGCTCGTCCTTGGCGAGAATGGTCAGGCCATTGACGTCCTTGACCGGCACCACCGACTTGCCGAAGCGGCCCTCGTCCCAGGCCTTGGCCGCGCGCTGTTGGCTCTGCACCGCATAGGCGTCGACGTCGTCGCGCGAGAAACCGTATTTGGTCGCGATCAGGTCGGCCGAGATGCCCTGCGGCATGAAATAGGCCGGCACCGCCATCGAGGGATCCATCGGCCAGGCGCCGCCGGAGGCGCCGATGCCGACGCGGCTCATCGATTCCGCGCCGCCACCGATCACGAGCTCATGCTGGCCGCTCATGATCTGGGCTGCGGCGAAGTTCACGGCATCGAGGCCGGAGGCGCAGAAGCGGCTGATCTGCACGCCCGGCACCTTCTCGCCGAGGCCGGCGTTCAGCGCCGCGAAACGGGCGATGTCGGAGCCGGCCTCGCCGACCGGATCGACCACGCCGAGCACGACGTCGTCGACGGAATCCTCG
This sequence comes from Bradyrhizobium sp. UFLA06-06, assembly GCF_054820065.1. NCBI lineage: Bacteria > Pseudomonadati > Pseudomonadota > Alphaproteobacteria > Hyphomicrobiales > Nitrobacteraceae > Bradyrhizobium > Bradyrhizobium sp. UFLA06-06. Next base: position 42,694 of record NZ_JADFUD010000046.1, read on the forward strand.
GGAAGATTGTTGCGCTCCTTGAGCGACTTCAGCGGCACCGTGGCGAGCGCCAGCGCGGTGACCTCGTGCAGCGCGCCGTCGGCCTTGCCGCGGCCGCGCGGGGTACGAACGTGATCGTAGATGTATGCCTCAGGCATGACGCCCTCCTTGATATGAGGATCATAATATATACGGAAGAACCCGCCGCCGCAGCGGTGCGGCGGCAATTTTTCAAGGCTTTCTTGTTTGACGCGTTTTCTTCACGCGAACCGGTCTCCACTTCGCTGGAAAACGCTTCAGAACGCTTCTGCGGCCAGTTCCATCGTGGTGGCGCTGCCGCTCTGGATCCGGGCCAGATGCACGGCGGTCTCCGGCAGCAGCTTCTCCATGAAGAAGCGCCCGGTCACGAGCTTGGTGTTGAGGTACGGCGTGGTGCCGGCGGCGGCCTTGTCCTGCGCCACCTTGGCCATCTTCGCCCACATATAGCCGAGCGCGACGAGGCCGAACAATTTCATGTAGTCGGTCGCGGCAGCGCCGGCATTGTCGGGCTTGGTCAGCGCGTTCTGCATCAGCCAGCCGGTGGCCTGCTGCAGATGGCCGAGCGCGGTGGAGAGCGGCGTGATGAACGGCTTCATCGCCTCGTCGGCCCCATGCTCCTTGGCGAAAGCGCCGACCTCTCCGAAAAACGCCATCGCGGCGCGGCCGCCGTCGCGCGGCAGCTTGCGGCCGACCAGGTCGAGTGCCTGGATGCCGTTGGCGCCCTCATAGATCATCGCGATGCGCGCATCGCGCACGAACTGCTCCATGCCGTGCTCGGCGATGTAGCCGTGGCCGCCGAACATCTGCTGCGCCGAGACCGTGTTGGCAAACCCGGTGTCGGTCAACACGCCCTTCAGCACCGGCGTCATCAGGCCCATGTGATCGTCCGCGGCCTGGCGATCCCCGGCGTCGTTGGAGCGGTGCGCGACGTCGCTCTTCAGCGCGGTCCATACCACCATGGCGCGCGCCGCCTCGTTGAAGGCGCGGATGGTGAGCAGCGTGCGGCGCACGTCGGGATGCACGATGATCGGATCGGCCGGCTTCTCGGGCTCCTTCACGCCGGTCAGCGAGCGGCCCTGCAGGCGCTCGCGCGCATAGGCGACCGCGTTCTGATAGGCGACCTCGGACTGCGCGAGGCCCTGCACGGCGACGCCGAGGCGAGCCTCGTTCATCATCACGAACATGCCCTGCATGCCCTTGTTCTCTTCGCCGATCAGCCAGCCGGTGGCGTTGTCGTAGTTCATCACACAGGTGGAATTGCCGTGGATGCCCATCTTGTGCTCGATCGAGCCGCAGCTGACGCCGTTGCGCGCCCCGAGCGAGCCGTCGGCATTGACCAGCACCTTCGGCACGACGAACAGCGAGACGCCCTTGATGCCGGCCGGCGCGCCTTCGATGCGCGCCAGCACGAGATGGATGATGTTCTCAGTGAGGTCGTGCTCGCCGGCGGAGATGAAGATCTTGGTGCCCGTGATCCTGAAGCTGCCGTCGGCCTGGCGCACCGCCTTGGTGCGGAGCAGGCCGAGATCGGTGCCGCACTGCGGCTCGGTCAGGTTCATGGTGCCGGTCCACTGGCCGGCGACCATCTTCGGCACATAGGTCTGCTTCTGCTCGGGGGTGCCGTGCACCAGCAGCGCCGCGGTCGCGCCCATGGTCAGCCCGCCATACATCGAGAACGCCATGTTGGCGGAGATCTGGAATTCGTTGACCGCCTGGGAGAGCGTCACCGGTAGGCCCTGGCCGCCAAATTCCGTCGGCGCCGACAGGCCGAGCCAGCCGCCTTCCGCGACCTGCTTGAAGGCGTCCTTGAAACCCTTCGGCGTGGTGACGCTGCCGTCGTCACTGCGCTTGCAGCCTTCGAGATCGCCTGTGCGATTGAGCGGCTGCAGCACCTCTTCGCTGAGCTTGGCGGCCTCGCCGAGGATCGCCTCGCGCACATCGGCCGACGCATCGGTGAAGCCGGGAAGATTGCCGTAGCGGTCGATCTGGAAAACGTCGTTGAGCAGGAAGCTGACGTCTTCGACGGGGGCTTTGTAGGTTGGCATGCTGGTCTCCCGGCTGGCACGTGGCCGCATGTGCGACGGACGCTGCGCAGCGTGTCCTTGGGTTTGTTGGAGCGGACCTTATCCGGTTCCGGAGGTCCGCGGCAGATGCTATCGCGACTGTGATTGCGACGTTGCGCCGCTTTGCTTCATCAACTCCTCGCCCATCATCCGATGCAGCAGGTTGATCGCCTTGAGCGGACGCACCATCACCTTGAAATGCGTGATCCGGCCGTCACCATCGAACGTGATGATGTCGACGCCGTTGAGCTTGATGCCGTCGATCTCGTTCTCGAATTCGAGCACCGCGCCGGTGTCATTGCGCCACTCGCCGAGATACTTGAAGGTCAGGCCGCCGAGCACCTTGGCGGCGCTGGTGAGATATTTGAAGGTGATGTCGCGGCCGCGCTGCGGTGTGTGCACGACCGGGCTTTCGAACACCGCGTCGGGATGCAGCAGATCCCACAATGCGGCGGTGTCGTGGGACTTCATGTAGGCGTACCACTTGTCGAGGCCCGGCTTGCTCATTCGGACGTCTCCTGCGGCGGGGTTTAAGAAAAGCCTGAACCACCGGCGCGCGCGACAGAGCGGCACGCCGATCACCATATGCATATTGACGCATATGCACAGTAACGCATAAAGTCAAGCGAACTTCAGAATGGCCTTTTGGGGAACTGAGATGGAGGTGGGCGTTGGCACTCGGTGACGCAATCCTCGCATGCCTCACGGAACGTCCGATGACGGGCTATGAGCTCGCCAAGACGTTCGACGCCTCGATCGGCTTCTTCTGGAAGGCCGACCACCAGCAGATCTACCGCGAGCTCTCGCGGCTGCGCGACAAGGGCCACGTCCAGGGCCGCGAGGTGGTGCAGTCGGGCAAGCCCAACAAGCTGGTCTACACGCTGACGGCCGAGGGCCGCGCGGCGCTGAAGCACTGGGCGGCGCGACCGAGCGTTCCGCCCTCGATCAAGGATGACCTCTTGGTCCGGCTCTATGCGCTCGACTGCGTCGACATCGAGCCGCTGCGCACCGACCTGATGGCGCGGCTGGAGCATCACCGCGACCGCTATGAGCGCTACGAGCGCCTGCTCAACAAGCGCTTTCCGGACGGCACCGCGCCGCCGGCCGACGTCGGCAAGATGCTCAGCCTGCGCCTCGGGATGCGCCATGAGCGCATGGTGGTGGAGTGGTGCGAGGAGGCGCTCGACGCGCTGTCGGCGATGTCCGGCCGCGGCAATGTGCTGCCGCTCGACGACGGCAAGCGCGAGAGCAACGGCTAGAAACAAATCTCCAACCTCCCCTTGAAAAGGGGAGGTCGCTTTGCTCGAAGAGCAAAGCGGGTGGGGATCATCTCTCTCCACACGCAGCAGTGTGTGCGGCAAACCCCATCCCGACCTTCCCCCTTTCAGGGGGAAGGAGAAGTTCGGCGGCAACGCAAGTCGCTGTCGCTGTCCTGATCCGGCGCAACAGGTTCCCGGATTCCCTAACTTTAGAGCCCGTCGGCCGCATTCCTTAACCCGTTATTTACCGTGACGGGAAAAAGTCAGCAGCTGAGGCAGACGCCCAGCGCAGAATTCGATTGTCTCTTAACGGGAATGCGCGGGGAGGCTGCGGGCGCAGGGTGTAGCGCCGGAGTCGGGACCGGACGGAATCATGAATTCGCGCGTATCGTGGAGTGTTGACGGCATCGATCCCTCCGTCCGCGAAAGGGCCGAGGCGGCTGCGCGCCGCGCCGGCATGTCGCTCAACGACTGGCTCAACTCCACCGTCGGCGAACCGAGCCCGCCGGATTGGCGCATGGAGCAGCGGCAGCCGATGCCGAGCCGGGAAAGCCGCGAGGTCGCCGATATCCACCAGCGGCTCGACGCCATCACCCGCCAGATCGAACAAATTGCAAAGCCGGTGACGCGCGCCGAAGCGGTGCGCGCCGAAGTGCCGCGCGGCCAGCCCGCCGTCGCGCGACAGCTGAACGACGCGATTTCGCGCCTCGATGCCCGGCTGTCGCAAATTTCGCGGCCGCAGCCGGCGCGCGAGCCGCAGCCGATGCGTGAATCGCAGATGCAACGTGAATCGCAGATGCATGACCGGCAACTGGAGGAGCGGCTGCGCCAGGCGGAAGCGGTCGAGCGCGCCGCAGCCCAGGTCTATCGCCCCTCGCCGCCGCTGAGCCCGGCCTCGTTCGATTCCGCCATCGCGGAAATCGCAGCGCGCCAGAACGAGCTCGATGTATCAGCACAACGGCAAATGCCGCCGCGCGGCGCGCCGCCGATGGCCGCCTATGCGCCGCCGCCGCCGGCCGGGCCCGACTTCTCCTCGCTCGAGCGTCATCTGCTCAAGATCACGAGCCAGATCGAGGCGCTGCAGCGGCCCGACCATATTGAGCAATCGATCGCGGCCTTCCGCGGCGAGCTTGCGGAAATCCGCCAGGCGATCACCGAGGCGATGCCGCGCCGGGCGATCGAGTCGATCGAGAACGAGATCCGCTCGCTGCATCACCGGATCGACGAGATCCGCCAGGAGGGCCGCAACGGCCAGGGCCAGGCGATCGCCGGCATCGAACGCGCGCTGTCGGAAATCCGCGAGGCGCTGCGCACGCTGACGCCCGCCGAGCAGCTCACCGGCTACGACGAGGCGATCCGCAATCTCGGCGCCAAGCTCGACATGATCCTGCGCGCCAACGACGATCCGTCGACGGTGCATCAGCTCGAGAGCGCGATCGCGGCGCTGCGCGCCATCGTCTCCAACGTCGCCTCCAACGACGCGCTGCTCCAGCTCTCCGGGGACGTGCATGCGCTGGCCGCGAAGGTCGACCAGCTGTCGCAGATGTCCCGCGCCGAGCCCCATGGCGATGCCTTCGCCGGGATCGAGCAGCGCATTGCCGCATTGGCCTCGACGCTGGAGGCCCGCGAGCGGCCGGCCGGCTATGACAACACCGACGCCATCGAAGGCGCGCTGCGCTCGCTGTCGGAGCGGATCGACCGCCTGCAGGTCGGCAACGACAGTTCGTCGGCATTCACCCATCTCGAGCAGCGCGTCTCCTATCTGCTCGAGCGCCTGGAGTCCGCCGACCAGCGCTCCGGCAATCTCGGCCGGGTCGAGGAAGGGCTGCATGACATCATGCGGCACCTCGAGGCGCAGCACGCCCACATCGCCTCGCTCGCCGACGCCGCCCGCAACGTCAGCTCCTCGCCGCAGCCGATGATGGACAGCGGCATCGTCGACATGGTGAAGCGCGAGCTGTCCGACATCCGCTTCAGCCAGTCGGAGACCGACCGCCGCACCCAGGATTCGCTGGAGACCGTTCACAACACGCTCGGCCATGTCGTCGATCGTCTCGCGATGATCGAGAACGATCTGCGTACGGTGCGCACCGCGCCGCCGCCTGCTCCCGCGCCGGGCGAGTCGCGGATGGAAGCTCCGCGGATGGAGATGCCGCGCGCGGCGATGTCGCAGCCGATCGCGCAGCCCAAAGCTGAAGCGTACAAGCCTGAATCGTACAGGCCCGAATTGCCCAATCCTGCGCTGGCGCAGGAGCACTTCATGTCCGCGCCGCGCGAATTCCATGCCGCGCAGCCGGTCGAGAGCGCGCCACCGCCGCCGCTGCCGCCGCGCGCGATCAGCGAGATCCTCGAGCCGCATGCGGCGTCCGCACGCGCCGCGATCGCGCCGGAACTGCCGCCGGATCATCCGCTCGAACCGGGCACGCGCCCCTCCGGCCGCGTCGCTTCGCCGTCGGAGCGGATCGCGGATTCCGAGCGCGCGATCAGCGATCTTCCCGCCGGCAAGAAGGAGCCGGTCTCGACATCGAGCTTCATCGCCGCCGCGCGCCGCGCCGCGCAGGCCGCTGCCGCGCAACCCGTCAACGAGAAGGCGGCGCGCGCCGCGAGCAAGGCTGCAGCCAAGGCCAAGGAGAAGGCCGACAAGGCCGCGAAGGCGGCTGCCGCCAAGGCCGGCGCGCCGGCGACCGGCGCGCCGGAGGCGCAGCCTTCGACCATCACCTCCAAGATCCGTTCGCTGCTGGTCGGCGCGAGCGTGGTCGTGATCCTGCTCTCGACCGCCAAGATGGCGATGAACCTGCTCGACACCAGCTCCGCGCCGCAGATGCCGGCGATCGAGCACAGCGAGCCGGCCACGCCGCCCATGCAGCCGCCTGCCGAGAATTCCGCAGCCCCCGCACCGGCTGCACCGTCCGGCGTACCCGGGTCGTCAGTGCCCGGACCGTCGATGACCTCGCCGACCCCGCTCGGCCGCCAGTCCAACAACACTCCGGCGCCGAACACGCTCGACAGCGCGCAGGTGACGATCCCACCGGCAACCGGACCCGCCGCCGCGCCTGAGCCGGCCGTAGCGCCAACGGCCGCCGCCAATGACGTCACCGGCACGATTCCGACCGCACCGCCGCTCGGCGGCAAGCTCGCCATGGTCCAGATCCCGGCGGGCGAGAAGCTGCCCGATGCAATCGGCGGTCCGGCGCTGCGCACCGCCGCGATCAAGGGCGATGCTGCCGCGGCCTATGAAGTCGGCGTCCGCTTTGCCGAGGGCAAGGGCGTGACCGCCAATGTCGACGAAGCCGCCAAATGGTATGGCCGCGCGGCGCAGGCCGGCGTGGTGCCCGCGATGTTCCGGCTCGGCACCTTCTACGAGAAGGGCCTCAGCGTGAAGCGCGACTTCGATGTGGCGCGACGTTACTACGTGCAGGCCGCCGAGCGCGGCAACGCCAAGGCGATGCACAATCTCGCCGTGCTCGACGCCGATGGCGGCGGCAAGGGCGCCGACTACAAGAGCGCAGCGCAGTGGTTCCGCAAGGCGGCCGATCGCGGCGTTGCCGACAGCCAGGTCAATCTCGGCATCCTCTATGCCCGCGGTATCGGTGTCGAACAGAACCTCGCCGAGTCCTTCAAGTGGTTCAGCCTCGCGGCCGCGCAGGGCGACGCCGACGCCGGCCACAAGCGCGACGATATTGCCAAGCGGCTCGACCCGCAGTCGCTGGCCGCCGCGAAGCTGGCGATCCAGACCTTCACCGCCGAGCCGCAGCCGAGCGATGCGGTCAACGTGCCGGCCCCCGCCGGCGGCTGGGACGGCGCTGCCGGGCAGCCCGCCGCGGCGAAGCCGGTCAAGCAACCCTCAAAGCGGACAGCGGCGCTCGCCGCTCCGGCTCGCTAGGTTCGAGACGGCTGCGGCGCCTTGACGGCGCCGCTGTCCTATACCTCCGGCCTTCCGCCGTGTAGACAGGCGCGCAGTTCCGCGCCATCGGCGCACGCGTTCCGGAGGGTCAGGCTTGTCTGTCGACGATCGCCAGGATGATGGAACGGGCCACCGTTCCTCGCCGACCGGTCCCCGCGTTGCGCCGCCGCGGCAGGCGCCGTCTCCATTTGCCCGGCGCCCCTCGGCCTCGCCTCCGCCGACGCCGCAAGGGAACGCGGCATCGCCGCCCCGTGCGTTCCGGTTCTCGCTCTGGTCCATCATCATCTTCGTGCTGCTGTTGTCGAGCGTCGCCATCCAGGCTTACCGGGACCTGTCGACGCCGGGCGCCTGGGACTTCTGGCGCGAGACCTACATCGCGGCCAGCATGACGTCGGCCGTGATTCCCGACGTCGACATCGACGGATCGGGCCGCGGCCGGCGGGCGCTTGCGATCAGCGGCAAGATCGGCTCGGCCAGCGCGAGCTGGTTCCGCGACCGGCTCAGCGAGGCGCGTCTCGCACCGGGCGACGTCGTGCTGCTGTCGTCGCCGGGCGGCGCGCTGAACCAGGCCGCCATCATGGGCGAGGTCATCCGCACGCGCGGGCTGGTCACCGCGGTCGCCACCGCCGGCGCCTCGGGCAAGCTCCGCCCCGCGTCCTGCGCCAGCGCTTGCGTCCTGGTCTATGCCGGCGGCCAGACCCGCTATGGCATCGCGGGCTCGCGGCTCGGCGTGCATCGCTTCACGACGAGCACGCCCGTCAGCGATCCCCTCGCCGAGGCCCAACGCATCCAGGGCATGGTGCTGGGCTACATGACCAAGATGGGCGTCTCTTCCGGGATCGTCGAGGCGATGTCGCAAACCTCCGATATCCGCTGGCTGAACCCGAAGGAAGCGCTCGCGCTGAACCTGATCACCAAGCCGGTCGATCGGCCGTGAGGCGACACGGGCATCATTAATCTGAATCATCAACCACGTCCGCAGACGGCGGCCGAGTGCGGCGAAAAATGCCCCCGGGAGCGGATTCTTTAGTCCCTCCCCCCGCCGATTTCAGTTATGCAAGAACGCGGCAATCGACCCGCGTTCGCCTGCGTCTTGCGCGCCGACCGGATTCGTTCAGCCGGAGAATGCCCGACCAGAACGACATCACGCCGTGATGCGGCCTTGCGCCGATCGCGCGGCGAACCGACAAGAAGCGACGCGCGTGCAGCTCTACCTCCCGATCGCCGACATTCCGGTCAATGTCTTCCTCATCCTGGCGATGGGCGCGGCGGTTGGATTCGTCTCCGGCATGTTCGGCATCGGCGGCGGCTTCCTGATGACGCCGCTGCTGATCTTCGTCGGCATCGCGCCCGCGGTCGCGGTCGCCTCCGTCGCCAGCCACATCGCGGCCTCCTCATTCTCCGGTGCCATTTCCTATTGGCGCAGACGCGCGATCGACCCGCTGCTGGCGGCGGTGCTGCTGGTCGGAGGCACGCTCGGCACTACGCTCGGGGTGTGGACCTTCACCTTCCTGCGCTCGCTCGGCCAGCTCGACCTGATGATCGCGCTGTCCTACGTCATCCTGCTGACGACGGTCGGCGGGCTGATGTTCTGGGAAGGCCTGCGCGCGATGCTGCGCGCTCGCGGCGGCCGCCCCGTCACCCTGCGCAAGCCCGGCAGCCATGGCTGGATCCACGGCCTGCCGCTGAAGCTGCGCTTCAAGCGCTCCAAGATCTACCTCTCCGTCATCCCGATCGTCGTGGTCGGGCTCGCAATCGGCTTCATCGGCGCGGTGATGGGAATCGGCGGCGGCTTCATCCTGGTGCCGCTGATGATCTATGTGCTGCGGGTGCCGACCTCGACCGTGATCGGCACCTCGATGGTGCTCACCCTCGTCACCATGGTGTTCGCGACCATGCTGCACGCCGTGACCAACCATCTGGTCGACGCCGTGCTGGCCCTGATCCTGATGGTCGGCGGCGTCACCGGCGCGCAGTTCGGCGCCCGCGCCGGCCAGAAGATCCGCGGCGAGCATCTGCGCCTGCTGCTCGGCCTGCTCGTGCTCGCGGTCGGCATCCGCTTTGCGGTGGAGCTGGTGATCCGGCCGCAGGACCTGTTCAGCATCCGCGAAACCGGCGGAGCCCCGCCATGAGGCTGCGCGCGGCGCTCGCGATCATCGGCCTCGCCGCCGCCAGCCTGGCGGCCGCGCCCGCTCATGCCGAGCGGCTGATCGTGTCGGTCTCCAACCACCGCGTCACGGTGACGCCGAACTATTCCGGCGGCGAGCTCGTGCTGTTCGGCTCGGTCGAGAAGGACGACAAGACGCCGTCAAGCCGCGCGAACTACGATCTCGTCGTCACGGTGTCCGGCCCGCGCGCCGACATGGTCACGCGGCGCAAGGAGCGCAAATTCGGGATCTGGATCAACACCGACTCGCGCCAGTTCCTGCAGGTGCCGGGCTATCTCGCGTTGTTCTCGAATCGCCCGTTCGATCAGATCGCCTCGCCCGAGGTGCAGCGGCGGCAGCAGCTCGGGCTCAACAACGTGCTGCTGATGCAACGGGTCGGGCCCGACTATGCCGACGTGGTGCCGAACGACCCGTTCCGCAGCGCCTTCGTCCGGCTGCGCTCCGAGCACGGGCTGTACCGTGAGGCGACCTCGGCGGTGACCTTCCTGACCCCGACCCTGTTCCGCACCGGCATTCCGCTGCCTGCGGAGGTGCCGATCGGCACCTATAATGTCGAGATCAAGCTGTTTTCCGACGGCGCGCTGGTGACCAAGGCCGAGACCGCGTTCGAGATCGTCAAGGTCGGCTTCGAGCAATTCGTCGCCACCACGGCGCGGCAGAACGGCTTTGTCTACGGCCTGATCACCGCGTTCATGGCGCTGATGACCGGCTGGATGGCCTCGATCGTGTTCCGCAAGGATTGATTTAGCCAGTCCTGCTTTGCAACGCGCTTTCGAACGCGTCGCCGAGGATCGCGAGGCCAAGGTCGATCTCGTCGTCGCTGATCGTCAGCGGCGGGGCGATGCGGAACACGCTGCCCATGCCGGGCAACTGAACGATGTTGGTGCTCAGTCCAAGCTGCATGCAGCGCTGGGAGACACGCGTTCCAAGCGCTTCGTCAGGCTCCTTGCTGTAACGGTCGCGCACGATCTCGATGCCCTGCATCAGCCCCCTGCCGCGCACGTCGCCGATGCATTCGAACCGGTTCTGAAGTGCGAGCAGCCCATCCCTCAGCCGCGCGCCCGCTATCCTGGCGCGCTCGACCAATCTGTCGCGAAGGATGATCTCGATGACCTTTAGCCCGACCGCGGCCGGCATCGGGTCCGATACATGCGTCGTGTAGAACAGGAAACCACGTTCATGACACCGCTCTTCGATCTCGGCGGAGGTGATGACCGCGGCCAGAGGCAGGCCGGCACCGAGCGTCTTCGACAAGGTCAGGATGTCAGGCACGGCCCCGTCGCGCTCGAACGCGAACATGGCGCCGGTTCTGCCGAGGCCGGTCTGTGCTTCGTCGACGATCAGCAGCATGCCGCGTGCCCGGCAGAGCTCTTTCAGCTCGGCAAGGTAGCCTTCAGGCAGGTCGATCAGCCCGCCGGAGCTGAGGATCGGCTCGGCGATCATGCAGGCGAGCGAGCCGGTCGATTGGCGATCAATCAGATCGAAGGCGTAGGCCAACTCGGCCCGCCAATCGGCCGCGTTGCCGAAGCGCGGGCGATAGGGGTTCGGCGTCGGGATCGCGAGCGAGCCGACCGGCGCGGGACCATAGCCCTTGCGGCCGGCCGAATAGGTCGTTGCGGCCGCACCAGAGGTCATTCCGTGCCAGGACTGCGCGAACGCGACGGTCTCGAAGCCGCCGGTGGCGAGCTTGGCCATCTTGATTGCCGCCTCGTTCGACTCGCCGCCGGTGCTGAGCAGCATGACGCGATCAAGCCCCGGCGGCAGCAGGCCCGCGAGCTTTTCGGCCAGCGCGACGACCGGGCGCGTCAGCATGCCACTGAAGAGATGGTCGAGCCGTTCGGCATGCTCGCCGATGGTCTGGACGATCTCCGGGTGACCGTGACCAAGCACGGCGCTCATCTGCCCGGACGTGAAATCCAGGATGGCTCGACCATCGGCGTCATAGACGAAGGACCCGGAGGCGCGCTCGATGATGACGGGAGCGAACGTCCCGCCATAGCGAATGAGGTGCCGCCGCGCGCGATCCCAAAAGGATTTGTCGTCATTTCCGGCCATGCCCGCTCCTTGCTGCTCGGTCGCAGCGATCAAGAACCCTCGCACCACATCTTATGCGCGCGCGAGGGCAATGACATTGCGATTTGAGATGCATTTCATCCCCTCTTCTGCAATCAATTGCGCAAAAGATGGAAAATGCGAAAGAAATGGGAACCGCGATCGTGATTGACGAGATCGACCGAAAAATCCTCGACGTGCTGCAGGTCGAGGGGCGCATCACGAATCTCGAGCTGGCCGAACGAATCGGCCTCTCGTCTGCCCCTTGCATGCGCCGCGTCCGCACCCTCGAAGAGGCCGGCGTCATCAATTCCTATGTGGCGCTGGTGGACCCAACGCGGGTTGGACTCGGGTTCGACGTGATCGTCGAGGTCCGTCTCAAGCAACAGAACAGGGAATCCTTCGCGCGCTTCGAGAGGAAGGTGATCGACCTTCCGGAGGTCGTCGAATGTTGCATGATTGCCGGCGATTGGGATTACTCGCTACGGATCGTGTCCTCGGACCTCGCGCGCTATCAATCCTTCATCCTCGACCGCCTCATGCATCCGGACACCGACATCGCGAGCTACCGCACGACGATCATCCTGCGAAAGGTCAAATCGACGACCAAGATCGATAGCTCGCTGTTCGGCGAGGGTTGAGGAGTTCGAACAAGCTACGCCAAGAGGCCGATCCCCATCGCAATCACGCTGAGCGCCATCGCGCCGGTCGAGAGCCAGCCGAGCCAGTACAGCCAGCCGCCGACCACGAAGCGGTCCATGACGTCCCGGCGGCGGGCCATGAACATCAGCAGCACCATCACGGGCACCGCGAGCACGCCGTTGACGACCGCGCTCCAGTACAACGCCGCGATCGGATCGATCGGCGTGAAGTTGAGCGCGATGCCGATGCCGCCCGACAGCGCCAGCACCGAATAGAACGCGATCGCCTCCTTCGGCCTGCGCGTCAGCCCAACCGGCCATCGTCGGCCCTCGCCGACCGCATAGGCCGTCGCACCCGCGAGCACCGGGATCGCCAATAGGCCGGTGCCGACGATGCCGAGCGCGAAGATCACCTCGGCAAACGACCCGGCGATCGGGCGCAGCGCCTCGGCGGCCTGCGCCGAGGTCTGGATGTCGGTCTTGCCGGTGGCATGCAGCGATGCGGCGGCGGTGACGATGATCGACAATGCGATCAGGTTCGAAAACGCCATGCCGGTGATAGTATCGGCACGGATGCGCGAGAATTCGTGCCGGGCGCCGTAATGCCGCTCGATCAGCGGATGCTTGGTGACATCGACCAGCTGCTCCTCCGCCTCCTGCGAGGCCTGCCAGAAGAACAGATAGGGCGAGATCGTGGTGCCGAGGATCGCAACGATGGTCGTGAAATGGTCCGCGCTCCAGCTGATGCGCGGCAGCAGCACGCCGGCCAGGGCCTCCATCCACGACACCTTGGCAAAGGCGAGCGCCGCGACATAGGCGAACAGGCTGAGCGTCAGCCATTTCAGGATCGCGACGTAGCGCCGGTAGTTCATGAATATCTGCGCGGCCACGGAGGTCACGCCGAACAGCACTACATAGAGAATGGCCGGACCGCCGATCAGAAGCTTTGCCGCATCGGCCATGGCCGAGAGGTCGGCCGCGATGTTGATGGTGTTGGCAATCGACAGCAGCGTCACCACGACGGCGAGCAGCCAGCCTGGATAATGCCTGCATACATTGCCCGCGATGCCGTGCCCGGTGACGCGGCCGACCCGCGCCGAAATCTCCTGGATCGCGCTCATCAGCGGAAACGTCAGCAGCATGGTCCAGCCAATGCCGTAGCCGAGTTGCGCGCCGGCCTGGCTGTAGGTGCCGATCCCCGAAGGGTCGTCGTCGGATGCGCCGGTGATCAGGCCGGGGCCGAGCGTCTTCAGGACGCGGTTGAAACTGAACGGCTGGCGCCGGGGCTTCGCCACCGGCGCATCGTCATGTTTGTCGTGTGGTGAGATTGTCCCTTGCCGCGTCATGTCCGGTTCCAGCCGTCTGACAACGAGCCGAATACCGGCAAGTTCCTGAGGCGAAACCTACGGCTCGATGACCGTGGCGACGCCGGGTTCGAGGATGCGCAGACGGCGGCCGAAGCCGAGCGTATCGAAGCTCGCGCGCAGGTCGCTCGCGCTCTGCCGGAAATGCGCCCAGCCGTCGGTATGAACCGGCACGATCACCGCGTCCCCAAAGGCGCGCGCGGTTTCGATCGCGTCATTGGTGTCCATGGTGAGATGAAAGGGGCCGCGGGTTTGCGCCGCGCCGGCGAACGGCAGCACCACGCCGCAATCGAAGCGCCGCGCGACCTCGGCGACCCCATCGAACCAGGTGGTGTCGCCGCTGACATAGACCGGACGGTCCGGTTTTGCCGGCTGCACGACGAAGCCGATGACGTCGCCGGACAACGGCTCGATCCCGGCCGGTCCGTGCCGCGCCGGCGTCGCGGTGATGGTGAGCGTCCGGCCGCCCTTCTGCAACTCGGTCGAGGCCCAGGGCGCAAAGCCCTCGGCCTTGCCGCCGAGCCGCCTGGCGCCGGCCTCCGTCGTCAGCACGCGCTTCGCGCTTTTAAGGAAATCCCGGCCGGAATGGTCGAGATTGTCGGAATGCTGGTCATGGCTCAGCAGCACCGCATCGATCGCGCCGACGTCCCGCGCGCCGAGCGCGGGACCCGTCAATTTCTCCAGTTTCACATGCGGCAGTTGATACTCGCCGGGCGCATCGAAGGTCGGATCGGTGAGCAGGCGGAACCCGTCGATCTCGATCAGGGCGGTGGGGCCTCCGATCAGCGTGATGGTAATGCTCACGTCATACTCCTGCTGGTGGGGGCCGCCGGGCGGGTCACCAGGTAAATGCCGAGCGCGACCGGAACGATCCCGACCAGGTCGCGAAATTCGACATGCTCGCCGAGCACGAGATAGGCGAACAGCATGCCGAGCGGCGGCATCAGGAAGTGATAGGCGCTTGCGGCGGTCGCGCCACACACTTTCAGGAGATGAAACCAGAGCAGATAGGCAAGGATCGAACCGCCGAGCACGAGGAAGGTGAAGGCGCCGGCGAGACGCATGCTGGGCACGATGTCGCCAAAGCTGGAGAGGGTGAAGGCGAACGGCATCACCGCTAGGCCGCCGGCGATGTTCTGGATGCCGTTGCCGATCCACAGGCTGCCCTTCGGTGCCAGCAGCTTGAACAGCACCGTGCCGGCCACGATCGAGGCGAGCGAGGCCAGCGTGAACAGGATGCCGTGCGGGCTATCCGATCCGACCGACATGCGATGCCAGACGATGAAGGCGACGCCGACGATGCCGAGCACGAGACCGATCACCTTGCGCAAGGTCATGCTCTCGCCGAGGAACAGCGCCGCCAGCATGGCGGTGAACACCGGATTGGCCGAGACGATCAGCGCGCCAAGCCCGGCGGAGACGGTCTTCAGGCCGGTATAGCCGAGGCCGAGATAGAGCGCGTTGTTGGCGACGCCGAGCACGGCAAACGCCGCCGCATCGCGCCAGGTGAGATCCCATTGGTCGCGGCGCAGCCAGGAGATGGCGAGGATCAGAACCCCGGCGAGCGAAAACCGCGCGGCGAGCAGGATCAGCGGCGGGCAATCGGTGACGCCGATCTTGCCGGCGACGAAGGCGTAGCTCCACAGCAGGCAGAACAGGGCAATCAGCAGCGGCAGGGTGTTGAAGCGGGCGCGCGGGGCGGCCATCGAGGTTGCGGCGGACATGGGCGAATTCTCCTTCCGCCATGATCTAGGCCCGCGCCTTGATATTTGGAAATTAAATGATAGACTGGCGTGCAGTTGATTTATAAATGGAGGCTGCGATGCTCGGCCTGGAGCTGTTACGCAGTTTCGTCTCGGTGGTCGATGCCGGCGGCTTCACCCGCGCCGGAGAGCGTGTCCACCGCACGCAGTCGACGGTGAGCCAGCAGATCAAGCGCCTGGAGGAGGATGTCGGCCAGCCGCTGCTGATCCGCAGCGGCAAGGACGTCACCCCGACGGAAGCCGGCGAGCGGCTGTTGACCTATGCGCGGCGGCTGTTGTCACTCGCCGAAGAGGCCCGCGACGTGCTCTCGCGGCCCGGCAGCGAAGGCGCGATCCGGATCGGCATCACCGAGGATTTTGCCGCCTATCGGCTGACAAAGCTGCTCGCCACTTTCGCGCGCAGCCATCCCAACTTGCGGCTCGACGTGCGCTCCGGCCAGAGCCTGTTCCTGTACCGCGATCTCGAACGCGGCGATCTCGATCTCGCGCTGATCAAGCGCGCCGCCAATGAGAAGGGCGGCATCGCGGTGTGGCCTGAACGCGTGCACTGGGTCACCAGCAAGAGCCACCCGCGCGATACGACGGCCGGCTCGGTTCCGCTGATCGGTTTCGCCACGGGCTGTCTCTACCGCGCCCGCGCCATCCATGCGCTGGAGAGCGCCGGCCGCAACTGGCACATGGCCTACACCTCCTCCAGCCTCGCCGGCATCCAGGCCGCGGTCGCCGCGGGCCTCGGGCTCAGCATTCTGTCAGAAATGTCGATCCAGCCCGAGCATCGCGTGCTGACCGCAAAGGACGGCTTTGCGCCGATCGACCGCACCGAGGTCGCCCTCGTCGCCGCCCCCGAAGCCAGCCCGGCGACACTGCGGCTGGCGGACAGGCTCGCGGAGTATTGCGAAAGCGTGCAGGCGAAGGCGGCGTGAAGCAAAGGCTGCGCCGCTGCTCCGCTGTCGTCCCTGCGAAAGCAGGGACCCATAACCACAGGGCTGTGTTGCCTAAGCAAGCTGTGGCCCCCAGCGTCGCACAACAACGACCACCGGTGGTTATGGGTCCCGGGTCGCGCTTCGCTTGCCCGGGACGACAGCGAGAATGATGGCAGATCGGAGCGGCTGGTCGGCGATCGCTAATAACACCGTGACGCGACGAACGCGTGGACGCGGTTGTCGCCGAGCACATGGGCCATGAAGCCGGGCGATCCGAAAATCCGTGTGAACGCGGCGTCGCGGATGCTCAAGCCACCGGTGTAGGCGCCGAACGCCGGCATCACCGCGCGCTCGCCGTCACAGGCGAAGCAGCGGCGCTCGATCGCGCGGCCGCGGGTCGGCACCCGCGCCTTGGGATGCAGGTGGCCGGCGATCTCGCCGCTCGCACCGGTCGGCTCATGGCGGAACGCGATCGGCCCGATCGCGACCTCGGTCGCGACCACGCCGCCAAGATCGGACGGCAGCGCCGGATCGTGGTTGCCCGAGATCCAGATCCAGTTGCGCCGCAGCTGCAAGGCCGCGAGCGCCTCGCGGTCCGGATCCGATAGCCGCGCATGCGCATCGCGATCGTGAAAGCTGTCGCCGAGCGCGATCACCTGCCGTGGATCGTGCCGCGCAATCACAGCGGCGAGCCGGCTCAGTGTCGCGACCGTGTCGTAGGGCGGCAGCAGCACGCCGCGGCTGGCGAAGCTCGAGCCCTTTTCCAGATGCAGGTCGGAGACCACCAAGAGGCTCTGCGCTTCCCAAAACAGTGCGCCGGAGAAATCGGCCACGAAACCGACATCCGCCACCGTGACCCTCGAAACGCGCATGTCGTCACCGTCTCGCAAAGCTAGCGCGCTTGCCGTCACGTCCTGTTCCCCACAGTGCCAGTATTACGTCGTCGCCTCCCGCACGAGTTCCGCGGCCGCCTCGGCCAAGAGCTCGTCGGATGCTTCGCCATAGACTGACTCGCGGCCAATTTCCAGCAGCGCGGGGACGGCAAGCGGAGAAACGTGGTCGAGATCTTTGTGGGTGATTCGGCCGTGGATGCGCGAAAGCATGTCGCTGAGGCGGCGAAGATCGAGCAATCCCGTGGCGGCATCGCCGCGCGCGGCGCGCAGCAGCACATGATCGGCCTGGTGCTTGCGCAGCACGTCGTAGATCAGGTCTGTCGAGAACAGCACCTGGCGGCGCGACTTCTCCTCGTCGGTGAAGCGGCGCGCGATCAGCCCGGAGATGATGGCGCAGTTGCGGAAGGTCCGCTTCATCAGCGCGGATTCCGCGAGCCATGCTTCGAGATCGTCGCCGAGCATGTCGGGATCGAACAGCGCGTTGAGATCGAGCTTGCCGTGCCGGATCATGAAGGAGAGATCGCCGACGCCCCAGACCGCAAGCGCATACTCGTTGGCGACGAAGCCGAGCGGACGGGCGCGGGCGCGCTCCAGCCGGCGCGTCAGCAGCATGCCGAGCGTCTGATGCGCGAGCCGGCCCTCGAAGGGATAGCAGACCAGATAATGGCTGCCGCCGCGCGGAAAGGTTTCGACCAGCAGCTCGCGCACCGCAGGCACCCGTGAGAATTTCCGCTGCAGCGACAGCCAGTCGTGCACCTGGTCCGGCAGCGCGTTCCAGGCCCGGCTGTTGTCGAGCAATTTGCGGACCCGTTCGGCGAGATAGGTCGAGAGCGGGAACTTGCCGCCCATATAGGACGGCACTTTTGCATCTTTATCATTGGCGCGGGAGACATAGACCTGGTCTTCAACCAAGGCCTCGTAGCGCACCACCTCACCGCCAAAGACAAAAGTGTCGCCGGGCACGAGGCCCTCGATGAAGACCTCCTCGATCTCGCCGAGCATCCGGCCGCCGCGGGCGATCGCGCCGGTCGATCCGCTACCGCCGGCGCGCGAGCGCACCAGCCGCACCTTCAGCATGGTCTCCTCGACGATGGTGCCGACGTTGAGGCGATAGCTCTGCCGCACCTTGGGATTGGTGACGCGCCAGCGGCCCTGCTTGTCCTGCTTGATGCGCGCGAAACGCTCATAGGTCTTCAGCGCGTAGCCGCCGGTGGCGACGAAATCGACGACATCGTCGAAATCGGTGCGTGCGAGCGATGCATAGGGCGCTGCGGTCCTGACCTCATCATAGAGTTCATCGGACAGAAACGGCTTGCCGCAGGCGCAGCCGAGCACGTGCTGGGCCAGCACGTCGAGCGCGCCCGAGCGCAGCGGCGGCGTGTCCTGCGCATTCTCCGCGATGGCGTCGATCGCGACACGGCATTCCAGCACCTCGAAGCGGTTGGCCGGCACCAGCACGGCGCGCGAGGCCTCGTCGAAGCGGTGGTTGGCGCGGCCGATCCGCTGCATCAGCCGCGACGAACCTTTCGGCGCGCCGATATTGATGACGAGATCGACATCGCCCCAGTCGACGCCGAGATCGAGCGAGGAGGTGCAGACCACGCCGCGCAGTTTTCCCGCGGCCATCGCGTCCTCGACCTTGCGGCGCTGCGCGACGTCGAGCGAGCCGTGATGCAGCGCGATCGCCAGCCCGTCGTCATTCATGCGCCAGAGATCCTGGAACAGCATCTCGGCCTGGCTGCGGGTGTTGACGAACACCAGCGTGGTCTTGTTGCGCTTGATCAGCTCGTAGACCTCGGGCAGCGCATGGCGCGCGCTGTGGCCGGACCACGGCAGCCGCTCCCTGGTGTCGAGCATCTCGACCACCGGCGGCGCGGCGCCGCCGGCGGTGACGACGTCGGCGGACGCATTCTCGCCACCCGGCTGCGGCACCAGGAAACGCGCGAGCTGCTCCGGCTCGGCGACCGTCGCCGAGAGGCCAATGGCACGTATCTGCGGCGCGATGGTCCAGAGCCGCGCAAGTCCGAGCGACAGCAGATCACCGCGCTTGGAGGTGACGAGCGCATGCAGCTCGTCGAGCACGATGCGCTTCAGCGAGGAAAACAGATAGGGCGCGTCGTCGGACGCGAGCAGCAGCGCCAGCTGCTCCGGCGTGGTGAGTAGAATATCCGGCGGATAGCGCCGCTGCCGCTGCCGCCGCGACACCGGCGTGTCGCCGGTGCGGGTCTCGATCCTGATCGGCAGCCCCATCTCGGCGACCGGCGTCTCCAGATTGCGCGCGATATCGACCGCGAGCGCTTTCAACGGCGAGATGTAGAGCGTGTGCAGCCCGCCGCTGCGGCGAACGGAGCGACCGGTAGAGATGAGATTCGGACGCGATCTCGCCGACGCTGCTGCCTCTCCGCTTGCGAGCTCGTCAGGTTCCCTCCCCCTGAAAGGGGGAGGGTTGGGGTGGGGGTCAGCCGCTTGCTCAGTGCCCGCGGCTGACCCCCACCCGTCGCGCCCGGCCGCGCTAGCGCGCGCCTGTTCGCGCCGACCTCCCCCTTTCAGGGGGAGGTGAGAATCCTGGGGACCATGTGTTTCACCCGATAACTCCACCAGCGTCGGCAAGAACCCCGCCAGCGTCTTGCCCGCTCCCGTGGGCGCGATCAGCAGCGCCGAGCGTTCCTCCCGCGCTTTGGCCAGCAGCGCGAGCTGATGCTCGCGCGGAGACCAGCCGCGTGAGGCAAACCAGTCGCGAAACCGGCGCGGCAGGAGATCGGCCGTTTCCGACGACGGAACGGAGAAGAGATCGAGCGTCGACACGCCCAAGAGGTAGGTGGTTCAGGCGGTTTCGTCGAGGGCGGTCGGAAATGGCGGCAGGTGGCAAGGGGCCCACGACAGGACGCTTCGATTCCCTCTCCCCGTTCTTCACGGGGAGAGGGTTGGGGTGAGGGGCTGCTTCCGCGAGCGGCGAGTGCCGTGAGACCTGTACCCCCTCACCCGGATCGCATCTCACGATGCGACATAGCCGAAGCTCTGCTTCGGCGTTCTTGAGGACGGCCGCCGTAGGCGGCCTATGCCTCTCCCCGCAAGCGGGGCGAGGTTAAGCAACAGCGCGCCCCGCCCCTACTCCGTCATCGGCTCGCCGGAGAGGTCCCAATCCTTGCCGTTGAAGATCGAGACATAGAGCGTCTTCATCGGCGTGTAATCGTCGGGCGTATAGCTGTAATTGATGCCATCAAGGAAATAGGGCGAATGGAAACCGGCGAGCGTGGTGGCGTGCTTCAGCACGTTGGCGCGGGTCAGGTCGTCGCCGCAGCGGCGCAGGATTTCGCCCATCGTCGCCGCCTGCCCGTAGCCGGCGAAAGCGATGGTGTTGTCGGGGTCGATGTTCGGCAGGTACTTCTTGCGCAGCTCCTCGAACGCGACCACGTCCGGATCCTTCTCGTAGCGCGGCACGCCGACTTCCTTGTTGTAGCGGATCGCGACGATGTCCTTGGCGTTATCGAGGCCCGCGGCGCTCAGGATCGAGCGACCGGTCGAGCCCGCCGACAGCAATTGCAGCGGCTTCCAGCCGAGCTCGGTCACCTTGCGGATCGACTGCGACGTCGCCTTGCCGGTGGTGATGTTGTAGAAGACGTCGGCGCCCGACTTCGAGAGATTGATGAGCTGCGAATCGACCGTCGGATCGGTGAGATCATAGGTCTGCTCCATGATCACCTGTGCCTTGCCGCCGGCATCGGCCAGCACCTTCTTGAACGGCCCCAGGAAGTCGCGGCCGAAATCATCGTTCTGGTAGAGGATGCCGACCTTGGCGTTCGGCTTCACGCTGACGACGTGCTTGGCGAGGATGCGCGCCTCGGTCGGATAGAGCGGCAGGCCCGCCATGGTCCATTTGAAATTCTTCGGATCGTTCCACTTCGAGGCGCCGGTGTTCAACAGCAGTTGGGGAACGCCCTTGGAATTGAGGTATTTGTGCACGGAGGTCTGCGGCGCGGTACCGAGCGAACCATAGAGCGCCAGCACCTCCTCCTGCTCGACCAGACGGCGCGTCGCCTCGACGCATTTCGGCGCGCTGTAGGCATCGTCCATGGTGAGGAATTTCACCTTGCGGCCGTTGATGCCGCCCTTGTCGTTCAGCATCTGGAAATAGGCTTCGCCGACGCGGCCCAGCACACCATAAAGCGAGCCGGGGCCGGAATGCGGCACGGTCTGGCCGAGCTTGATCTCGGTATCGCTCGCACCCGGATCGTATTTCTTGTCGGCGGCCCGGACGAAGGGCGCGGGCAGCACGGACGCAGCGATCACAGAC
>NZ_JADFUD010000047.1:0-63587 GCF_054820065.1 Bradyrhizobium sp. UFLA06-06
ATGTGTATAAGAGACAGAGATGCTACAACGTGACGCTAGGTACGAATCAAGTTGTTTGAGCTGCGGCGCGCGCCATTAAAATCTGAACTCCGATTTCTAACAGGCAGCTAATCAATCCGCGAGCTGCCGCAACAGTGCATGCCATATTCTGCTTATGTGCCTGTGCTTGTACCACGTGAGCGCTTGGAGATTTTACCAGCGCGGTTTGTGGAGTCTCCGCACAGATCACTGCAGCGACGAAGCTTTGCGACCGCAGGTTAGGTCGCGCACGCTGTAATCACGCTCAAGTGGTTCCAGAAAGCACAGCCGAGCGAACGCGGCTGCAGGTCGAATAGCGTCGGTACGGATCGGAACTGGCGTGCGCTTGTTGATTTGCTTGTACGAAGAATACGAAGCGGCGGCCAAAGAAATTCAGCGCAGGAAGCATGAGCGCGGAATTCCCCCAGTAATTCGAACTGATCTCGCAGAAAATCAACAGCATGACCGTTCCATTCAATGAGCTCCCTACGCCTAAGCTCCGGGATCGTCCGATTCGCTTGCGCAGTCGAGAGGCCGCATGCATCGGCGACGTCTTGCTGCATGACGGGGACATGAAGACGACCATTGTCCAGCAGCCCACGAGCTCAAGCCGCGCAGATAAGAAAGGGAGGCGGCGCTTCTGCTCGATCGTGTTGGCCGTCATGCCCGCCAAGATTCTGTACGGAATGCTCGGATCTGTGACCGCAATGGCACACTGAGCCGAGGTAGCGAGATCGTCCGACCGCAGCGTACCGTGTTTAACGGCGTAAAAATACGGGACTCCAGTACAATCCAAGCGAAGGATGTGCTTGAGCCGTCGCTCGTGATCACCTACTCGAAATGAGGTCCAGCATGAGCCATGCGGCCGGGGACCGCTCCGAAGTGTCGATAGTGACAGAAAAAGAACGAGAGTTGGCGCGGTGCAGGCAGGAAATAGCGCGTCTCAAGAATCTGGTAGTGCAGCTTTCTCAGCTCGTCTTGCGGCACGTCGCGGAAAGTAGCGAGGACCGGAAGCCGCAATCCAGGTGAATCGCTTGGGCGTGTGATCATATGTGACAGAGGACGGCAACTAGACGATTTCCGCTGTGATCCGCAGCGCGGCGGCCCCAGGGGGAGGGGGAGCGGCCCCGCCTTGTTTCCCCGAGGCGGGGCCGCTCAATTTCCGGTCGAACTTTTTCGTGGAACGAAGCGCCCGAGCTAATGCGCGTCGCGTGGCCTGATAGCCGAAACTCTCCATAAGCCGAAACCGGTGACTACAGTCCGGCGAAGGGACGCCTTATTCGTGCCGCCGCTAAACGTCTGCGTTGGGCCAAGTCATCAGCTTCAATTGAGTCCGGCCCGTGAGGCGTCGAACCGGTGCAGGTTGTGCATCGATCGGAAACTAGATCCAAACTGCGCATATGCGCGGCGCTCGCTTTAGACCGATGGCGGTTTGCGGACACCGAGCTGCTCGATGACGCGCTTTGATATGTCTGCTGGATCGCCAACCCCGCTTGTGCCAATCTCGATGACCTTCTTTGCGACGATTTCGGCGATAGGGTCGTCTCGATCAACCAAGCGGAGCGAGCGCATTGTCCGAGCATACGCTGACCGCAGACATTCAATTTGTTCCGGCGGCAGCTTGCTGCCTTGGAGCAATCGATCGATCGAGATTGATCCCCGTCCTACCTCCATGGGGACGCTAACTTTGATATCTTGCACTAAGATACGTCAGAACGCGGTCGGGTTAGTCTCGCTATAGCCACCTTTGTCGTCCCACCTATAAACGACGTAGTCGAGCTGCTTGATGTCGCCCTTGGCGTCGTATTGCAGTGTGCCGATCACAGTGTCCCAAGAGCCCGCTTTAATCGTGTCCATCACCTGTTTCGGATCTACGGTGCCAACTTTCGTTGCGGCTTGCGTCCAGACCTGCACCGCAGCGTAGGTATATAGCGTGTAGCCCTCGGGGTCGATATTCTTGGCTCTGAACTTATCGACGATCGCAGCCGCCGTCGTCTTCTTGCGTGGGTCGGGCCCGAAAGTGAAGAGCGTACCTGCTCCAGCTGCGCCGGTAATCGAAGCATATTCCTTATCAGCCAACGCGTCACCCGACATCAGGACGGTCTTGAGGCCCTGATCGCGCATCTGGCGCAAGATAAGGCCCGCTTCTTGGTGATAGCCGCCGACATAGACGAGGTCGATATTGTCACGCTTCAGTCGCGAGACAATCGCATTGAAATCCTTGTCGCCCTTATTGTAGGACTCGTACATCTTTTCAATGACACCGGCCTTATTGAGTGCCTTCTTCGTCTCGTCGGCAAGTCCCTTTCCATACGTTGTCTTGTCATTCAGAATCGCGATGTTCTTGCCGTTGAATTGCTTCGCGATATACTGGGCGGCAACCTGGCCCTGCTGGTCGTCACGGCCGCAGACGCGCGCCACGTTCCATAGCTTGCGTTCGGTGAATAGCGGGTTGGTCGAAGCCGGCGTGATCTGCAGCACACCGCCATCCGCATAGGCTTCCGAGGCCGGGATCGATGACGAAGAGCAAAAGTGCCCAGCAACGAACGGGATCCTGGCGGCAGCGACCTTTTCCGCTACCGATCGCGCCTGCTTGGGATCGCAGGCATCGTCCTCGATGTCGAGGGCTAGCTTCTTGCCGAGTACGCCGCCGGAAGCGTTGATCTGCTCCACCGCCATCTCGGCGCCGTTCTTCATTTGCCGACCGAAGGCGGACTCGCCCCCGGTTATCGGTCCAGCGACGGCGATGGTGATTTCCTCAGCCAATGCCGCGGTGAATAGCACAATCGATGCTCCAAGTGCAAAGCCGATTAGCTTAAGTGATTTCATGGGGAGTCCTCACAGGGGTGAACGCGGCGGCGAGCAAGCTTGAGCAGAGCAAGGCGACCGCGCGGCGGTCAGTGGCAGGAAGCAGCCCGAGATAAAGTGACGGTCGCGCATCGAACCGTTCGATTGCGCCGCTATGTGAGAGCAGGAGTCTACCTTGACTTGATGAGACAACGGTTCGTACTGCAGGAATATACAACGGTTCGGGAGCTATCGGCAGACAGCCCATCGCTGCGCGTCCAATCTCATACCGCCCGCTAGCTCAACGAACAGGGCTATCTTAGTTGGAGACTAGCTGAATCGGGTGTTTATGAAAGAGATAGATCGGTCCGTAACGTACAGGCTCGTCGCGTCAGAAGCGTCGTCGCTTGAGCCACGCGGTCGATCGAGCCGAAACGAGAGACGGTCGTTCAGCTCGTGCGCGATCATCGTCTTTCGAGACGCAGAAACACTTGATGCTCGACGGCGTGATCGCCTTGATAACACGCGCAAGGCAACCAGCGCGGTTTCAAATGAAGGCAAAGACGAGCAGGCTCGAGCAGAGTAGTGCGAAGCTGGTCGCGGTCAGCACAAGGAGGCTACCGGAGACAAGATCATGATTGCCCATGAAGCGCACCCTCGATTGCAGCTAAGGAGAGACGCGCAGCAGCAGCTCGTCTCTTTGAGCTTCGACAGCAAATTATGCGATTCTGGTTGCGCTATTTCCGCGTCGTCCGGGTGAATGCTGCATTTTTGCGGCATTATTCAGCGGTATTCTGTTGAAGTTCGGCGTAAGAAGTGGGGCGGATGGAGGCTCGAAACGTCAGAAATAGACAGCTCTTATGCGGCGAGCGTCGAATGGTGATTTGGCGCCCGGGGCGAAGCTGAGGGCCCACCATCCAAGGAAGCGCCGCCGACGGCAGGCGAGCACAACGTATTGCTAGACTAGCTTGGTGACGCGACCATCGGGAGATGTACGGCTGGCCAACAGCAAAGCCACCGTACGCGAGTAGGCGCGTCGAACAAGAGCTTACAAAGCCCGAGCGTTTCATTGCGCTTGACGGAAATCGTCGCGCGATTATCGCTTAGTCGGCCTGACGCCTTCGTCGATTTTCGCGAGGGCAAGGCAAGGAGCGTCCAGCTAGGCGCCTTTCGTGTGATGAAGTGTTGATTGCTGCGTTCCGGCCCCTGCCAGCAGGCTGGGTCACTTGATTGGGCGGAGTGGCCGGCTACGTAATGCCTTCGTCGGGGTTGCGATCTCCCCTCGCATTTCGCCAGCTGCGTACTCGGTCGCATCGTCGTTCGAGTGTACCGAGCCGAACGGCCTTTCCAGCATACGACGGACCCGTATCGGCGCGGGGCCGACGTGGAAATGAATTGCCCGCTGCTCTAGTATACGTTCCGACCGCGTCGAGCGGTTCCGCCAACGCAAGTAGTCGAGCCAGGTCGGGCAATGATAGCGCTCGGTCCACATTTCCGGATCGGCAATGTCGCGCGCGATCGACCAGCCGTAGGCGCCGTTGCGCTGGCGAGACAATTGCACATCTTGCATAACACTATGAAACGCTCTGGCATTCTCCTGTGCAACGCGGTATTCGATCTCCACGACGAGCGGGCCGCTGCGTCCGGTCAAGGCGAGCCGTACCTCGGGGTCGGCGAGCGGCTCAGGCTCCTCACCCCGCGCTCCGATGCGGGGCATGGGCAGCCAGCGGCCGATGAGTGGTGAGGCAAGCATTAGGGCGGCCGATACCAGCAGCGCCGTTTCGACGCCGGCCGCGTCGGTCAGACGGCCCCAACCCCAGCTGCCGACGGCAATCCCGCCTGAGCTCGCCGCCTGATAGGCTGCAAGCGAGCGTCCGGCCACCCAGCGCGGCGCCGACAGCTGCACCCCAATGTTGAATACCGCCCACACCATCATCCATACGGCTCCCGCCAGGACGAGCGCCGCCGCGGTCAATACGGGCTCGTGACTGAGCGCAACCGCGGCCATCGCCGCGCCCATGGACAGCGCACAGGCGCGGATCGCGGCCTCGCCGCTCAATCGCTTGCGCAGCTCGGTGATATTCAGTGCACCGACCACCGCACCCAGGCCAAAAGCGCCAAGCATGATGCCGTAGGTCTGCGCGTCGCCATGCAAGAGATCGCGCGCCACCAGCGGCATCAGAGCGGTGATCGCACCGCCAATGATGCCGGTTACCAGGCTACGGATCAGCACAATCTTGATCGACGGCGAATTGCTGATATAGCGTACGCCAGAAACCATCGCGCGGCTCAATCTTTCAGGCGGCAGGCGTGAGGGTGCGCTGATGCGTTTCCAAAGCAACAAAGCGATAATCAGCGGCACATACAGCAACGTGTTGAGCGCGAAAGCGGCCACTGCACCCGCGGTTGCCACCACGACTCCGCCGATTGCCGGACCTATGCTCCGCGCGATATTGTAGCTGATGCCGTTCAGAGCGATCGCCGCAGGCAGCTGTGCTTCCAGGGGAACTTGTTCGCTAACCGACGATTGCCAGGCCGGTCCCATCAACGCCATGCCACTGCCGACAACGAGGCATAGCATGAGCAAGAGGTTTGGGGTGGCCAAGCCAAGCCAGGCAATCACCGTCAACCCGGTCGCTCCGGCGAGCGCCAATCCAATGGAGACCAGCGCCACGATGCGGCGGTCATACATATCCGCGATCGCCCCGGCTGGCATCGAAATCAGCATCACTGGCAGTAACAGCGCGGTCTGCACCAACGCGACTTTGTCGGCCGACGACGTCATCTGCGTCATGGCCCAGGCTGCGCCAACACCTTGAATCAGGATACCGACATTGGACAGGAGGCTCGCGAGCCAGATGCGCCTGAAGGTCGCGTGCCGCAGCGGCGCCGTGATGCCGTCGGCGCTACGTGTCTGGGCTTGAGGTGAATCGGTCATATCAGCTCGTGATAATCTACCATGATTTGATCTTGCTAGGGATCACAAGGGTGTTCCTGGCGCGATATCGCGTCAGATCCTGGCATGGTCGTGAAATGAGATGCTTCGATCGCGTTTGGTTGACAGTGATCTACTGCTTCTGTCGCCTTGCGCCTGATAGCAAAGGCAGCGGCGCAGAAAACAGGAACAGTCACCATCGCCGGTGCTGCAATCTCCTATCGCAGTAGGATCGCTTTCTAATCGTGATCGGATGACTTAAAGCCTGCCTCATACCTATTCGCTCCAGCACGCTGGTTGTATGCTCTTGTTGAGAGGTTGTGCTCGCTGGCAGATGCCCAGTTTTGTACGAGGCGGACAATGCGCGAGACCTCTAAGCGGGACACGGTCTGCATTGCGAGAAGCTGAACTAGCTCCCAGGAACCGCATCTCCATCTCGCGGGATTCTTTTGGGGCGGCGCATCAGTCAGCCTCTAAGAGAGGTCCGCCCGGATGATTTAGACGCGAAATGCCGAGTTCATTGCTGCAGCTGCATCCGCTTTTCGCGAGGGGCTGATGACCGCATTGCTGCGCTAGTGTGCCACGGCGGCATTTAGACCAGGCGCGGGATCTTAGGCTGGGTCATGATGTCAAAACCTGCTCGGGATGGTCAATTCTCGGGTGAAGGTGCACGTGAGACGCTCGGGGGATAGGAAACGAGCTGGTTCGTCCCTTGCGTACTGAGTTCGTTCGAGCGCAGCCGAAGGGAATCGAGGTATTCATTGCCGGCATGGCAGACGGACATGGCAGAGCCGCTCTAGATCATCGGGGACGACAGATGAGCAGTGGAAGAGCGATGCGCAAGCAGGAGACTGTGCGCCTCAAAGCGCATGTCGTGAAGATTTAAGATAACGTCACGTGACATAGCAATAAGGGCTGGGAGTGACCGGAATTGCTACAGCAGAATTCCAGGCCCGGAGGGCGCCAGAAATGACATTGTCATGAGATCATTCGCTTTTCAGCGGTTTTGGCCGAACAAGACTGGGGCGACCTCCATCGAGTACGGTCTGATCGCGGTGGCGGTCTCCGTTGCACTTATCCTTGCGCTCAACGGTCTTCGTGCAAACTATAACGCTGATTGCAGTGCTGTGCCTGCGCGCAGCGTTTCGACCGGCGAGTTCGACAAGATGGATCTCGCACGCGAACCCGGCACAGGCAAGCAACAGAACTTCGAAAAGGCCTCCGCTGGATCCTTGGGCCGATGATGTGAAGTCGATGGAATAAGAAACGCGACCGGTGTTATGAGCTCGATAGAAATCTCGTCCCATGCCATTGGAAGAGGCCCCTTCGCCGCCGACCCTCCAGCTCCTCGTAAGTGGCTAGTTCACAGCCTGCGCGGCCCCGCGCAACCATTCTGCAAGCCGGAGCAGTGATGTCCCGATTCGAAAAGCTTGCCATCTTTATCGACGGTCCCAACCTCCACGCTACCTGCAAGGCGCTTGGTTTCGAGATCGACTACAAGCGCCTGCTTGAGGAGTATCGGAGGGCGGGCCGGTTGCTGCGGGCATTCTACTACACGGCGACTGCCGAGGATCAGGAGTATTCGTCGATCCGTCCGCTCATCGATTGGCTCGACTATAATGGCTACACCGTCGTCACGAAGGCAACCAAGGAATTCCTTGACGCCAGCGGTCGGCGTAAAGTGAAGGGTAACATGAACATCGAGCTTGCGGTCGATGCCATGGAACTCGCGGGGCATATCGACCAGATGATCCTGTTCTCTGGTGACGGCGACCTCCGTTCCTTGGTCGAGGCCGTGCAGCGCCGCGGCGTCAGTGTCACCGTCATCTCCACCAATACGATCCAGCCGCCGATGATCGAAGACGAGCTTCGGCGGCAGGCAGACGACTTTATTGAACTAGCACAGTTGAAGCCGAAATTGGGCCGCGATCCGACCGAACGGCTCGGGCCCGCGACGGGGGCTGGCAAGCGAGAGTCAGCCAGCGCGGAATAGCGCATATGGTGATGCGGGGACGACAAGTGGCCATGATACCCGGCAGTCCCGCCGGCGCCATCCGACAGCACGACCATCACATGATGGCTTGCTCCTGCCAGGGGCGTCTCGCGCCTGTTATGGTGTTCTAGACGCCGATGCCATCCTCTCTCGCAACGGTCGGCTCCAACAGCGCTTGTTGCTTGTAACGCGGTGCGCTCTCGGCAGCGCGACGTCCGGCGTCCTCAGGTGGGTCTGACGATAGCTTCGGCCGCATCTCGCACCGGCTGACACGGTGCGCTGGACCGGTGGTTGGATTGTCGTAGTTCGCTCCCAAGCCGCATCAGGCTGCACCGCAGCCACAGCCCTTCCTGCTTCTCGTGCGTGCTACGCCGAAACAATGTTTCAGCATATGCCCGCATGCGGAATCGGTAAAGCAGTCGGTAGAAATGACTGGCCATATCCTGCTCTTGGTCCATTTCGCCAACGAGAAGCTTTTCATGCCATCATTGTCTTCAGTTAGCGCGATGTTTGAATGCAATTTTGGCCCAGCTCACGCATGAAACCGGCCTTGAAGTGCCTCTCTTGATGAATTTTCATCGCCCGGATCGTGGTTCACGAGATAAAGCCGCAGTGAGCAAATTTGATCTCCGCCATTCAAACTTGGCTATGAGTGAGTCTTGACGACGAAGATCAAGTCGATGTCGTGCAGCACTTAGCGTCATCTACGATCAAATCGCCGTGCTAGGATGCCGCGAGAATTCGTGCAAGCCGCCATAAAAGCATCTAGCAGGATGTGAAGACTTTCAACGTCTGCTAACAACCTATCCGATTCTTCGCGCTCTGTTGTGCCGAGCGCATAAGATGCGCAAAGTCGCCTGGCGTGGTTGACCCTTTCGCGGCCGTTTGCGGCTCGCTTTTCGGCAAACTCAAGCTGCGTGGGATCATGACGGAGCTTGTCCAACTCGCCGAGCAGCAACTTCGTGACCGTTTGTCGCTCATAGTTGGTGATATCCGCGCTGTAGAGCACGCTGAGATAGCGATCGATGTTGGCGCGTGCGACGTACCGGTACATGTCGCCGGTCCCCTGTGTCCGGGGCGGTCCCTAGGTAAGAGCCCATTGTACCGTCCAACGGCATCGAGCACTAGCAATTGTCACTGCTTGCGCCCGCCATTGCGGCACGGCTCGACCGTTGCGTTCGATTATCATGGCGCGGATGGTTCAGAACGTGCCCTTGTGGTGCGCGTCGACGATGATAGCGCGCACGCCCGTTTCGCACGAAACCCGTGCCGGTTTTGAGGTCGATGCACTCCCGGCACCGGCGCGCTTTCTAGCCGTGATCGGCAACCGGGAAGCGGGGCAAAAACAAACACCGCCAGACATCAGGTATCGAATTGCGCCGCTCCGTTGGGTGGCGCAGACTCTTGGCGTCGACCGTCGGGTTAACATCCGCACGTAGGCCATGCGCGGCGGCCAAGCTGGCTCATTCCTTCTTCCGCGGCTAAGCGCGTATCTGTGCGCACATCGTAGTCGGCCGCAAATCGTTTCTCCCGGAGTGGTCGTACCAGCCTGATCGCCTCCTAGCATAGGCCATGCGCTTTACGAGCTCCGACTTCCGTCTCGTTGTCGAATTCGGCATAGACCACGACGTCGATATCGTTGTCGAACTGGTCGATCTTGCGATTGCGAGCGATCTCGAGCCGACGTGCATGTGGGATTGTTGTGAAAACCGGCAGGAGCATGATGGTCCGAAGCTTGTTTGCAAGTCGGTTAGACAATTATCGTTAGGTTGTCACGCCGCAGCGCGTCATGAAGGTCCATGGTTTGAAGCGCTGGAATTGACAATGGTGTCGCGAGTGCTCCGGTACGGAACGTGCGCTCCTGATACGATCAGATCATGCTCCCTGAGCAAACGCGCTCCGATTGTCCGTTTTGTACAAAGTTTGCGCGCGCATGAGGAAGCACAATCTGCCACATAGCTAGATGAGGGCGGAATGGCCCGCACCGCCACTGGTTCACTCTCTCGGCGGACGTTGGGTGAGGGAGCCTGCTTGCAAGTCAAAGATGTACGATTAGTCGCGCCGCTGAGCGATCTTGGTGCGTTTGGTCGCGACGGCCAAAAGCGGGATTCGGCCGAGCAGGAGGCTTGTTCGCCGGAGGGCAGTCCATTACCGATGGACTTTAGGTGCCGTGCTTCTCGGCCAGCGGCGCTTCGATTTGCTTGCAAATTGTCGTGCGTCGATGACATGACTCAAGCTGAGATCCGTGCCACGAAGACTCGGTCGGTAGCGCGCTGCCGCGGGCGGTAGGAAATTCGATCAATGAATACGCCGCTTGATGGCTATGTCTCGGCCCTAAAAGCCTTGAATGAAGACGATCGGCTCCGTGGCCTGAAGCCGCGCAAAGGGACCGATTTTGCTTCAAACGACTATCTGGCGCTGGCGAGTGCGCCCCGTATGAAGAAGGCGTTGTTCACCGCGCTCGATGCCGGAACGCCGATCGGAGCCGGTGGGTCACGGCTCCTGCGCGGAAATTGTGAGGAGCACGAAGCTCTCGAAGCGGATGCGGCGCGGTTCTTCCGAACGGAGACAGCACTGTTCTTCGGCGGCGGTTACATCGCAAATTTTGCCGTTCTGACAACGCTGCCGCAGGAAGGCGATTTGCTTGTTCTCGACGCGCTCGTGCATGCTAGCATTCATGAAGGCGCACGAGCGAGCCGAGCCGAGTTCCGGATAAGCGCCCATAATGACCCCCAGTCGATCGAAGACACGATTGGCGACTGGCGCGCCAGGGGCGGAAAGGGACGCGTCTGGATCGTGGTAGAAAGCCTCTACAGTATGGACGGAGACTTCGCACCGCTTACAGATCTGGTCGCAATCGCCGAGCGCCATGAAGCGTTTCTGGTCGTGGATGAGGCACATGCCACAGGTGTTTACGGCGAGCAGGGACGGGGCCTTACTGCGCCCTATGAAGGGCGCGAAAATCTCTTAGTGATCCACACCTGCGGCAAGGCGCTGGGCGCGGCGGGTGCCCTTGTCACGGCTTCCGGCGTATTGCGCGACTTCATGGTCAATCGGTGCCGTCCATTCATTTTCGCTACCGCTCCGTCACCCCTAATGGCCGTCGCGGTGCGAGAGGCAATCTTAATCCTGCAGGAGGAACCCGACCGGCAACGGCATCTGATCGATTTGATCGACTTTGCACATCGGCAGTTCGCTGTGTGCGGTCGCGCGAGCTCTTCGAATTCACAAATCGTTCCTTATGTTGTGGGCGACAACGCCCGTGCGATGCGGCTCGCTTCTGCGCTACAGGCGCGCGGCTTTGATATCCGCGGGATACGGCCGCCAACGGTGCCTGTGGGAACGGCACGGTTGCGGATCTCGCTGACACTTAACGTCGGGCAAGATGATGTATCCGACATGATCGATGCGTTGGTCGAGGAGACCTGGGGCGACGTGCAGTGAGGCCGCGCAGGATGACCAGGCTGATGTCGGGATCGGCAAAACGGTCTTCACAGGTGCTTGCCGACGCACCCGCTTCGGAATTCAAATTGGCAAGGCGCACCCGCGCAGAGCTACTACAGCTCGTTGGACAAGTTCTCAGGACGTCCATCAATCCTTGAGTGCCAGGCTCGACGGATGTAGGCGACGCGCAGAAGAATATTCTGCGTTCCAGCCCGTGATCGCAACTGTCGCGCGCGCGAAAATTGCCGGTTTATTGCGGATCCAAAGTATGGTCTTACAGTTTCAGCGATGCTGCGTTTCCGAGATTGGCGGTCGCTTCGTTGGCTGATGCAGGAGAGACCGTCAGAT
Organism: Bradyrhizobium sp. UFLA06-06; assembly: GCF_054820065.1. Taxonomy (NCBI): domain Bacteria; kingdom Pseudomonadati; phylum Pseudomonadota; class Alphaproteobacteria; order Hyphomicrobiales; family Nitrobacteraceae; genus Bradyrhizobium; species Bradyrhizobium sp. UFLA06-06. The sequence continues at coordinate 11,526 of NZ_JADFUD010000047.1, forward strand.
GCCGTCGCGAGCAACAGTGTTCCTCACATCAGCAGGCTGGACCGCCGTCGTGATCCTAATTCTGCTGTATGTGATCTTCAGCCCGATCTGAGTCGGGGGGCTTAACGGAACGATCTCTATCGGTTCCAAAACGGATGATCGGGCGAGGATATGAAATTTGTCCGGTGTCGCCGAGCCCCGCTTCGATCCCGACATCCATCGCAGCGTATTTCTGCGGCTTCAGCCAACTGTGTTGACCAGTGCATTGACGGAAGGCATTGACCCTGTTCGGTCGCGGCATGAATTGTGTGGGTGCTGGCCGCGCGTTGCCAACACAAGTACGTAAAGTAAGAGGAGGATAAAGAGCCCGCGCATACAAAGTGGTGTCCTGTCCCGAAGCTGTATGTCAATTGTGCAGCGGATCACATCCGGTGCATCTACCGATGGACGGGTGAGTTTTGCGGAACGCAACCGAAGCCGTGCTGGGCGGTTCAAACGACTGCGAAAGTGCAGGTCAGTTCAGTAGATCGACCCTGCCGGTGTCGAGCCGGTACAGACCCCCGACGACCTCTAGTCTGTTCTGCTCAACTGCCGCGTTCAGAACCGGGCCCGCCGATTTAAGTTTCTCGACGTTATCGATTACGTTTTGCCGGGTGGCATTGGCGAACGCATCACCGGGTTGCTGGCGCGATTTCCGAACGGCAGGCGCAAGCGCAGTGACGAGGGATGGAATATGCCCCGGCGCCGGCTTGTCGTCGTTGAGCGACTTGATCGTGGCGTCTATCGCGCCACAATGATCGTGACCGAGTACTAAAATCAACGGTGTATTTAGCACAGCGACCGCGTATTCCATGCTCGCGATCGTGACATCGTTGGCAAAATTGCCGGCGAGGCGGCAGACAAACAGGTCACCAAGTCCGCTGTCAAAAGCAAGTTCAGGCGCTATGCGAGAATCGGCGCAGCTCAGAACCGCCGCATATGGATTTTGTCCATCGACTAAAACCTGACGCGCGCGCTTGAAATCGTCGCCTCGTGATGCGCCCTGGACAAATCGGTCATTACCTTCGATCAGCCGCCTGAGCGCAGCATCCGGCGAGAGCAGATTGTCCGGCTTGGGCAGCTGTTTTGCTTCCTTCGCATTAACGATGTTGTCGCCGAGCCGCATGCCAACCGCCGAAAACGCGAACAGCGACAGCAATAGCGACCGGCGCGACGGCTTGATCATCGGCGAGCAAGACATATTAGGGGAACGGTCTGCGTGCATGTGTCGCCTCATCGCGCCGCTTTACGCCATCCATTGGCTTCAGCCTCCGCTTCGCTGCAGAACCATCGATCACCCAGCTTCTTCGTCATATCGATTTGTCCGTAACCAAGTTGCCCGGGCATGTGATAAATGCGCTCGCCCCCGCGGCCCAGCGTGCCCTTTATCAGACATTCGGGTGAGGGCGGGTCGGATAGCAAAGCGGATCCGAGCAGGAGTTCCTGAGTGTCGATCGGTATCGAGCTCGCGCCGACAACGATCGTCCCCTTGTTGCGGCGACGCCAGTCCCAAGGAGCGATGAACGCCCCCGACCATAGGCCCGCATAGGCATTGCTCGCTACAACCTCATAGATAATGTAGGTGTGAGGATCGGATGATAGTGCCCAGCCCGAGCTTATCATCCATGCGTTCACGTCCTCGCCCGCGATAAAGCAGCTGCCGAGTGACCGGCCGTACTTATCCACCCCTGTGGTATGACAATCCCACGTTCGTCCATTCGAATGCCTGATAAGCTCATCGCGAGCAGCTATGCCGCAAGCCCATTTCTGGCCGTGGGCGTCGAGGCAGATCTGATCCGTCTCTGGCGCCTCGATACCCGAAAGCCGAATTTTGGTTTGCTCGATCTCAATGGTATTGCCATCGACGATGCGCGGAGGGCCGCTGAGTTTCGCTGCGCAAGCCGGAGACGTGATGATGGCGAGCAATGCGGTTATCATCGCGCGACGTTTCATCCCGACAGCCTTTCGCTCTTGGTCCGTGCGCTCAGAAACACGTGCAATCCGGCGTCGCCGCATTCGACTGCTTGATCGCACCATGTCGGTTACTTGGCCTGTGCTGCATCATTCGATGTTTGGTTGGTGGAAGCTCGATTGTGATTGCCAACCTACGGCCTGACGTAACGTGAGATTCAAGCGATTTCTTGTGTGAGTTGCGATGGGCTTCCGGCCTCGATCGTCTCTCTCAGTTGGCGCACACCGCACCGTGCTTAAGATCATCGGGCACAGCGTCGAACTCGGTGCATAAAAAAGCAACTGAGTGCTCCCGGAAAGAGAAAGCAATCAAAGTAAATGAACATGGCTTGCAACGCGTTCGCGAGCGCCATCGTACGGCGCACGATCGTTCGATGTAGATTCGTCGATGTGCCAGACATCGGGCGCGACCGTTAGAGCATGCTGTCTTTACACAGAGCGTAGCCCGAAGTTTTGAGGTAGTTGGTGCACTCTTCCTCGGAAGAGATTGAGGAGTTCACCAACCTTTCGCCAGGCGGCCTCGACATCACGAGGCGCAGCTCGCATGAGGTGTTTGAGTTTGGTGAAGACCTGCTCGATCGGATTGAGGTCAGGGCTATAGGGCGGCAGGAAGATGCGGTGGGCGCCTCTGGCGCCGATAGCTTGGCAAGTCGCTTTTCCTTTGTGGCTGCCATAGTTGTCGAGAACAAAGATCTAGCCAGGTGCGAGGGTAGGGGCCAACACGTTCTCGACGTACAGCGTGAAGAGCTCACCATTGATGGGGCCAGCGCGCTGATCCGATCGTGACGCAGCGTCGCGATGAAGGTCATGGTCTTCCAATGGCCGAAACGTGCAGATGCTTGGAGGCGCTGCCCACAAGGCCTCCAGCCGCGTAGCGGCGCCATATTGGTCTTGATCCACGTCTTGTCGATGAAAACCAGCCGCGCGACATTGATCCTGCCTTGGTGCGCTTTCCAGCAGGTCCGCTTACGGGCGACGTCTGGGCGATCCTGCTCGGCTGGCAGAAGCGTTTTTTTGAAGCTGAGCTCCTCGGCGAGAACAACAGTCCACACCGCCCGCACGCCTGTTTTGATCCCCGTGCAGTCAGCTCCCAGCTTGCGCAAGGTGAATGGCCCCGAGCGAATGCGTTCGCGCAGCCAGTAGGCGTTGGTATCCGACAGAACCCGCTTCTTATGACGGCCGATCTAACCGGGGCCAGGCCCCCGATATCCCGTCTCAGATTCTTCCAATTCGTCACGCAGGGACGGGCTGATCTGTAGCGCCTCCGCAATCGAACGAACCGTCTCGCCCGCGTCAGCCCGCGCCATGGCTCATTCGCGGATGTCTTCCGAATGGGGGCGCGTCATCCATGCTGGCCTCCGCCTCCAGCATGGAGGTCGAATCAGAAATCCCACCCGAGGGGAATCCCGATTCCAGAAAACAACAAGCTCCTAGTCAGCTTACGGTCAGTTTCGCCTGGCTACTTTGGCGCGGCCCAAAGCGCCTCAAATCAATAAGAAACCCTCTTGCCTTAGGAGTACGGATCCTCATGTACGGTCGAATTGGTGGGTATTATGAAGCAGTTACGTGGGCATCCCACGACGAACACGCGGATGACAGAGATTTCGAGGGCAGGTTCGCTAACATGCACCTGTCCGCAGCGGAGCCGACCTCCTCTTCTGCAGCGCCAACGTATTCCCTCGTGACCAAGCCTCCGATAGAGCCGATCGACAAGGATACGTTTCGCAGAGAAGCAAAGATCTTCCAAAATGATCATGAAATAATGCGCATCGCCGAGAATCCGCGGGAGTACTCGCGTTTCGTATCGACACGAGCCAAGAACGTCAGAGAGGCTGCGGAGGACTACGGCTCGACCAGAGATTCGGAGGAAGCGCGATACTACAGCTATAATCTTGGAAACAAAACTGTCGCACTGCTGCGGACGGAAGGCGGATACAGCATGAACGAATTCCACGACGACAGGTGGCGAGAACTGTTTCCCGGGCGAGAACACATCACCTCCGTCGTCGATCTTCAGCTTGCCCATCCCTTGGTGGAGAACGCAGGCGATATTCTACTCGAATATCAGCTTCGGCGAGATGCGCGAGAAGGCGAGCAACCGTTGCTTAAATGGTATCCACTTAACGAAGAATCGAAAGCTCGCGCGGCGAAGTTAGGTTTCGTAGAGGTCGACGATTGCAATATGGTACTTGATCCTACTCAGCATCCTGACAAATGGACAACGAATAGCGCAGGTGAATGGCAGCGCGCCAACAAACCTGAACGATATCTCGCTAAAGTAGACGACGGCGAGCGTCGTAATACCCATGTAGCAAGCTCCGGATACGCGTACGAGGATGACTTTATGTGACTTTAACCGTGAGCGTCACGAGAGGAGCACTGGTGCCCGGGCTTGACTTGCGCGGAATGCTCTGGATAGCCCGGTCGGGATGATTGACGCTGCCGGCGCGCGGTGATGGGGTGATCCCGGTTTGGAGCGGGTAACGGGGATCAGAATGACCAGCGAGTCGCAGCTGCGCGAGAAGCTTCGGAAGATCGAGGCGTTGTTCGCGGGTGCAGGAACTGCTGGTGAGCGCTTGGCAGCGGAAGCCGCGCTGCAGCGGGTGCGTGCCCGGGTCGAGGAGCTCGCTCGCCACGATCCACCGATCGAGCAACAATTATCACTTCCTGACCAATGGTCGCGGCAGCTGTTTCTGGCACTTTGCCGCCGATACGGGCTGCGGCCGTTTCGTTACCGCCGCCAGCGACGCAACACGGTGATGATCCGCGCGTCACGGGGCTTCGTTGACAAGGTTCTGCTGCCGGAGTTCACCGAGCTGGAGAGGGCGCTGCAAGTCTATCTGCACGAGGTGACGCTGCGCGTGATCCGCGAAGAGATTTATGACGACACCAGCGACGCGCAGGAAGTTCCCGACGCCCTCCCGTCAAATTGATCAGGCAGCGAGCTTTGTCTCCAGAGCATCGCGCTCGGCCTTCCATGTCCACGGCAGCAATGTGTGCAGCTGATTGATCTTGGTGCGTCCGGAGACGATGCGCTCGAGAACGTCGGTCAGATAATGCCGTGGGTCGATATCTTGCAGCTTTGCCGAGTTGATGAGCGACGCGAGAATGGCCCATGTCTCGGCGCCGCCTTCGCTGCCCGCGAACAAATGGTTCTTCTTTCCAAGCCCTATCGGCTTGATGGTGCGCTCGACCGTATTGTTGTCTATTTCAATGCGTCCGTCATCGATGAAGCGCGTCAGGCCTTCCCAATGGTTTAGGGCTGTCTCTTATACACATCGTTCGTCGGCAGCGTCAGATGTGTATAAGAGACAGGCATAGAACATCGCAATCCGTTGCAGCGCTTCCGCGGCAATCGGCGACTTCGTCGCGACGTGAACGTCCCAGAACTTCCGCCGCGCATGCGCAAAGCAGAATGCCAGTTGCACCAGATGGCCGCCGTTCTTGATCAGACCCTTGTAGGCGGCATAGCCGTCAACCTGCAGAATGCCCCGGTAGTCTCCGAACAGCTGTTTGGCGCGGATCGCCTTGCGATCCTCGGCGAACACGTAGACCACCGCCGGCGGTGCCGGGCCGCCCCACGGCCGGTCATCGGTGGCGATCGCCCAGAACTGGCAGATCCTGGTCCTGCCACGGCCGGGATCAAGAACCGGCAGCGGTGTCTCATCGGCAAACAGCCGCGGGAAGGAGATCACCGTGTCGCGCAACAGCGCGTGAAGCGGCCTCAGCCACCAGGCGACGCGGCCCATCCACGAAGCCAGCGTCTGACGGTCGAGCGCGATGCCCTGCGCGGCAAACATCTGTTCCTGGCGATATAACGGCAGCTGGTAACCGTATTTCATCACCGCGATGTGAGCCAGCAAGGCTTCCGTCACCATCCCGCCCTCGACCGCCTGGGCCGGCGCGGCCGCCTGCAGCACACCCTGGCGGCACCCCCGGCAGCCATAGCGTGGGCGCATGATGCGCTTGACCCGGTACTGCATCGGAACGACATCGAAGGCTTCCTTGACGGTCTCCCCGATCCTGTGCAGCCGTTCGCCACAACAAGGACAGATGTCAGTCTCGACGTCGATCACGACATCAATGCGCGGCAGATGCTCCGGAAGCCTCCCCCGGTTGCGTCGCGCCGGTTGCTTTCCACGAGCCTCGGATCTGTCGGGCAGCTTGGCCCCGGGCGCATCATCATTGCCGGCCGCAGAAGCCGCCTGCGCCGCAATGGTGAAGAGAGACTGCTGTCCGGAATCCAGTGTCTCGGAGCGGGGACCGAAGATCGTGCGCTTGTACTGCGACAGGATCACCAGGAGCTTGTCGTTCTCCTGGATCGCAGCATCGCGCTGGGCGATCGCCGCATCACGTTCGGTCGCCAGCGTGCTACATTCCGCCGACAACACCGCAAGCCGTGACGACAACGCCATCACGGTTTGCTGGAGCAATGCTGGATCAGAAGGCAAATCAATCATGCAGCGTGTTTCTACTACAGCTCTGCATGAATGACGAACTACTCTTGACGATGATCAACCAGCTCGTGTTGGTTGATCCACAACCCGCATCGGCACACGCTTCCAATCCGAACCGTCAAGCAGTACCGAGAGCTGAGCATGAGATAGCGGCATGACGCCTTCCTTGATCGGCGGCCAGGTGAACTGCCCCTCGATTCTCTTGTAGTAAAGGACAAGGCCGCTTCCGTCCCAGGTCAGAATCTTCACGCGATCTCGGCGCTTGGAGCGAAACACCCACAGCCCGCCGTCGAACGGATCGGCTCCAAACGCCTCGCTCACCAGCAGCGCCAGCGAGTCCATGCCGCGACGGAAATCGACCGGCTGCGTCGCGATCCAGATCGACAACCCAGGTCGGAGCCCGATCATCGGCCAACCGTCCCGACTGCCGCCAGCACCTCGCAGAGTGCCCGCCGGTCGACCGTTCCCACGACACGGATGCGAACCGCGCCGACCTCGATCTCAATCGCCCCCTGCTCCTCGCATACCGGCAATTTGCCGCCGCAGCCAGTAATCGTGACCGGCACAAAGCCTGGTGCCACGCCTCCATCCCTGCGCGCCGCGACCTTTGCCCGCGTTGCCTGACGACGCCAAAGAAATAACAGGCCCGGGCTGATGTCGTACCGCCGCGCCACCCCGGAAGCGCTTGCACCCGGCGCGAAACTCTCCGCAACAATCGCCGCTTTCGCATCCGTCGACCAGCGCCGTCGGCGGCCAGTCCCCGTGATGATCTCGATGCGCTGCAACGTGTTAGAGCCGTCCTCAAGGATAGCCGTATGCCTATCCTTAGCGCCATCCTTACAACTATCCTTTGACATGGTGACCTCGTGAAAAACCAATCCACGAGGTCTTCCTAGCCGACCAGATCAGCCCTCAGGGCGTGGTCACCGGATGACGCTCACCTTTAACCGGTGAGGACACGTTGACACACTTCGTCTATCTTCCCTGATTCTCGCGAACGATGGTCGTAGACTGCAGTGCGCGCCTGGGGTGCGCCTGCCTCATTTGCCGCATCCCGTGGGCTCAATCCAGCTTGAAGTGCGCTCTGGCCACACGACGAGGGCCAGAGCATGAAGCGCAATTGTTTTACGGAAGAGAAGGGGTATTCGGTGCCTACGGATTGCGCCACCGGAATTCCGCCTTCGGACTTGAGACAAGCCAGTGAAGTGCATTTCCGTGCGGCCCGCCGCGCTCATTCCGACTGAACACGAGCCAGGTTTCAACTTGCCCGGTTCCGGGGGGGGGCCATTTCCGCATCAAAGGTTTGATGCGAGATCGGTATTTGTGCGCCCTCCAATGCGCTATCTTTCAGAATACGACATGGTCGATGCGCCGGAATTGGTACGTGGTGAATCGGTGAACTTGTAGAACGCTGCCCATCCCGCCAGTTGACGGTTGGCCGGCGATCATGTCGACCGTGCTGACACTTTGATTGCCGGAAAGGCTACTGTGAGCCCGCGAACAAACACCTTCGCCTTTTCCTGGGTATCGTTGTGACGACGGACAAGCGCCCGTGCGCCCCTCGCTTGCGAATGAGGTTCCCGCGTGGCGTCAGCATGAACGTGTCCGTCGGACCGCAATGAACACATCACTCAACGCAGCGAAGCCAGGCGTCCCGCGCACCTCCACGCGGGCGCCCTGGAACTCAACCGTCACGACGGCTGCATCCCCTGATCTGGAAGGCCACGCGGCGGCCGGTAGCGCCGACTCCGACACTACCGGCACGAACGATCTGCGTGCGATCCAGCCGTCGCGGATCGGAGTTTTCCGAAAGCCGCTCGTCGGCCGCTGGCATCAGCGCCGCGAATTTGGGGCAGGGCAGGGACCTCGGGGTAATCGTGCAGACGTTGCCAGCGGTCTATCCTTTATAGACCAGCTCAAGATCGGTTCGCGGAAAGTCGTCACCCTTGTGCAGCAGTGGCGCGCGATAGGTCTTGGCGCAGGCAGAGGCGAAACAGTCGCCAAGATTGAGCTGAGCCGGATGTCGCGCGTTTCCGAACCGATCGAATGCCATGGCGGCGGTCGATATCATGCCGTCGGCAATCGCGCACACGCGGATGGATCCGGCGTCGAGAACTTTCGCACTGCCGCCTCCGCTTCCGGCGCACCCCATGCGTTGACGCGCATGAGAGCACAGATCGTTCGTATACCGCGATGGTGAGGTAAACGGCGCTTTGGCGTCCGCAATTGCCATGACGACCTCAGCCGCGTCTGGCTCGCGTAGCAAGATTACGACCAGGGCTGAGGCATCGATCATCATCAGGCATCACCGGACAGATCGTCGAAAAAATGCCTTATCGGCGGTCAGGCCGGTTTTGGGAGCGCGGGTGCGATGCGGTCGAGCAGCGGTTGCACCTCCCAGAGCGGCGTCTTTAGGCGTTCACGCTGAATTTCATGTTCGCAAGCCTCGCGAATGCAATCGAGGATCGGCTTGCCTTTGAGGGTGGCAAGTTCACGAATGATCCGGTCAGTGTCGCGGTCTTTAATGTTGTAGGCCATGGGTACCTCTGCTCAGGTATATAGGTGTCCATACTTAGGTACCTTAGCAAGGGCGCGTTTCCACGCTCTAATTGATATTACAATTATATTTGTCGCAAAATGGGTCGCGAGAGAGACGAGCCACCAATTTGCAGGTCCGGTTTCATGCAGCAACGACGAGCTCTGCGGTCGGGCCTAAATCGGGATCTGGCACCGAAGGACTGCAGGCCGTGTTCGGTCCGATCTATGCGGTCAGCCCGGTCTTCAAAAGTCTTGATGCATAGGGACCAGGCGGCGCCTCCGCACGATAGCGAGTGGCTCAGCTGCGCGAACTTTGTGGTCAGACGATCGGGTACGCCGGCGAAAGGCAGAGCGATCCAGGCTTAGCGAATTTGACAACATCGAGCGCTCCGTCGGCGCGGAGAAGGCGTCCGACCTTCGGAAGGCCATCGCGATCCAGGGGCGCAGTGGGCAGCCGTGAACTGCCGAGCTCTTGTTACAGGCTTGAAGCGGACGGCCGACTCAAAGCCGAATTTGTAACGAGAGACGGCGCCCGGCGGGTGGGGAAGAGCGAAAGAAGCATGCTTCAGATCAGGATTTACGACGCGCAAACGATCCGCGTGAGGAAATCTAGATCTTCCGTCCCAATTCTGCAGTCGATCCGACGCAGCATGGCTGCAGAACTCCTCGCCGGGGGTACTCGGGAAAGGGCCCGCCGCCATGAGGTATGCCGGCGTCGCTATCACTGCCCCGTTCCCGGGTACCCTTTTAACCGGTCTCGTCGCTGCACTCGCTCCCGCGTGCCGCCTTCGGCGTCACGCTCCTGCGGGTGCCATTGTCCGTTGAAGCGATGCGCTGCGCGCACGCCTGGTCAGAGCAGGGGCCGCAAGCATCGCTAGGCCAACTCCCCCGAAGAATGGATCTAGAGCTGGCCGCGTCGCAGATTGGCGTCCGCTCGCTGCATGTGAGCGGGGAGGGCTAACCGGCTCTCGTAAGCTGGCACGTGCGCGCCTGGTCAAGGCATCGCTTGCTTCGCGGAATGGGCCGAGAGCAACGGTACTGCCCTATGACGAGCTGCGAGAGGCTGGCGGTTTGTCGCAAAAACGTTACAGGACAAGTCAGCGCTTCCGAACGCGTGTGCTTTGCTGCTACTCCGAGGCGCTCAGCGTCAAGGAGCTGCGCCGCGATCTTGCTTTGTGTGACCATTGGCCGAGGCCTTTCGCGCCCTCTCTATTGCTTCCCGTTCACTTGGCTCTATCCGATCGAACCAGGAGCCTGGAGGATAGGCCGCGATACGCTTAGCGAAGGAAGATTGCGGCTCCCAATCTTGTCCCTCGCTCTTCTCGAAAGTGATGACGCCGTTGTGGGTAAAATAATGGGGGCCTGGGATGTTACAGTTCACCAAAAGCAGAACGCGCCACAGATCGCCCTTCTCGGTCGGCTTGGCATTGGGTTTCGACACGTAATCCACTACAACGGGTTCAATGATATGGCAGCGGCCGTGCCGCAGAAGATTGCCGAGCTTGCCTTGCGCAGTCGTCACGAAGTTGAAGTTGGCCGGATCATGCAGAAAGTGAAGATTCGCGTCCCTTTCGCCATCTGTAACCTCACTGGCGATCAACGAGAGCGCCAAGGCGCGCCAGCCCAATTCAATCGGCTTTGCATATGTCGATGCAAGTTTAATCGTCCCGTCAGTCGCGATCTTCCAAGTGATAGCGTACTGTTCGTCTGATCTGTTGTCCGGGTGCCTGGTCCATGAAAAATAAACGTACTCTGTTCGGTCAATTCCTTCAGCGACTCCCCACGATCGAGGCACAAAGTGAGCCACCTTCGAGACCTTGGAAATGATTTGTTCTATAGTCTCACCATCTTGCGCTCGCCACGTTGACTTGACCCTTTCGACAAGCGTGTGGTCGTTGGCGCGAACATTGTTGCTCGTCGCCGCCAGCCCGGCCAGGCAGATCAGCGACCGAGCGATACAGAACCAAAGCACGCGCTTTCCAGACTTTTTCTTCATTGCTTCCGGCTCATCTGGTTATCATCCACACGTCAATCCAAAGCGGCACGTCTTCCTCAGCGTGCTTTGCGCAGATCGCAAGAAGTTAGCGGCAACGTGACGCAGGCGCCTGCCGATGTCCCGCGCGAGCAGGCGCCGTCCCTCGATGTCACGCGCCGCTAACTTCAGTGGTCAGCCAAAGCCTCAATTTGCAATGCTGGACCTGCCCAGGAGGAGAAGCCTGGACATGATGAGGACTTGCATTGTTCGTGCCAGGCAATAACCGGCAGTTCGCGGCAGATTTGTGCTGTCTTTGTCGACTTACCGACCTACGCACGTTCTAATGTTACCATTCAGCCTATTCGCCACGACTTCCGTGAATGATTCTTGTCACGCACTGAATCTTCGACAGCGGGCGAATGCCTCGCTGCCAGAGTCTTGACGACAATTGGGAGCAGGTATGCCGCCATCGATCCGTGTGATCCGGGGGCGTTGCCGCTACTACGAATGTCGAGGGCGCCCCAGCCTGTTGTGCTTGGCACTTTGCGGCCTACACCAACGCGGAGCCGCCCTTCAGCGGCGGGCGATTTGGAATCGATGTTAAGGAACTTCACGGATCAAGCAGGGGACGAGACGTGGCATTCTCCGCTCGCGCAACGTTAGGGGCCGTCGTCTACCTGCTCGTCATTGCAGTCAACATTCAAGGAGCTGCGCTTCCACGCAGCCGTGTCGACCGGCAAGAGGGAAGCCTCAGGTCTTGCTAGCTTCGGCTCGAACTACTCAACACTTCCGAGAGCATCTGTCTGACGGGGCGGCTCATAAAAGGCCTTGCCATCCAGCCGAACAGACCGACAGTAAAGACGGCAGCAGCAAAGACGCCGAGGGCGCTCCAAACAGCCATTTTCATTGCGAGGGTCTCTTTTGGTTGTGGTGATTCAATATGCTTGCTTTGGCCAGTATCACCAAAACGTCGGCGTGACGCCTACCAGGATTGGCTGGTCGCACATCGACACGTCCGCTGAGCACGCTGCTGGATTAAGCGAATACCTCTTGCGCGTATTCGCCACTGATCCATGGTTATTAATGGAGAAGGGAGGGCGCATCGAAGCGTGCTCGATGAATCGTTCAAAAGCCGGGCCGCATGACAAGCGTCTTGCGCGGCGCCGTGAGCTTCTTCGTGCTGGGCGCATTCGTCTCGTGCACAGATCTGACCCGCCGCCCGACGCCAATGCGTCTCCGAGATGGTCATTCCGATATCCTATGACTGGAGATGGCTTCTACGTCGCGATCAAGCGTGGCCTCGGAGGAGCATTCGCGTAAGAGAGGTCGCAGCACCAATTTGAGAGGTTGACGGCCGAGTTCTCTTGCCGATAATCCAAGTCGTCGAGGTTCTCCGGTTTCCGTTTGATCCGGAGCTAAGAGGGAAGCCGGTGCCAATGCCGGCGCTGCCCCCGCAACTGTGAGCGGTGAGCCACTGTCCAACAAAGTCACTGAAGCCCGCGCGGCTTCGGGAAGGCCGGACGGCGGCAATGACCCGCGAGCCAGGAGACCTGCCCCGACAAAATATTCATCCACGGGCGGGGTGTCCCGGTGGTGCGCCAAGCAGCCGTCGCTCGGGCGACTTCTCCTGCCTGCGTCCGCCATGGCCTTTGCCCCCAACATGGGGTTAGCGCTATGTCTCTTCTCTCCCTTCCGGTTGCCACGCTCGGAACGCCGCGCATCGGTCCAAGACGCGAGCTCAAAGTCGCACTCGAAGGCTATTGGGCCGGAAGAATTAGTGAACAGCAGTTGCTTGAGGACGCAGCCGGCCTACGTGCCGCGAACTGGGCGCGCCAGAAGTCCCTCGGTGTCACCGTGATTCCGTCGAACGACTTCTCGTTGTACGATCAGGTGCTCGACACCAGTGTCATGGTCGGCGCCATCCCGGAAGTCTACGCCTCGAAAGCCGAGCCCGTTTCCCTCAAGACGTATTTCGCCATGGCACGCGGTTCACAATACGACGGCCGGGGTGCGAGTTGCGGCCACGGATCTCGCGGCGATGGCGCACCCGCGCAGGAGATGACCAAGTGGTTCGACACCAACTACCATTACATGGTCCCGGAATTTCATCGCGGACAGACTTTCAGGCTGTCCTCTCGCAAGCCTATCGACGAGTATGAGGAAGCCAAGGCCCTTGGCTTTCAGACTCGCCCTGTCCTGATCGGCCCGGTCACATTCCTAAAGCTAGGCAAGAGTGCTGATCCTGCGTTCCAGCCACTGTCACTCCTGGATGACCTGATACAGGTCTATATCGAGGTTCTGCAGGAATTGGCCAAACGCGGGGCAAATTGGGTTCAGTTCGACGAGCCCTGCTTGGTTCTTGATCTGGATGAGGAATCAAGACAATCCTTGCTACATGCCTATGACCGGCTCGCCAAGGAAGGGCCGGCCATCAAGATCATGGTCGCCAGCTATTTCGGTGGCCTCGGCGACAATCTTCCCACCGCCTTGCGCCTACCTGTCGCCGGGCTGCACGTCGACCTGGTTCGGGCGCCAGCGTTATTGGACCAGATCATTACCGCCAAGCGAAGTGATCTCGTCGTGTCACTCGGCGCGATAGACGGCCGCAATGTGTGGCGGACGAATTTGTCGGCACTGCGCCAACGGCTCGATCCCGCTATCGCGAAGCTGGGCAAAGATCGCATACAAATCGCTCCATCCTGTTCGCTGCTTCACGTGCCGGTCGATGTTGAACTCGAGACGGAGCTCGCTTCAGACATCAAGGGTTGGCTAGCATTCTCCGTTCAGAAGATTCGCGAGCTTGCGACCTTGGCGCGCGCTCTTGCAGGCGATCAGGATGTTGCTGGCGCTCTTGCGCAGTCGGAGCGCGTCACCACCGATCGTGGGACTTCGCCAAAGATCCGAGATGCCGATGTCGCCATCCGGATGAGAGCGATCAACCAGGCCACGCGCCGGCGCGCCAGTCCATTTGCCAGCCGTGCCGAGATCCAGCGCAAGCGCTTCAAACTACCGGCGTTTCCGACAACGACGATCGGATCGTTTCCGCAGACTGCAGAGGTTCGTAATGCCCGCGCAGCGCACGCGCGAGGCACGATGAACGACGGACAATACGACGAGTTCCTCAAGGAAGAGACTGCGCGTGCCGTACGTTGGCAGGAGGACATTGGCCTCGACGTGCTTGTGCACGGCGAGTTTGAGCGCAATGACATGGTGCAGTACTTCGGCGAACAACTCGCCGGCTTCGCATTTACCAAAAATGGCTGGGTACAATCCTATGGCTCGCGCTGTGTCCGGCCGCCGATCTTGTTTGGCGATGTCTCACGGCCGAAGCCGATCACCGTGGGGTGGTGGCGGTACGCGCAATCGCTAACCAAGAAGCCGATGAAGGCGATGTTGACCGGACCAGTGACGATCTTGAACTGGTCGTTTGTTCGCGATGATATTCCCCGAGCCGAGGTCTGTCGTCAAATTGCGCTCGCGATCCGAGACGAAGTCGGCGATCTCGAAAATGCTGGTGCAGCCATGATCCAGATCGACGAGGCTGCGCTGCGCGAAGGATTGCCGCCGCGCCGATCGGAGTGGACGGCTTATCTCGAGTGGGCCGGGGATTGCTTCCGCATCTGCTCATCGGGCGTCGCCGATCAAACCCAGATCCATACCCACATGTGCTACTCGGAATTCAACGACATCATCGATGCGATTGCTGCAATGGACGCGGATGTCATCTCGATCGAGACTTCGCGGTCGAAAATGGAGCTGCTCGACGCGTTTCGGAACTACAAATATCCAAATCAAATCGGGCCGGGTGTGTACGATATCCATTCTCCGCGCGTGCCCGAGTCGAGCGAGATGAAAGAGCTCGTGGCTTTGGCTCGAAAGCGGCTGCAGGATTCGCAACTTTGGATCAATCCGGATTGCGGTCTGAAGACGCGCAAATGGGAGGAGGTTCGCCCGGCGCTGGTGAACATGGTCTCCGCCGCCCGCGAACTACGCGCTGCATCCACTCCAGCCGACCGTTGACCTGGTCTGGTCTTTCGTCGAGAAGGCCGGTCGCCTGTCAACGATTTGCGGGCTCGATAATTGTGGGAGGCATTGGTGAGCAGAAAAAGGCCCGGCCGCCTTTAGCGGCCGGGCGGAAGTGTGTCCGGGAGGAGCGACGCTGCTAGGCAACGTGCTGACTTCCATCGGCGGAAGGAGGGCGCCGATGGTTCGATTACGGCGGGGACATCCGCCGAAATCTGACCCCAGTTAAGGCGCAAGCTCAGCGTAGCTCAATCATGCCCTGGTATGCGGCCGATATAGCCTAGATTTGAAATCTACACCAAGGTTTGTCACTTATGAGTAGTTTCGCAACGCTCTGCAGGGCCGAGAAATGTGGGGCGGTCGTGCCGGGCGATCATGGACGGGCACCAAGCGCACGTTGGTACGCTTTTCTGCCGGAAACGATGGGCTCGATCAACGGGACCATACGATAACGCGCACAGCAAGGATCTTATCGTGGTGACCAATGCAATCTGCGGCTTGCTATTGATCCCGCTTCAGCTAGTCATTGGTCTAGTCAAGTTTTTATACCAACCTCTGTTGGAAATCTTGTGCGGCTCGACGAAGAGCCGGCGAACGGGATGCCGATCAGCGTGCTCTTGATCGCCGCGACTGCTCGCGATCCAGAGCATAAACCGGTTTGGTGATGTCGAACTCGGATCTGAAACGGCTCGGTTCGGCTTCGTCTGGTTTAGACCGCCAGACTATGTGTAGCCCCGCTCCGAGTAAGGTGAGCGTCGAAGATCGATGCGACGCTCCGGGCCAGGAACTCTGCGCCACCGGCTATCGAAAGCCGGCTATCATCCATCACCACGACGCCATCGGCGATAAGGCCGTCGAGGCGAGAACGATCAACGACGGCCAAGCTTGGATCCCGGCCGTAACGACGGGATGTCTCGGAAAGATCGACTGTCAAATCGCACATGATTCGTTCGATAATCTCGGCGTGGAAGCGATCGTCGTCAGTCAGTAAATAGCCCTTTGCGATGGCCAGCCGATCCTCGCTGATGCGAGCGAGGTAGTCCTTCGTCGGGACGGCGTTCGCGACAAAGCCCTGTTGCATACGGCCGATGGCGCTGGCGCCCAGACCAATCAAGGTGTCCGCGCTATCGTCAGTGTAGCCCTGGAAATTGCGCCTCAACCTGCCTTCCTGGCTCGCCAGGGCGAGATTGTCGTCCGGTAGGGCGAAGTGATCGATTCCGACGCGGACATATCCCGCATCAACCAAAGCTTCCGTGATCGTTTCGGATTGGACGTGGCGCGCAATGCTGTCGGGCAGGGTGGACGCATCGATCAGACGTTGATGCTTCTTGAAGGAAGGAATATGCGCGTAGCCAAAGGCCGAAAACCGGTCCGGATGAAGCTCGAGGCATCTGGCGACGGTATCCAGGCACGAAGCGACCGTCTGCCGGGGCAGGCCATAGAGCAGGTCGAAATTGATACGTTCGACGCCGGCACGGCGCAACCGATCGACCGAGGTCGCGGTCTGTCCGAAGCTCTGCAGACGGTTGATGCCCTGCTGAACAACTGGATCGAAGCTCTGGACACCAAGGCTCGCCCGGTTGACCCCGCAATAGCCAAGAGCCTCGGCCATCGGCTCGCTCAACATGCGTGGATCGATCTCTACGGCGATCTCGGCATCAGGCAGGACCGCGAATGAATGGCGCAACGAACCGACCAGATCAGCGAACGTTTCAGGTGTCATGATCGTCGGGGTGCCGCCCCCGAAGTGGATATGAGTGATCGGTTGCCGTCGGCCAAGGGTTTCTGCAACGAGGTAAGCTTCGGTCCGCAGTCCCGCTGCATAGAACGAGATCGGCTCCTGGCGCTTCGTGACAGAAGTGTGGCAGCCACAATACCAGCACGTGCGTCGACAAAACGGCACGTGCACGTAGATCGATGCGGATTGCTGCGCGCCCAACGACTTGAGCCACATTTGATAGTCGGATTCGCAAATCGAAGCTGAGAAATGGGGGGCCGTCGGATAGCTGGTGTAGCGCGGCAGCCGTTGCTGCCCGTAGGCTTGTGCCAAGTCCGGTCGCATTCAGAGTGCCTTTCTTCCCTGGCCAACCGATTACCGGACACGCGGCGGATAGGCTTTGCGCTGGCTCAAAATATCCGCGTTGTTGATGGCGATAGCGGCCCTAAAGCCAAGATTGGTAGGGCATGCCGGCAACGTACGCATCGCACTTTGGATCGCGATGAAGGTCCTGCCCTCTTCCGGGCAAGAAGAGGTCCAGCAGTGCCGCAACGATCGATCGCGGTCGGTCGGTGGACGTAAGGGGCACTCATATTACGTAATATCACTGGGGCGCTGGTCGAGCGGTATTGCCAATTGCCCCGCGACGTTCACGTCACGGGACCAGCCGGACCCCGGCCGTGCTGTTTGCGAAGGGACCGGCTGCAAGTGATCATCGGGCGCGGATGTCGCGCTGGCCGCGCGCGGCGTACGCGCCAGAAGGACTGTCACCTTCATTTCAATGAGATGAGCATGACCTGCACGGCCCGGCGTGCAGAGTCAGTGATCAATTACGGTCCATCGGCTTTGGCGCCATCTGGCGGCTTGCCGGCCATTGCGGACGAAAACGCCACCGAACTCCGTTCGGCTTCAGCTTCTTGCTCTAATTGTAGAATATGCGCTCTTAGTGCATCGGAAGTCGCTTCCGCCGTCTCGCTGAACAGCAGATCCCCATGATCAGTGCGGGCGGAAGCGATTTCCGTCCAATCCTCAGCCGATAGAGCCTTGACGGCGGCGGGGAAGAAATCTCGCTCTTCCCACATCATGTGGTGCCGCTCCCGCAATATAAAGTCGCGTACGATGTTACCGACGTCTTGTCGAAGGATTTCACGATCCGCGAGGATAGCATCGATAGCTTGAGCAAAATGGTGCAGGCGGTCGATGACTTCCTGGTGTTCATGCGCGAGATCGCCGACGATTGCAGCCGCATCCGGATCGCGAGTTCTAAGCTTGGAGAAAATCAAATCTTCCTGAGGATGATGGTACACCTCCGGGTAAACCTCGAAGTAGCTGATAATCGCGCGAATGACCTCATAGTCAGGACGGGCCCCATGCTCAAAGATCTCCAATTCACGTTGGAGGGCGACCAGAAGTAGGTCAATATTGCGATGCTCTCGAAGCAAAAAATCGATGATCATTGCGGTGCTCCAGGGCGGAACAATGTAAGCGAGCGATCCTGCCATCTGTGCGCGATCGCCCAAGCCGATGTTCGGGTGTCGTTCACGTGCTGCGATCCGTCGGCGCTGATCGGTGCAAGGAAGTCCGCGCATTTCACAGCGCTTCTTGAGCTTAGCCCAAGTTCTGTGCAACGTGGCTCGGCAGTTTGTCGTTACGTAACTCGATTCGGCGCAAGGTCGGCAAGGCAATCACGCCATTCTGCTCGAGTTGAGTGAGGGTGCGCGAGACCGTTTCGATCGTCAAGCCAAGATAGTCGGCAACATCCTGCCGTGACATCGGCAGCTCGATCGCAGCGTTCTTCGTAGTACGACGAGACATATCGAGCAGAAATGCCACGACCCGCTGTTCAGCGCTGCTGATCAAAAGCATCAGATGCTCCTGAAAGCGGCGGAGCTCAAGCGCCATCGCGTCCCAGAGCTGCCTTGTGAGCTCGCAATCTTGGCTGGCGCGAACGATGAGGGCGCTGCGCTTCACCATCAAAAGGTGCGTCTCACAGACCGTCTCCGCCGAAGCGATATGGCTGTCTCCGGCCTCAAAGCCGAAGATGTCACCGGGCAGATAAAACGCACCAATCTGACGACGCCCATCTTCCATAATCTTGTAGGTTCGTACAGCACCCGATACCACCTGGTATAGGTGTTCGGCTGCTTCGTCCTCGCCGTAGATCTCGCTATTGCGAGCGAACCGCATCGGGGTCGCAACCATACCAAACGGTCCATAGGTACGAGATTGCCTGCACAAGACGCTGCTCGGATGATGGCTGATCTCGTGAATACTTGTGGCCTGAGCGTACATGGCGGACTCGATCTTCGAAACGTCAATGGAGCGGAGATTGGCCGCTTCTGATGAACTGGAAAATTTCGATGTTTCCCCTAAGTAGAACCCACTAAGTATTTATACGTATGCCGTGAGAAGAATTCTCGATGGGGGCGACGCAGCCTTTCGGTATCTCGAATGCGGCTCAAAGCCGACCAGCCGCGTTTGAATGAGGAAGCTGCATTCTGACTTGGCCGTTCGGCTTGAAGTTGAGCTCGGGCATCCTCGGGTGGGCGGTGACCAGATTGTCCCGCTCCTCTAGACCGGCAGCCTACGTGCAACGTTCGAAAACCGCGGCGCATGTTCAGCGGTTTCGCCCCGCCTCGTCGATGGAGCGACGGCGGGCCCGCGAAAGCCGGGACAAACGGCGCTCCTGTTCTCCAGATCGGCGGGCGGCTGGTGCCTTGCCCCGCGCCCATCGACTGGGTCCGGGGCGCATCTGGCGGCATATCGCATCTATATTTCTTGCCTTCAGTGCGACATCAAAACCGGAATGACGTTTGCACGAAGCAGATTTCCCGAAATGCCACCGAGCAGCCTTTCCTGCAGCCGAGAGCGGACGTATCCGCCCATCACCAGCAGGTCGAGGCTTTCGTCCGCCACAAGCGACAGGAGGGCGCGGTGTACCGACTGGGGTGCTGGGAGCGACACGATCTTTGCAGGAAGGCCCGACCTTTCAAGATACCGTCCCAAATGGTCGGCGGAGCTCTCCGCCGGGACCTTGTGCGCATCAGTCATCGCGATGATGGTCAGCGCGTCCGCTTCGCGCAGCAGCGGCATCGCGTCGTGCAACGCGCGGGCCGCAAGGCGGCTGCCGTCCCAGCAAATCCCAATTCGTCTGGCCGAAAAAGAGCCGTGGATGACGCTTGGCAGATACAGAACTGGCTTGCCGGCCTGGAGCAGGACGTCCTTGGGAATAACGTTGTCATAGCTCTCGTAGCCGCTCTGGGGCTGCGTGACGATAGTCATGTCGTGCACTCGCGCGCTGGCGCAGATGCTTCGACGCGCCTCCGCTGGAACCGCACTGAGCGCGCGGCTCGCATAGGATATGCCGGAGCTCCTTGCCCGCAGATCAAAGACACGGAGTGCCGCTTCGGCTCTCTCCAACGCACGCGCCTGCTCGATTTCAAAGACCGAAGTGACGGCCACCCCGCTGAGTGCGGCGAGCGGAATAATGGTCCTCTCATAACCGATGGCCACAACGTCAAGATGCGCGCCCGTGCTCAGTGCGAAGGAAATCGAACCGTTCACCGCGGCCCGCACCGGGAGCTCCGTGGGAAGATGGACCAATATGTTCCCGAACATTGCCGTTCTCCGGGCGTGAAAGGATTGCTGCCGATCGGAGCACAAATCTGGGCCGGACAATTGATCTGCTTCATACGCTCGCCGATTTAGTTAGGCAGGATCAAACCGGCCACGGACAGTTCGCGCAGAGTCCGATGCCAAGTAGAAGCAGCATGGCATGTGTTGCATCGCTCATGTCAACTGCGAATCCTGCACGATTCGTGCACAGCGATTTTTGCTGCACAGATTAGGGGGCGGCCCGAGATCGCGGATGCCGTCGATTCTCCCCGTTGCCTGCTCGACATTCACCCTCATCGACAACAGGTACACTGAGAGGATCGCCAGTACGGAAGATGATGTGCGGCTGGTTAGTCCGCGGTCAAGCCGAATACGCCAATGCTCAAGCCTCTCCAACGGCTGCCGGGGGATCAATCAGCAACATGAGAGGACATTGTCGCAGACGGAGAGCGGGCGCAGCGCGACGTGCGGGTGCATCGTTCGCTGGGCTCGTCTTGATTTTCTCCATTGCCGGTCTGTGGCCTATGCTCAAGGCTCCGCTGGACAATGCGTTTTTAAGGCGCGCCATGCTCGCGATTGAGGATCATTCCTGGACGAATTCTCCAAGATCTTTCGAGCCCTTGTTCGTCGCCTGGACCGTGCCGCTCGCGCCCCTGCTAGAATCCTGCGGCGATGGCAATCCGCATCAACTCAGACATGCTGCGTACATTGGTCTTGGCCATCAGGTTGGCGCGATAAACCTCGACCGTCCGGGGGCTGATGCCAAGATCATGGGCGATTACCTTGTTGATCTTGCCGGCTAATAGTCCCTGCAGGACGTCACGTTCGCGCGACGAGAGGTCGGCAAGGCGCCCTTCTGCCTGCAGTTTCGCTGCGTCATCGTCTGGCTTCGTTGGCCGCGCTTCCAAAGCAGCGTTGATGGCACGCAACAGCACCTCATCCTCGAACGGCTTCTCGATGAAATCGACCGCACCCGCTTTCATCGCTTCAACTGCGAGTGATACATCACCATGACCGGTTATCAGGACGACCGGACAGTCGAGGCGATCGGCCTTCAGCTTGCGGACCAGTTCGAGGCCGCTCATTCCTGGCATGCGGATGTCTGATACAACGCAGTCGATCGGACCGCTTGCAATGTCATTGAGAAACTCGGTCGCGGTCTCGTAGGTTGCTACCCAGAAACCACTAATATCAAGCAGAAACGCCAGCGAATCCCGCATCGCGGCTTCATCGTCGATCACAAGAATGCGCCGCCCGGTCATGCTTCTTCACCGACGTCCGCAAATGGCAGCGTGAACTGAAAGATCGTGCCGCCACCCGGATTTGCTTCCGCCACGATGTGGCCGCCATGGGATTCCACGATTGTCCGGCAGATTGATAGTCCAACACCCATGCCGTGTTCCTTCGTCGTGACAAAGGGTTGGAACAGGCGGTCGGCGACATCAGGGCTGATACCGGAACCCGTATCAGCAACGGTAAACCTGGCGAGACCATCGACCTTGCTGACTCCGACGGTCAATTCGCGGCGCGGACAGGAAGCCATCGCCTCGATCGCGTTGCGTATCAGGTTCAGAGCGACTTGCTGGATCTGGATCTTATCTACGATCATTGACGGCAGATCGCGGTCGCTGCGCATTGTCACCCGCACGCCTTGCTCCTTGGCGCCGAGCAGGGCCAGCGCTACAGCCTCTTCAAGTAGCGTGAGCGGATTTTCCACAGAATGCTGCGTCTCGCCTTTGGCAACGAACTCCCGCAAGCGCTTGATGATATCGCCGGCGCGCAGAGCCTGTTGGACGGCGTGTTCGAGTGCATCACCAATGCGATTGGCGTTCGGCTTGTCTGACGCCAGCAGAGCCTTTGCGCCGCGCATATAGTTTGTGATGGCGGAGAGCGGCTGGTTGATTTCATGGGCAATAGACGATGCCATCTCACCCATGGCTGTTAGCCGCGACACATGGACGAGTTCGGACTGCAGCTCCTGCAGCCGCCGTTCCTGCGCCCGCCGTTCGGTTAAGTCTCGGATAAAGCCGGTGAAGAAGCGTTCGCCGCGCACTTTGGCCTCGCCGACGGCAAGCTCCATCGGAAAGGTCGAGCCGTCGCTCCGCTCGCCCACCACGATGCGACCGATGCCAATGATGCGCCGCTCGCCGGTGGTCAGATAACGTTCAATGTAGCGGTCATGCTCGGCCCGGTAGGGCTGCGGCATCAACTTGGATACAGTCTTTCCAACCACTTCGTCCGGCAACCAGCCAAATAAACGCACTGCCGCGGCGCTGAACGAGCGAATGATACCCTTCTCGTCAATGACGATCATGGCTTCCGGTACGGTGTCCAGGATCGACTGCAGATGAGCTTGCCGATACCGCGCCTGCTCCGATTCCTGCCGCAGCCGGTCGCCCATGAAGCCAAGCATGGGACCTAGTACCGCAAATGCGGCAATATCGATCATGTTTGCGGAAACGGTGATGAGGCTTTTCCCAAGAAATGCCGCGCTGATGACGAGGCAGAGCAGGGTCGCGAAGCTCGCTGGTCCGCGGCCGCCGGCGAAAGCGGCAAAAACGATCGCCGGAAGGTAGATGATCGTAAATGAGCGGTCATCGAGATACGGATTGAGCGCCGCGCGGAGCACGAGGGCGAGCGCGGCGGCTGCCGCGGCAGTACCATAGCGATACCAGATGTGGTCGGACATATTTGCCGGCAGACCCTCTTATGAGATCGATCCTACATCGTTTGGCCGCGGGAGGGCCACCGGAGGCAGATGCGCGTCAATTCGCGCCGTTATATTGTTGCAGGATAGCCATCGCTATTTGAACCAAATGCGCCAGTGCGTGGGCTGCACAGCGACGTGTTCTCCGGTCTTCGCCTTGATCCAGCCGCCAAAGATGCGGCGGCAAGGGAAGACCAGCCGATGAATGGTATTACCCTCGATCACGCCAATCTCAAGGTCGCGATCGAAGGGCGCCGTCTCGATCCGCTCCCACGTCACGTTGCCATTAGATCCTGGACGGTGTTCATCGCCGCCGACTGACAAATTCAAGTAACCTTTCAGACAGTACGAACCACATCGCTTGTCCGCCCCGCGACCTGGTTCAGCCCAATATTGCGCAGGCGGCGCGCGGTTCGATCGCAGCAGTCGCCGCCTCGGGTCTGTCGGCGGAGGCATCGTCGAACCCATCGTGCTGGGTCATGGCCCTCTTGCCGATCCAAATATCGGGATTGATGCTACGAAGCACCTTGCCACCTTCGGTCGAACTGATTCGAACCTGCTCAAGCCTTCCCCGGTTGGTCATGATCGGGTGTTTGCAGAAACTGGACTGGACCGCGGCCCACAATTGAGCCCCTCGCCGAGCGAGTTTCGCCGTGGCCTGTCATATCGAACATCCTTTGTTGGTGGGACATCTCCTTGCTACGGCGTCGGTCGTGGGACGGATCGGCTAGCTGCGCTCGGCCCCGCGCGTCGGGCCGGTCCGCGGGTCGATGACGTGGACACCATCGCAGGCGATGCAGGTTACCGGGTGCAGGTCGTTGGCGCTTGGCTCGACTGCGTCGTTCGGCAGCAGTGCTTGAACACGGTCGCCCGTATTTGAGCACGAAAAGATGATGGGGCGCCAAGTCTTTCTGTGAGCCATATGTCTGACCTTGACTGGAGATCGTTTCTATCGCTCGGCCGCCGCTGAAGTATTGATCCAGGTCAAAAAAAGCGATGCGCGTCTAGAACGACCGACGGCGTATGGCTGCCGCGAGCAGGACAGGGGCCAAACATGTTCCCGTTCAGATGATTTGCTCGCCTCGCGCCTTGATCCCGACAAGCCCTGGAACGGCCGGATTGATGGAAATCAAAATAGAGGCGATGCAATCATGCGAATGTTGAAGCGCACTGGACGCGCATCGGACCATGACACACGTGTCATCAATGATGCGAGAGGCGCAAAGGAGACCCTTAGTGATTGCTCGCCTCGCATTGTCGGTGGTCTTGCCGGCGCTGATCGCAGCCATAGGCTTTGGCGCGGAAGCCCTGAACCTTGGCCTTATCGAAACCTTGGCTGCGGCGAGCTTGGTCATCGGCTTTGCCATTGCGGCGGCAGGGTGGGTCGTCAGGCGCGAGATAGGGGCGGTTCGCCCCATTTGCTCACGATCACGGGGACGCAGGTCTGGCTAACGACATGCCGGGCCGCCAGCACGCGTCAGAACAGTCTCTGTCACGGTAAGTGACCGATTACTTTGGATGCTGCTTGAGACAAATCAAATACTCTCCGCGCGCTAATGGCAGAATAGGCACGGATAAGCAAACCCACCGCAAGAGGGTAGTCATGCCTTCATTTAACGTTCGCTTCATTAAGACCGTCTGTGACGATACCGGCCACGAGCATCGTGCCTGTCAGGCAGCGTTCAAGGTCGATGCCGCATCGCTGAGTGCTGCTGCACAGCAAGCGGAGAGCGACTTTTGCAAGCAAAAAGGTGTCCGCGATTGGACCATTTTCGCGGATGCGATGGAGCTTCGAACCCCGCCTGCGTTGCCCCCGGCATGGGGCGGCTAGCCTGAGTTCGGCTAGCGCAGGTCCTTGCGAATTTCATGGCGATGGTCAATCCGCGAGTTCAAGCGCGATCTTTTAAAACATCGCGCCGAGTCGATTCGAAGGAGCTCGCGATGCTGTCGCTAATGCGGCAGGCGGGCTGTTGCCCGCAACACGAAATGGGCCTCGGCGCAGTCTCGCAGGCGCCCCGGGGTAGAGCGATCCGGATCGAACGATTTGCTCTTACATTTGATGCAGGTCAAAAACAAACCTGCCTCCAGCAGCTATGGCTGCTTCGAGGGACATGACACATGGTCAGCCAACCTGCACATATCGGTAGTCCTTGGCGGTTTAGGAATTTGCTCAGCCGATTGCGAGCGAGCCTGTCTCGGACGTCCGAGCTGGCTTGCTTGAGCCCGCAGGACATCGATGCGATCGCGCGCGAGCTTAATCTGTCTACATCCGCTTTTCGAACCCTGGCACAAAGTCCGGGCTCTCCCGAACTCTTGAGCAAGCGCCTCGCACTTGCCGGTTTTTCCGAGCATGCGCTTGCCGCCCGCCATGGCGACGTACTGCGCGATCTGCAGCGAGTATGCGGCCTATGTCAGGCCAAAGCCCGTTGCGTCGCCAACCTCCAAACAGGGAACTATCGAAATCCGCTGAAAGACTGCCCCAACGAACAAACCCTGCGCGCGCTCGGTCGTGAGGTCGACGACGGCCTCCCGCAGCGCTTTTGCGATTGATGAACCCAATCGCTTAGCTCGCCGGAAATAATTCCCCAAGCATCCCGCTTTCAAAGAAGGCCAAGCCATGACAAGCCCATCCTTTGCCTCGAAATCCACGACGATGGGTGAAGCAGGCCTGATGTCGGTATTTGCAGTTTCTGCCTACGTCTTCTTTTTCGCCGGAGCGATGGGGCACGATTCTGCGTTTACCTTCCACGCATTGCTGGCTTCCGCCGCCAGTCTGACCGCAACGGGCGTCATCCTCAATCGCTACTACGAACGGCCGGCGCAATTACCGCCGGCGCAGATCAATGGCCGACCGAACTACAATCTCGGTCCGATCAAATTCGCCTCGGTGCTGGCGATGTTCTGGGGCATTGCAGGCTTTTCCATCGGTCTGCTGATCGCCTCGCAACTTGCCTGGCCTGCACTGAATTTTGATTTGCCCTGGGCGAGCTTCGGTCGGCTCCGGCCCTTGCACACATCGGCTGTGATCTTTGCGTTCGGCGGAAACGTGCTCATCGCGACCTCGTTCTACGTCGTGCAAAAGACCTGCCGCACCCGCTTGGCTGGCGATCTGGCGCCATGGTTTGTGGTCGTTGGCTATAATTTCTTCATTCTGATCGCAGGCACTGGCTATCTGTTCGGTGTCACCCAGTCGAAGGAATATGCCGAGCCGGAGTGGTACGCCGATCTCTGGCTCACCATTGTCTGGATCACTTATCTCATTGTGTTCGTGGCGACACTGTTGAAGCGGAAGGAGCCGCATATCTTCGTCGCCAACTGGTTCTATCTCGCCTTTATCGTCACCATTGCGGTGCTCCACCTTGGCAACAATCCCGCATTGCCGGTATCGGTGTTCGGTTCGAAATCCTACATTGCCTGGGGCGGCGTGCAGGATGCCATGTTTCAGTGGTGGTACGGCCATAACGCGGTCGGCTTCTTCCTGACCGCCGGCTTCCTGGCGATCATGTACTACTTCATTCCGAAAAGAGCCGAACGGCCGGTCTATTCTTACCGTCTCTCAATCATCCATTTCTGGGCGCTAATCTTCCTCTACATCTGGGCCGGACCGCACCATCTGCACTACACCGCCCTGCCGGACTGGACGCAGACGCTGGGCATGACGTTCTCGATCATGCTGTGGATGCCCTCATGGGGCGGCATGATCAACGGCATGATGACGCTCTCGGGCGCCTGGGACAAGCTCCGCACCGACCCGGTACTTCGTATGCTCGTGGTCTCGGTTGCCTTTTACGGCATGGCGACATTTGAAGGTCCCACCATGGCAATCAAGGTCGTCAACTCGCTTAGCCATTACACGGACTGGACGGTCGGCCATGTGCATTCGGGCGCACTGGGCTGGGTTGGCTTCGTATCATTCGGCGCGCTGTATTGTCTGATTCCCTGGCTTTGGAATCGACAGCTGTATAGCCTCAAGCTCGTCAACTGGCACTTCTGGATCGCCACGATCGGGATCGTGCTCTACATCTCCGCGATGTGGGTGTCCGGCATCCTGCAGGGGCTGATGTGGCGCGCCTATACTTCGCTCGGTTTCCTCGAGTACTCGTTCATCGAGTCGGTCGAGGCCATGCATCCCTTCTACATCATCCGTGCCGCGGGTGGCGCACTGTTCCTGATCGGCGCGCTGATCATGGCCGCCAATCTCTGGATGACGGTGAATGCGCGGGAAGCTGATCAAATCCAGGACGCTCGAGCGCTCCAGGTCGCGGAATAGGTCATCGCATGTCGCTCTGGAACCGACACAAGATCTTTGAGAAGAACTCGATCATCTTAATCGCTGGCATCCTTGCCGTGATAGCGATCGGTGGCCTGGTCGAGATCACGCCGTTGTTCTACCTCAAGAGCACGATCGAGGCGGTGGACGGCGTGCGGCCGTATACGCCGCTCGAGCTTGCCGGCCGCAACATCTACGTACGCGAGGGATGCTATGTCTGTCACTCGCAGATGATCAGGCCGTTACGCGACGAGGTCGAGCGCTACGGGCATTACTCGCTGGCCGCTGAGAGCATGTATGACCATCCGTTTCAATGGGGCTCGAAGCGGACTGGCCCGGACCTCGCACGTATTGGCGGGAAATATTCCGATGAATGGCACGTCACGCATTTGACCAATCCGCGCGCGATCGTGCCGCAATCGGTGATGCCGGGCTATCCGTCGCTGGCGAACACCGAGGTCGACCTGACCGACATGGTCGCACATCTGCGCACCAATCGGGCGATCGGCGTCCCCTATAGCGAGGACCAGATCAAGAACGCTGTCGCCGACATGAAGACGCAACTCGATCCTGACAGCGCGAACGTCGAATCGTTCCAGAAGCGTTACCCGAAGGCCGCTGTGCGCAATTTCGACGGCAGGGCCGGCAATCCGACTGAACTCGATGCGCTCGTCGCCTACCTGCAGATGCTCGGCACGTTGATCGATTTCAAGCTCTACGACGAAAAAGCCAATCTGCGCTGAAGGATCCTCTGATGAAAGCGGTTATTTCCATCGAGAATCTGGCATCGAGCTTCGTTGTGACGCTCTGGACGCCGCTGTTCGTCGGCATCTTCATAGCCATCGTCGTTTACGCGCTGTGGCCTCGCAACAAGAGGCGTTTTGATTCTGCGGCGCGCATGCCGCTGCGCCGGGACTGACAGATCATGACCGAGCACAACGACATCGATCACATCTCCGGCCGCTCCACGACGGGGCACGAATGGGATGGTATAAAGGAACTCAACACGCCGCTGCCACGCTGGTGGATTCTGAGCTTCTACGCCACAATCCTTTGGGCGATAGGCTACTGGGTCGTTTATCCGGCATGGCCGCTCCTCTCAAGCTACACGACAGGCGTGTTTGATTATTCGACCCGCGCCAGCGTCGTCAACGACCTCGCAAGTCTTGAGGAGCTGCGCGGCGAGAAGATGGCCGTGCTGGGCAAAGCGTCTCTTACCGAGATCGAGAAGGATCCGGCCCTGCTGGGATTGGCTCGCGCGCGCGGCAAGACGGTGTTCGCGGACAATTGCGCGCCATGCCACGGGAGCGGTGGCGCGGGTGCCAAGGGGTATCCGAATCTCAATGACGATGACTGGTTGTGGGGCGGATCGCTCGACCAGATCCTGCAGACCATCCAGTTCGGCGCACGTTCCGGGCATGCCCAGGCGCATGAGGGACAAATGCTGGCCTTTGGCCGCGACGGCATTCTCACGAAAACCGAGATTGTCACCGTAGCAAACTACGTGCGATCGCTGTCAGGCCTGACCACGGCAGCCAAGTTCGATGCTGCGGCCGGCACCAAGATCTTTGCCGAGAATTGCGCGGTCTGTCATGGCGAGAACGCCAAAGGCAATCAGGCGCTCGGCGCACCGAATCTGACTGACCGGATTTGGCTGTACGGC
This sequence comes from Bradyrhizobium sp. UFLA06-06, assembly GCF_054820065.1. Classification (NCBI taxonomy): domain Bacteria; kingdom Pseudomonadati; phylum Pseudomonadota; class Alphaproteobacteria; order Hyphomicrobiales; family Nitrobacteraceae; genus Bradyrhizobium; species Bradyrhizobium sp. UFLA06-06. The sequence goes on from NZ_JADFUD010000047.1 coordinate 40,480, forward strand.
TCGGACGAGGACACGCTGGTCGAGACCATCAGCTATGGCCGCGCCGGCATCATGCCGGCTTGGAGCGGGCGGCTCGATCCCATCACAGTCAGGGCACTTGCCGTCTATGTCCATTCGCTCGGCGGCGGACAATAGGCGAGATGCGCCGCAAAACCTGCGCGCCGGTGACCCAGGATCAACGCGAGCCATCCGCGCCCGATGTCAGGTCGGTCATGAAGCCCACCGTAAACAAGACCGTTTCGCTCGATGAGCCAGTGAGTGACGAGGATGGACCCCTCTATACAGCCCATAGGAAGGTCTATCCGCAGAGCGTCCGCGGTACTTTCCGCACGATCAAATGGCGGCTGATGGTCGTGTGTCTGGGGATCTACTATCTGCTGCCCTTCGTGCGTTGGCATCGCGGCCTCGGCGCTCCCGACCAGGCGGTGTTGCTCGATTTTCCAAACCGGCGGTTCTACTTCTTCTTCATCGAACTGTGGCCCCAAGAGCTCTATTACTTCACCGGTTTGCTCGTGCTTGCTGCCATCGTGCTGTTCCTGATGAACGCACTGGGCGGGCGGATTTGGTGCGGTTATCTGTGCCCGCAGACGGTCTGGACCGACCTGTTCTATGCGGTCGAGCGCTGGGTCGAGGGCGACCGTCGCGAGCGGCTGAAGGCCGCCGCGCGCCCGATGACAGCAGGGCGCGCGGCAAAGCGCGTGCTGAAGCACGCAATCTGGTTGATGATTGCCTGGTGGACCGGCGGCGCCTGGGTGCTCTACTTCGCCGACGCGCCGACCTTGGTGCACGATCTGGCAACGTTCCAAGCGCCCGCAACCGCCTATATCTGGATTGGGATCCTGACCGCTTTGACATATCTGCTGGCTGGCTACATGCGCGAGCAGGTTTGCGTTTATATGTGCCCGTGGCCGCGCATCCAGGCCGCGCTCACCGACGAATGGGCCCTCAATGTCGCCTACAAATACGACCGCGGCGAGCAGCGCTGCTCATTGAAGAAATCATTCGATCTGCGCGCACGCGGCGAAAGGGTCGGAGACTGCATCGATTGTAATCAATGCGCGGCGGTCTGTCCGACCGGGATCGATATACGAAATGGCGCCCAGCTGGGCTGCATCCAGTGCGGGCTGTGCATCGATGCCTGCGATGCCGTCATGAAGAAGATCGGGCGCAAAAGCGGCCTGATCGGTTACGACAACGACATCAATATCCGCCGGCGGATGGACGGCAAGCCGGAGCTGTTCAAGCCGGTGCGCCCGCGCACGCTCGTTTATGCCTTTTTGATCACGATCATCTGCGCGGTGATGGTTTATGAGTTGTTGTCGAGAACGATGCTCGATCTCAGCGTTCTGCATGATCGTAATCCCATGGCTGTCAGACTCAGCGATGGATCGGTTCGCAACGCCTATACCGTGCGTTTGCTCAACAGGCGCGACTTCGATCGGGTAATCGCGATCGACATCGATGGGCCGCCCAAGACGTCCGTCCACGTCGTCGGCGCCGATTCGGTGACCGTGGATCGGCCGATGATCGTCCTGGCTCGCGATACGACGACAGAACTGCGTGTGCTGTTGACGGCGCCGGTTGACGGCATGGCGGAACGCTCGATGCCGGTGAGGTTTCGGGTCACCGACCTTGGCCTCGGCGAGGTCGCCTCCGCATCGGATCATTTTGTTCTCCCCTGACGATCACTGACGGGATGTGACCATGACCGCATCAAATCAAGTCACGTGGCCCATTACCGGGCGCTTCGTCCTGATCGCGATCCTTGCGTTCTTTTCGGTCGTGATCGGCGCCAATCTGGTCATGATGCGCTTTGCCATCGTTACGCTGCCGGGGACGGAGGTTGACAGCGCCTATCGTGCGAGCCTCGCCTATCAGCGCGAGATCATCGCGGCACGGCAGCAGAACGAGCGAAACTGGCAGGTGCAGGTATACATCCACCGGCAGTCGGATGGTGAAGCTGAGCTTGCGATCGAGGCGCGCGACCGCCTAGGTGCGCCTCTCGCCGGAATGAATTTCGTGGCCCGCCTCGAGCGCCCGGTCGACCGCCGGGCCGATCGGGCGATTGATGTCTCGCAGGCCAATGCTGGGATCTACCGCGGCAGCGCCTCGGGCGTCGCTGTCGGACAGTGGGATCTCGTGATCGAGGGCGACGATGACGACCGCCGCATGTTTCTGTCGAAGAACCGCATCGTCCTGAATTGAGAGCGTGTGCACATGCAGTCCGACATCGACTTTTCTCACTTTCTGAAGAGGACAGGCGCGGGCCGTCTCCAGCTTGACCTTGCGGTGGAGGGGATCAGTTGCGTGGGCTGCATGGGCAAGATCGAGCGCAATCTGTCGAGCATTCCGGATGTGACCTCGGCACGCGTGAACCTCACCGATAATCGGCTGGCGCTCGAATGGAAGGCCGGAGCCCTCGATCCAGCTCTATTTGTCAAGCGGCTCGCCGAATTAGGCTATAGGGCATATCCGTTCCAGCGGGACAATGCGGAGACGCTGGAGGCGGAGAGAGCGCAGGAATTGCTGCGGCGGCTGGGCGTCGCCGCCTTTGCCGCGATGAACGTGATGATGCTGTCGATCCCGGTATGGTCCGGAAATGTCTCGGATATGCTGCCGGAACAGCGCGACTTCTTTCATTGGCTCTCCGCGCTGATCGTCCTGCCGGCCGCGGCTTATTGTGCGCAACCATTCTTCTCTTCCGCTTTTGCCGTGCTGCGGGCGCGCGGAACCAATATGGACGTTCCGATCAGCATCGGCATTCTGCTCGCCCTGGCGACATCGCTGATCGAGACCATCGCTCATGCCGAGCACGCCTATTTCGATGCGGCGATCATGTTGATCGCCTTTCTGCTCGCAGGTCGCTATCTTGACCAGAACATGAGGCGACGCACCCGCGCCTTCGCCAGCAACCTTGCAGCACTCAAGGCGGAGACTGCGGCGAAGTTCATTAGCCCGACCGAGATCAGAACCGTTCCGGTGGCGGCGATCAAGCCGGGGGACATCGTGCTGGTGCGCCCCGGCGAATGCTGTACAGTCGACGGCAACGTGATCGAGGGAAGCTCCGAGATCGATCAAAGCCTTATTACCGGCGAGACTTTGCCGGCGATCGCGACGCCCGGCAGCGCGGTGTTCGCCGGCACATTGGTACGGTCCGGCACCCTGCGCGTCCGTGCAGCGGCGACCTCGGACGGCACACTGCTTGCTGAGATTTCCAGGCTGCTCGATCATGCCCTGCAAGCGCGCTCGCGCTATCTGCGCCTCGCCGAACGCGCGTCGCGACTCTATGCGCCGATCGTTCACATCACGGCCTTCCTGACCATGCTGGGTTGGCTTGCCTCTGGCGCCACCTTTCATAATTCGGTGGTCACGGCGATCGCAGTCTTGATCATCACCTGCCCCTGCGCGCTGGGTCTGGCTATCCCCGCGGTGCAGACGGTGGCCGCCGGCGCACTGTTCCGTTCCGGCGTGCTGCTCAATGCCGGGGATGCAATCGAGCGTATCGCCGAGGTGGATCGGGTGATCTTCGACAAAACCGGGACGCTGACGCTGCCTGAACTCGATGTCGCCAATCTCGCTGGCATTCCCGAGGATGTCGTCAAATTGGCGGGCCGGCTGGCGCTGTCGAGCCGCCATCCGGTCGCCGCCGCCCTGGCGCGTGCTGCCGGCGCAAACGAGCCGTTGGCCGATATCGAAGAGGAGCCGGGACGGGGCGTCCGCGGTTACTATGAGGGCGCGCCGATCCGGCTGGGCCGCCCCTTGTTCTGCGGCGCTGACAGCCTCGCTGACGAGATCCTGTGCCATGATCCCGAGGCCTCCGTCGTCGCGTTCAGCCACGGCGAGGCGAGGCATGTCTTTGCCATCAGGCAAAGGATGCGGCCGGACGCGGTCGAGGTCGTCACAAGCCTCGCACGCCTTGGCATCATGGTGGAGATCGTTTCCGGGGATCGCGAGCCGGCTGTTCGGCGGGCGGCCGAGACGCTTGGCATTCACAAGTGGCGGGCCAACGTCTCGCCGACGGACAAGGTCGCCCGGGTCGAAGATCTGACGAGCAGGGGATACAAGGTGTTGATGGTCGGCGATGGCTTGAACGACGCGCCCGCGCTCGCAGCAGCCCATGCCTCGATGTCGCCTGTCACCGCTACCCATATGAGCCAGGCGGTCGCTGATGCGATCTTCCTCGGTGCGCATCTTGGGCCCGTGATAAAGGCGGTCATTGCCTCGCGCGGGGCGCTGCGGCTGATGCGGCAGAATCTCTGTCTTGCTGTCGTCTACAACGTCCTGGCTGTGCCCGTTGCGATCGCCGGCTTGGTGACGCCGCTGATTGCCGCCGCGGCAATGTCATGCTCGTCGGTGCTGGTCATGCTTAACGCGCTGCGGGCGCGAAGAGGCGAGGCCCTCTGATGGAAGTGCTGATCTATCTGGTTCCGCTCGCCCTTTCACTCGGCTTCCTCGGTCTGCTTGGCTTTCTGTGGTCGCTGAAGAGCGGCCAATATGACGATCTCGACGGCGCGGCCTGGCGCGCCATCGCCGATGAGGAGCCCGATCAGCCTCCAGTGCCGGTCCAAATAGTGCCAACGGACCAGCGCATTTGTGGAAGCGGGCGTCGACGCGAGTACTAACTCGCCCGTCCAGGCGGTCCACCGCCGCAACTGTGGGACAGGCGAAGGTCGGACGGTTAGCAGCCTGTTGATGGCGGCAGGGCGCCGTGATCAGCAGCGGCTGCTCAGTGGCCCACTCGCTATCGATGACCATAGTATGAGAGCGCGATGGTGTCTGCCGGATTCAATGCCTGATCCCCTCTGAGCTGGATACAAATCTCGACCCTACCTGAAGTTCTCTGGCTAATCGCAATTCCCTTTCTCATGGTGTTTCAAAGACTTGTAACAACCTGCTAGGTTCCAACAACGATGTGTCAATTAGGAGACTGGATACGCCAATTCATGGCCAAATTTCTCGATACGAAAACCTCCACGAAACTAACAACTGGGAAGGCGCTGTAGCTATTGCTTCTGAACACATGACAGAGCCTTGCACCTTTGCGCGAGGTCTATGCTTGCCTCCTTTTTACGGTCGTCGCTGTGAAAAAACTATGTTAGAAGCCGCTCCTCTCAAAAGGAGCATTCATTGTGAAAAAAGCAACCAAGAAACGCGTTAAGCGGCGCGAGTGGACTAAGGCAGATATCAAAGAACTCAAGGTCCATTCAAAGGCTCGGACCCCGGTCACGAAAATATCAAAAATGACCAAACGCTCTGTCGGTGCGCTACGCCAGAAGGCCTTACATCTCGGAATCGGACTGGGACATCAGCGGTAGCTAATTGGGCTGCGCTGTTGATTGCTACAGTAGGGCGGCTCCCGGGCCGCCCTTATTGGCTGTTGGATTGTGTCGCAACAGCTGGTTCCGCCCAACCGTTGATCAACCAGCTTCGAGCCCGGGTAATTTCCTATCGATTTCAGCGCCGCGATTGTTGCTGCTGTCCGAGAACGTAGCATTGTCGGAGCTTTATAAAGTGAGGTGATCGAATCCAGCGAACTCAGTGAGTACAGTCTGCATTCCTGCTACGACGAACGTCTGGTCTGCTTCTCGGCGTGTACCTGCCAGAGGACTGGCCGCTTGGTTCTGCAGCCGATCAGCTTTGACGAGGTCCCGGAGTCCTCAGCTGGCTGATGAGAGGAGAGCTTCTCACCTACGACGTTAGGGGCGGTTACCTCAACAAGGAGCTTCTCCAACACAGGGCAGGGCGTGTGTGTCCACGATCGGCGGCGCGTCAAAGATCTTCGTGGCTTCGACCGACGATCGATTTGCAGATGAAGATGGGCTTTTCACACCACGTGCTGGGCGGAGCCTGGCGATGGCGGAGCGGCCTCGAGCGTCCGGCATCTTCGATGAGATTTTTGGAAAGCGCTTTGTGGCAATATCTCGGCAAAAAGCTGGTGACACGCTAAGTCACATGAGCCCGCAGATCTAAGCCAGCTCTGCGCGATTTGCTTAAGCGCGAGATTCAGCTCCCGCCACATCGAGGTCTGTACAGACGACGCGCCCGAAACCGCTCAAGAATGTTCAGCTTTCATCAGGGGTCGGCTCGTAGCTACCTCGTTGTTACTGCGACGGTCCCCTTTGGCTGACCACAGTTGAGAAGGTCGTCGTTATGGCCTAAGAGTGGATTCTGCAAAAATTGGGACGCGGCGCAGTCATGGGCCCACGGGTTAGCCGATAGAAACAACCTTGCGAGTGGGGCGTTCCTCGAAGATCATTTGGGCGCAAGAGTGCCCCGCCCAGCCTGCTGGTGAGCTCGAGCTTCGGAACGATACGGCGCGCTCAGCAGCAATAAAAACAGCGCTCGGTTGGCTTGATATCTGGCGGCCGAGCGGCTGCGCCCTGAGCCCGTCATCATCTGCTTGCCCTCGTCGGTATGCACGGACCACAACCACCTTCGTCGGCGCTGCTTCAAGGAAAACTCGAAGACTGGAAGCGTTGACATGGCTACGTGGCATCATTTCTGACGGACGTGCGTTTGGTCTTCGGAAGGCCAGAACCGCTCTCGCGGTAGACCTTCTCCAGACGACGCCTGACTGCAGCCAGCTTGGCAATGAACTCGCTTGATCCGTTAACCCCGAATTCATCAGAAGCGAGCTCATCCAGTGCTTCCTGCCCTGCCAAAGATGCCAGACGTTTACGAGTTTTGGCTGTCAGCGTCATCTGCACGACCCGAGCGTCGCTTGCGCAGTGCTTGCGCCGCAGGAATCCATTTTTCTCGAGCAGCTTTGAATGGGTCGTGACGAAGGAAGGATCGACGTGCATCAACTTTGAAACCATGTTGACGGGGACACCATTCTCTTTCCCCAAATAGGCCACGGCCATCAGGATCATCCACTGTGGCCCGGTGATGCCAAGGACATCGGCTCGGGATCTCGCAAGCTCTTCGAGCCACGCACTGATCGATCTGATCTCCCACATGAACGGCCGGATCGTCTCCAGTTCGTCAGTAGAGGTACTGCCAAGCGCGTTTGCTGGGCCAGGCAAATCCGGCGGCATCGAAGCTCTGGTTCCATCTTTTACCAGCTTGCCTTAGCGCGAATGAGAAGTGGCGACAACGCCGTAAGAGCAGGCAAATCAAATGCTTGGTACGGTACGGACGAAAGGGGAGTGTGCCAATCATGAACTGGCCGGAGCAGTTGCGGCAACAGAGCGCTCATTGTCTTGACGAACCGGCGGCATCCACTTGTCGGGTCGATCCCACACGCCGGTAAGATTGATGCCCCTACCAACGAGACGTCCATGGTCTGCTTCATTGGTTACTCGCCGGCTTGCTCACTCCTTTGCCGGATCATCGAGCGGTCAAAGTCTCGAGCGAGGAACGTTAGAACATCTGCGCCGCGTGTCGCGAAATCTCGACGCGCCATCTTTCCCTCTGATTAAAGGATACGACTTGCTCTTCCCACGCGGTCGGACTGCAATGTCCAGCACCGCGAGCCGTTGGGCGCAGACCATCAGCCTCGATGAGATCGGGCCGATTATGCAGAAAGCGATCGATAAGCGACAAGGCAAGTTCAACGACGAGGTCCGCCGGTGGGCTATCATCGAAGCCAATGCAAATTGCTTCCGAAGCCGAGACGATACGTCTTGACGCTCGGTTGCCTGGGGCTAGTGTCGTCGCTTCACGCCTTCGCCAACAGTGTTGTGTGGTGGTTGCCCGATAAACCGCAGTATAGTCTTCTCATCCGATTCCATATCGGCGGCTTGCCTTCGTATAGTTGAGCGGGCTTTTGGTCACAACTAGCCTTGCGAGTAGGCGGCAGGCTGCCGATTGCAATTGCCAAAAACGCTTGCGCGATTCATCAATTCGACGGATTCAGACCATGAATTGCAGGCGCCTCCCTCCTCGTATGGCAAAGTGTCGCGAGCGATCGGCCGATGGGAAATTGCGCGGCCGCCGTCGTCCTCGAGCGAACAAGTGTGTGGTCCGGGGGGCGCTTTCCTCGAGCGCATCAGGAGCGGTATTTTGAGCCAGGATGCAAACCGCGGGGCCACGGTCTGCTTTCTGCTCGGCCTTCCACGGTCCGGAACGACGCTGTTGGCGCATTTGCTCCAACAGCATCCGGAAATTACAGCTCCACCAGAGCCTTGGCTCTGTCTCTTATACACATCGTTCGTCGGCAGCGTCAGATGTGTATAAGAGACAGGTGCGTATCTGTCCTCGGCGGGCAAGCGCATCATCGTGGACAAGACACCACGCTACTGGATGGTGCTCGACTATTTGGATCTTCTTTATCCTGAGGCGCCGCATATTCTTCTGATGCGCAATCCCTACGCCATTGCCGCATCCCTGAAGTCGACTTGGGGAGTCCCCCTTCAGGCGAAAAGCTCCCGTTCGGTCAGCTTGTCCTCGCTTGCTGATCTCATGCTCCGCCTGCCTGACGTTATTGCCTCTTCGCTTGCTGATCTGGTTCTCGGCCTGCCCAAACTCGCTGCGCACCGCGATCGCCGGCAGACGATGGTGGTGCAGTACGAACGCCTGGCGGCGTGTCCGGAGGAGGAAATCCAGCGTCTCATCGCTGGCCTTGGCTGTGATCCAAAAGACACCGCAGCTACGTCGACGGCTCGGGCCGATTATCTTCACTCCAGCAGCTTTGGAGATCGGAAAATCCTTGAAAGAAGGACCGTCGATGAGAAGTCTGTCGACGCGTGGCAGGTCCAATTGAGCGTCGAAGAGATGCAAACGATAACCGATCTGATCGGCGTCGAGCTGATGATACAGCTCGGATATGAAGCGGAATTGCGGTGGTTGATAAAGGGCGCGAGGTCACCGAGCTATATCGTCAGATATTTCGAATGTGGTGGGATCTGCGCCTCAGCAAGGAACGGGCATGGTCGAGCATTTCAGCCAACCCCGGTAAGCTGACCCCTGGCATTCGGCGGCCAATCGAGAACTCATGCTCCACACCAAATGCGTCCACAGGGCACGATGCGCAGCATCTATCCGGAACCGACTTCGACCAAAATCAGGAGCTGACGAGTTCGATGGAGGCGCAGTTGCGCATGGCACTCTTGGCTTCGGAATCGGATCGAGGTGCACTGCAAGAGGCCGTTCGGCATCGCGACGCCGTTATCGAGGCGCTGCGGGGCGAGATTGTGCGGCTCAAGGAGGGGAGCAACAATCACGAGCGATGATCCTCCCAGGACTATGGTCAAAATGTGCTGCCTGCCTTATCGAGCTCGTTGTCTAGCTGGCAAGCGGAAGTAAGTCCGCCGGCTCGCGTGTCCAGCCGCGCTTCGATTGGTTGCTGGCAGACGCCGAACGAAGGATGGACGCTATCCGCTGTTTGACCCGGTGGACGCCGATGCGCTATGGCAGGCAGCCGATCGCTGCAACGCCTATCGGGCCTATCGCAAGGCAAACGCGGTACTGAACGAACTAAAGATCCCGCATCGTAGAAGACACATGCTGCCGAAACATCTGCGCCGTCTCGAAGCTGAATCGATCGAAATCATGCGTGACGTGGTCGCCGAGTTCAAAAAGCCGGTCATGCTCTACTCGATCGGAAAAGACTCGAGCGTGATGCTGCATATTGCGATCAAGGCCTTCTATCCCGCAAAGCTCCCGTTTCCCCTGCTTCACGTCGACACGACCTGGAAGTTTCGTGAGATGATCAGCTTCCGGGACGCGACAGCCAAGCGCCTCGGCCTCGACCTGATCGTCCATGTAAACGAGGAGGGCATCGCGCGCGGGATCAATCCGATCGACTCCGGCTCCGCGCTTCATACCCGGGTGATGAAGACCGACGCCCTGAAGCAGGCGCTCGACCTCCACGAATTCGATGCCGCCTTTGGCGGCGCCCGGCGTGATGAGGAGAAGAGCCGCGCAAAAGAACGGATACTCTCCTTCCGTTCGTCCGGGCACGTCTGGGACCCCCGCAATCAGCGGCCGGAGCTCTGGAACCTGTTCAATACGCGGATTCGCCAGGGCGAAACCATGCGCGTTTTTGCGATGTCAAACTGGACTGAGCTCGACGTGTGGGAATACATTATGTGCGAGAAGATCCCGGTCGTCCCGCTCTACTTCGCCAAGCAAAGACCGATCGTGCGTCGAAATGGCGCGACGATCATGATCGACGACAAGCGATTGCCGCTTCGGTCTGGCGAGACGCCACAAATGCGGATGATCCGTTTCCGCACGCTGGGCTGCTATCCGTTGAGCGGGGCTATTGAATCCGACGCGACGAACGATCGAAGACATCGTCGCAGAGATGCAGACGCCCGGCCACGAGCAGTATACTCGCAACATGGCAACGGGCGCCTCAAACGCCCAGCTCGCTATCATCCTCATCGATGCCCGCAAGGGCGTGCTGGTTCAAACCAAGCGCCACTCGTTCATCTGTTCGCTCCTTGGTATCCGCCATCTCGTCCTGGCAGTGAACAAGATCGACCTCGTCCACTACAGCAAAGAGAGCTTTGATCGGATCGTCGCCGACTATGTGGCCTTTGCCAGCGATCTTGGCTTCGAATCGATCGTTCCGATCCCGATCTCTGCCAGGTACGGCGACAATGTCGTCGACCGCTCCGGCAACACTCACTGGTACGATGGTCCCTGCCTGCTCGGCCAGTTGGAGAGTATTGATATCCGGTGCGACAGCTCCGGGCAGGCCTTCCGCTTTCCAGTACAGTGGGTGAACCGGCCGGACCTGGATTTCCGCGGCTACGCCGGGTCCGTGGCTTCGGGAAGCATCTCGGTGGGCGACGACATCGTCGTCGCAGCGTACCTGCGCCGAGGCCGGCGATGCAATCACGATCACCATTGAAGACGAAATCGATATCGGCCGTGGCGATCTCCTGGCACGTCCGACCGAGCGGCCGGAGCTCGCCGACCAATTCGCCGCTCATCTGATCTGGATGGATGAGGACCAGCTCGTTGTCGGGCGCAATTACATTCTGCGCATTGGATCGCAGACCATAGCCGGCAGCATTACCGCGATCAATCATCGGATCGACGTCAATACACGGGAGCACCTGTCAGCCGGGACGCTTGGCCTTAACGAGATCGGCTTTTGCAATATATCAACCACCCGGCCTGCGGCGTTCGATCCTTACGAGGCCAATCGCAAGACCGGATCATTTATCGTCATCGACCGGTATACAAACCGTACGGTCGCGGCCGGGATGATCGCATGTCCACTGCGGCGGGCGACCAACGTCGCTTGGCAACCCGTTGCAGTGGGACGGAAGGAGCGGGCCGACCTCAAGAACCAGAAGCCCTGCATCATTTGGTTCACCGGCCTGTCCGGCGCAGGAAAATCGACGATTGCCAACATCGTCGATCAAAAGCTGTTCGCAATGTCCCGGCATGCCATGCTGCTGGATGGGGACAACCTGCGGCACGGATTAAATGCGGACCTCGGCTTCTCCGAGGTCGACCGCATGGAAAACATTCGGCGCGCCGGGGAGGCTGCCAAGCTGATGGCGGACAGTGGCTTGATCGTAATTTGTTCGTTCATCTCGCCCCACAGGAGCGAACGAGACATGGTGCGCAGTCTGGTCAGCAAGGAGGAGTTTGTCGAAGTCTTTGTCGATACGCCGATCGAAGAATGCGCGCGTCGCGATCCCAAAGGTCTTTATTCAAAGGCGAAGTCCGGTAAGATCAAGAACTTCACCGGCATCGATGCGTCCTATGAAGCGCCGATAAGACCCGAAATTCATCTCAGGACCATGGAGCAGACACCTGAGCAAATGGCCCAGGCCGTGATCGATGTGTTGATGGCTCGCGCAATTCTTGGCCGTTAGTGTTCGTCAAACCTGTCACCTCGCATCGCACCATCGATAGCAGGAGATGCCCCCCACTAACCTGCTGGCCCGGCCACGGCGACTCAGGTTAAGCAAAGGCATCAATCAGACTCAGGCTCCAAAGGAACAAAATGGTTGCGTCCACACGTCGATTGCCCGCTTCTGGTTATGTGCTCGAAATCGACGGTCAATTGAAAACCGAATTCGCAACCAGGGATGGGGCCTTCGCAGGAGCCCAGGAGCTCAAGAAGCGCCGTCCCATGCTCCAGGTCAGAATCTATGACGCCAGGACAAAGGCCAGAGAGGAAGTCCGACTTCCAGTAGCTTGAAGTTTCGCTTGATGCCGTTTCCCGCGCGTCCGACTAGCGTCATGCCTAGGCTCTCGTAACCGAGCTGCCGGCGTCTCGGACATCCAGCTTCGATCTCTCGCGCACGATGAAGAAGGGCAACTCGTTCCTCCGGGTCTAGCCGCATCCGGCGCAATTGTTTGCCAGTACATTGACTTGGGAAGCAGGAGCAGCCTGTCCCGACGCTCGGGCGCTAGGCCTACCCTCCGGCGCGCTGTCTTCAGTTTGGGCCGTATCCCTCACCTGCGCGCGAGCTTCAAAGGGCCGTCTGCGGGGCTGGCTGTGAACATGTCTGCACGAGGCGGGCCGGCAGGGGACAATGCGAAAGCCGCGGGACAGGCTCGCGACGCGGGTCGCCCCCCACACTCAATTCATGCCGGACCGCTCACCTCCTCAATGAGCCTGCAGCTTGCTGGCGTCAGTTCTCGTGGGGAAAAACTCGACCCAAGGCCGCTAACGGCCCCAGCGAGGGGGTAGACGCTAAGGGCGAGGCTATCGCTGGCTCGATTTCCGGCATTTTCGACGCTCTGTCTTGAGCTTGAGCGACACCGGCCTCGAGCCGGACGCCGGATCGAGAGTGCGCTCGACATTTGGCAGATCTAGCAGAGGAGCCAACCGAGCAGAACGGCTCGAAGGAGCTAGCCGTCGAGGTCAAACGCCTCATGACTGCGGGCAGGCTCATCGGTCCGCAAGCCGTTGAGCTGCTCCGCGATCGAGTTGAGCATTCGAGCTCCACGACGGCGCACTCCCCGCGGCGACACTCTGGATCAGCCGTCAACCACGACACGCCCACCGCCGTGATGATGGACTGCGGGACGATCCTGACGTCGAACTATGAAAACTCCGAGCTCGCTTGCCGCAAATCACATCGTTCAGCCGCTCGAGTTGGCTTATCGCTCCTTTTGGAGGTGCACGTCAGAAAAAATTCACACGAGAAGAGTTCGGGAGAGGGTTGAAACGCACCTAACGTCAAGTTGTACGATCTGAAAATGGACGGCAAAGGTCGTCAACGTCCCGAATTCTCCAACGAGTGACAGTATGCGAATGTCCCAAGTCTCAGGCTCACGCAGGATCAGGCTCATCAGCAACGGAACGCATCATGTCCGTCAGGCGCGGATCGATATCCGCACGCGATGGACCCGATGTGCACGTTCGTCCGAACCTCAACGTTCGCCTGAATGCACGGTTTGGCGTAAACCGATCGACGCCTAGCTAGCAATGCGATGGCGCTCAAATCCTTGCATGCATGATGTGGTGGGCTGCTGGCGATGCTTGCCCGCGCCTATGGTGTTTCTCCCAGCAGCAGATGAATCGAGAAAGCCTGCGCCCAAGGGGGTGAGGTCGCATCATCGCGCTTCAGATCCATCGACGAATACGGTTTAAGGGGAATTGGTGTGACTAGACAACGCTCTCTGCTGACGCCTGGTCCATTGTCGCTGTCGCTGGCGGTCAGGAGCCAGATGCTGCTCGACCTCGCATCGCGCGATGGTGAGTTCAAGGAAGTGACCGCCCGCATGAGGCGGCTGATGCTCAATCTGCTGGGAGGTGCCAAGGACTATTCGGTGGTCCCCATTCAGGGGGGCGGGTCCTTTGCAATGGAAGCCGCGCTCTCTTCATTCGTGTCCAGGAACGACAAGCCGCTCGTTTGCATAAACGGCATCTATGGCGAGCGCATTTTCAAGATTCTGCGGCTGTGGGGCGTCGAAGCGCTGAAGCTTGTCAAGCGAGCGACCGAGCCCCTGGACCCCCAGGAAGTTGCCGAGCAGCTGAGCCGAAATCCCGGCGTTACTCACCTATGTCTTGTGCATTGCGAGACAACAACCGGAATCGTCAATCCGCTTGACGCGATCATAGAGGAGGCGAGGCGGCGTGGTGTGAAGACGATCGTCGACGGCATGAGCTCTTTTGGCGCGATTGACATCGACCTAAGCCGTGGTGGACCGGATGTCCTGGTCACATCGAGCAATAAGTGCATCGAAGGGCCGCCAGGAGTAGCTTTTGTCATCGCGTCTCGCGAGCTGCTGGAAAAAGCGGTTCAAGAACCAAGGTCATTTGTGCTCGACGTGAGAGACCAATGGCTCTCGCTCGAGCGTACCGGAGAGTGGCGATCGACCCCACCCACCCACATCGTTCAGGCAACAACGAAGGCTTTGGAGATTCTGGAGGGGGAGGGCATTGATGCCAGGCGCCGCAGGTATGAGAAGGTCAGAGACGATCTCGTCCAAGAACTCGAAGGGGTAGTGTCTCCGCTGCTATCCGCCGAATTGCAGTCTCCGGTCTGCGTCGCGTTCAGCGCGCCGTCCGGAATCGCGGATCAGGCAGGCTTCGATGGGCTATATCGTCACTTGGCGGCCCACAATCTTTATATCTACTCGAAGCTGCATCTTGCGACGCGGAGTTTTCGGGTCGGCTGCATTGGCGAGATCCAGCCCAGTTGGATCGAGCAGTTGGGGTGCGCCTTTCGTACATATTTTCGGTCCGGCCCGGCTTCATCCATGGGGACGCCGTCAACCCGCCAGGCCTGCGAGCGTGGGGTCGAGATGTCATCGTCCTTCGCAAAGGACTCGCAGCTGCCGTTCTCTGCCGAAACTGCTGTTCTGCACGCCGGCTACCGACGCGATCCGGTGACGAAAGCTGTCGCAGTGCCGATCTATCAGAACACGGCTTACGAACTTGATGGCGATCTGAATCACATTGCGGACGTCTATAACGTCAAGGCTGATGGATTCACCTATACGAGGATCATCAACCCGACGACCCGCGCGCTGGAAAAAAGGTATGCCGCGGTCGACATGGGAAGCGACTCGCTCGCCGTCGCATCAGGTCAAGCGGCAACCTTCCTTGCCATCGTCAACCTGTCAAGCGGCGAGGTGGGGGACAATATCGTCGCCTCACCGTATCTCTATGGCAACACGTGGAATCTGCTCCATAACACGCTGAAGCGTCTTGGTATCAGCGTCAGAACGGCAGACCCCCGAAGGCCCGAGACCTTCGAACGTGCCATCGATGATCGCACGATCTGCCTGTTCGGAGAGGTGATTTCAAATCCTTGCCTGATTCCGCTTCCGGTCAAACAGCTGGCTGAGATCGGCCGAAAGCACGGCGTTCCGTTGGTGGTGGATAATACGACGACCCCGCTGGTATGTCGGCCGTCAGATCTCGGTGCTGCGATTACGACCTACTCCGCTACGAAATACATATGCGGCCATGGCACAACGCTGGGCGGTCTGATCGTTGACAACGGCAAGTTCAGCTACCGCGGCGCCTCTCGCTTTCCCTTGTTCAACAGTCCTGACGAGGCGCATGGCGGGATCATCTGGCGCAACGCGCTGCAAGATGTCGACGATCTCGGAAAAAGCGAGGTTCTCTTGAAGGCTCGCATGACCTGGTTGCGCGATACTGGCGCGGCCATTGCCCCCTTTGCGAGCTTTCAGCTGATCCAAGGCCTTGAAACGCTGCCCCTTCGCATGAAGCAGCACTGCGCAAACGCCAGGATCGTGGCCGACGTTCTTAAGGAGCATCCAAAAGTGCGCCGCGTCTTCTACCCGGGGCTGTTCGAGGGAGCCGATCGGGAAACTGTCGACCAGACACTCAATCCCGCATACGGACACGGCGCGATGGTCATGTTCGAAGTTGAGGACGAGCAGGCCGGGCGGAAATTCATCCAGAATGTCGACCTGATGTATCACGTCTCGAATGTCGGGGACGCCCGTACGCTCGTAACGCATCCTGTTTCGACCACCCACACCACTGTTCCGCGGGAGAAGCGCGAAGCCGCCGGCATATTTGGCGGCTCGATCCGACTTTGCGTGGGCATCGAAGATGTCGACGACATCGTGCGCGATCTGGACAGGGCGCTTTCCGCAATCTGACAACTTGTAAGGCGATCAGGAGGAGGTTCTCATGAATCAGGCAGACGCTTGGAAACTGAGGTCGTCTCGTTATGAGGCTGTTCAGTTCAGCCGGGAGATCAATAAGCAATTGTCCGAGCTGAGGCCGGACAATGTGATGGGAGCGATCTACATCGCCAAGGATTACGCTGTAATTGCCGCTTGCACGCTCGCGACGCTCTGCGTCTCCTGGTGGCTGTACCCGCTCGCCGTTCTTCTGATCGGTGCCTACCAGCGCGGCCTGACGACGATCGCTCATGATGCGGCTCACCGTACGCTCGCGAAGAACACGACCTGGAACTACGTCCTCGGCATTCTGTTCGCGGCCTATCCCCTGTTCCAGCGCCACTGGGCCTACCGGATCTCGCACGTCTATCTGCATCATCCGTATCTCGGCGACCCGGAGAAGGATCCCGACCTGAAGTTCTTCATGGCCAATGGTGTTTACGACGTCCAGCCTCCCAAGCGGTACGCCTTCAATATCATCTGGAAGCCGATATTTGGTGGCGCGACACTGGCCTACCTGAAGTATCTCTGGACCAACCGGTTTTCGATCACAGATTCCGAGGACCAGAGCCGGTCAAGCATACTTGTCGACAAGTATGGCTTTTACCTCTTCTGGATCGGCATCCTGGCCGGATCATACGCTCTTGGGCTGCTCCACATCGTGATCCTGTTTTGGATCGTCCCCTATCTCACAACGTTTCAGGTTCTTGGCTGGTTTGTCGAGCTCGCCGAGCACTCGCCGATGTGCGAGAGCGAAACGAAGAACGTCTATCTAACCAGGAATCGGAAAGGCAATTTCCTGGAGCGGGCGATCCTTGGACAAAACCTGGACGAGTATCACCTCGAGCATCACCTCTCGCCGGGTATCCCATTCTGGCTGTTGCACAAGGCCCAGAAGATCCGGATGCAGGATCCGGGTTACGCAAAGGTTGCCGCGAGCTGGGGAGGGCTCTTCGTCAAGGGGCCGCAAGGTCAACCCAGTGTCATAACTCAGTTGAAGGAGCGAAATCGACGCTTGTATGAGCAATCGCTTGCTGATGCCCATGCGAAGGGGCACGTGGCGTGACATTGCAACGCTCAGACAACGCTCGCGCCGTGGTCGGCGTCACCTCGAACCGTCTTTTGGTCGATGGTGTGCATCGCGACTGGCTACGGCAAAAATACCTCAAGGCCCTCCTTCATCATGCGGGCGTGGCATGCGTCATATTGCCGACGATCGACGCGGAAGATGTGAGGCTAGAGGTCGGCCTGGCGATCATGGGCGCGCTCGACGGTCTGGTTTTGACAGGGGATGAATCGAATATTGACCCTGCCGTCTTGAAGGCACCTGCATCACTTCCGCCGGCTGACCAACAGGACGTTGATGGTGGAATTCGTGACCGCCCGCGGGATAGGCTCTCTGCGGTAGCCATTGGGAGCGCCATCGCGCTCGGAATGCCGATCTTGGGCATCTGCCGCGGGCTTCAGGAGCTCAACGTCTATTTTGGCGGCACTCTCCATCCATCGCTTGCTGAGTGGAGACTGGGAAGTGGCCTGATGCATGCCGAGAAACCAGATCGTCCAAGAGACCGTCAGTACGATGCCGCGCACAGCGTGAGGATATCTCCTGATGGTGCGCTCTTTCCGATCGTGCGCGCCATCGAAGCGCAAGTGAACTCCCTGCATAATCAAGGCATCGAGCTGCTTGCCGCCGCACTGAGGCGCGAGGCATGGGCGCCTGACGGACTGGTCGAAGCGGCTTCGGTCATCGGCGCGCCGACGTTGCAAATCGGTGTGCAATGGCACCCCGAATGGCACGCCTCAACTGATCTCCTGAGCCAGCGACTGTTCACGGCTTTTGGAGAGGCGTGTGTTGCGTACTACCAAACAAAGAAACATTAGAGGCGGATTGTGACGTTTCAAACCAAGCGCGGTCCGCCCAGGTCGAAAGGTGAGTCTTCCGGAACTGGTGGACAAGCGTGGTCCGGGGGGCGGGCCGCGCCGCCCCGCCCGCAGAGGACGGGTGGGCGATTGACAAGACGCTTCGCTCTGGGAGTTCTCTTTGTAGCGCTCTATGTCGTCCTGAGCGCGGCAGGCGAAGTTTATGCGGCATCGTATTTTCAGCGGGCGGATGCGTTCGTCGCTCTCCTCGTGTCCTTTGCCGCGGTCTGTCTGACATTTAATCTGCTGGCAGGTCACGAGAGAGAAACGGCACGGGTTGCGAAGTCGGCGCTCCTGGTGTTCGTGTCGCTCAATGTCGTGACCGCGATCAGTTGGATCGGGTTGTTTATCGGCCTGAAATACACCGAACCGGCGATCGTCGTCGCGTTCATGGTGGCGCTAGGACCCGCTGCGACGGTGTGGTTAAACGCGCTGATCAGGCGCCAGGGCGTTCCTCCAGCATCCGATATCGTCGTGAGCGTGACGATCGCGGCAGTTGGAAGTTACATGATATGGATCTCGGCAACCGGCAACGCTGGCGTGGAGTGGGGAGCTCGATCGTCCTTCGGCATCGTCTTGGCAATCGTGGCCGGCCTATCGCTCGCTCTTACAAATATACTCGTCAAGCTGCTATTCGACCGCGGATTTTCGGGTCGACAGGTGTTGGCGCATCGTTTTTACGGAACGATCCTTTTGCTGCTGGGACTGGTCGACCATTCCTCCATCGTGCTCGAGATCTCGCAACATTGGCTTGCGATCGCAACGATTGGGCTATCCACGATCATCGTTCCATTGCTCTTGTTCCAGGAGGGTATTCGCCGCGTCGAGCCCTTCACGGTCAACATGGTCCTGTCCACCGCTCCTGTCATCACGTTTCTGTTCCAGTACTTCGATTCTCGTATCGTGCCTTCGCCGCATACGTTCGTTGGAAATGTTCTCATCACGGCTGTTGCCGTCGGCAACGTCTGTTTGCAGTACCGGAGGTCCGCATGAACGAGCGAAACTGTGTAATCGTCGACGCATATTCGACCGGCCGCTTCTTGCCGGAAGAGTTCAAGCGGTATGGAATTTCAACAGTGCATGTGATGTCGGCTGCACAGATTCCGTCGATCTTTCAATCGCATTTCAATGCTAATCTGTATGATGAAGTCATTCGCCCGCCCGAGCGCATGGGGTACGACGAGATCGTTGAATATCATCTTCGGGCTCTCCAGGGCAGGGAGCTGGAGTTCGTCATAGCGGGGTGCGAGACAGGAGTTGAGCTGGCCGATTCGATCTCGGAGCGGCTGGGCTTGCCTTCAAATGGCACCGCCCTTTCGGCCGCCCGACGGGACAAATCGCGCCTGTCTGAAGCGTTGGCCTCAGCAGGCGTGCGATCGATCAGACAAGTGGTGTCCGACAATGCTGAAGTGATCGCAAGATGGAAGCGTCAAGAGACCTTCGATGAGCTTGTGATCAAGCCGCTGAACAGCACAGGCACGGAGGACGTGTTCTTTTGCTCGACGGATGCCGATATTCAGCGCGCTGTAACCGCGATCGTCGGTAAGACGAACCGTGTCGGAACGCTCAATCAATTGGCGCTTGGACAGGAGAAAATCAACGGCCAGCAATATACCGTAAATGCCGTCTCGATCGACGGCGAGACCTTCGTCACGGAGGCCTGGACCTATGACACTGTTCCTATTGAGGGCGCGTCTTCGGTCTGCTCACTCGAGCGGTTATTGGGAGGTAAGGAGCCAATCGTTCTTGAACTATCCGACTACCTTGAACGTGCGCTGCGGGCGCTTCGGATCACCGACGGACCTGCTCATGCCGAGATCATCGTCGATGATCGGGGACCGGTTCTGGTCGACTTCGGAGCGAGGCTGCAAGGAACCATGTCGGCAAAAGCCAGGACGATGGCGTTGGGCCATAACCATTTGACGCTCACCGCGTGGCGTTACGCAGATCCCAAAGGCTTTGCTGGGTATATGAGGCGACGCGGGGTTTACAAGCGGCAGGCTCATGCACTGTGCGTCTCGCTGATCTCCGACATGGGCGGTGTTGTTGCCGGCTATCCCGGACTCGATGCGATCGGCAAGCTGCCGAGCTTCGCGGATGCCATTGCGTTCGTTCCGATAGGGCAAAACCTGGTTCCGACGATCGACTTGGCGTCGACGCCAGGCATTGTGTATCTCGTGAACAACGACCTGATACAGCTTGAGGAAGATTATCGCCAACTGCGTGCGATGCGGATGGACCAGGTGTTCGATTTGGTGCCGCAGGAAGCGAACCAATGACCGGCATCTGCGACAGTTGCACGAATTCAGCCGCTGCGGCGATGATCGGTGTGAGCGACTTCGATGGCATCCTTCGAGGCAAACACGTCCTGGGTGAAGATCTTTCCGTCGGGAATAAGGTCATCAAGTTCTCTGAAGCGGTGCTCGCGTGGGATTGTTCGGACCGCGTCATTCCGGCGGGCTTCACGCAAGAGCCGCAGTCAGTATTTGGGGACGCCGATCTGCGCGTTCTGTCCGGCACCGGCCGTTCGGTGTCTTATGCCGGCGATCAATATCTCTATCTGGCTGAGTTTGCGGGCGCACATGAGAGCGTCTGCCCGCGCGGTATTCTGCGTAAAGTCCTGCAAAGGGTTGCCGACCGCGGATACAGCTGCAGCGCCGGGTTCGAGTTTGAGTTTATGCTGTTCAAGGAGAACGCCGACATAATTGAAGACAAGCCGTTCGGCCAATGGGCTCCTTTGACGCGGGGCCCATTCGGCTACTCGATTGCGCGGTCTGTCGCGCACAGGGAGCTGTTCGGTGAGATCCTGGCGCTTTGTGAGAAGTCCAGAATCCCTCTCAGCGGGCTGCACTTTGAAACGGGACCAGGCGTGATTGAAGCGTCACTTCGTCATTGTGATGCCCTGGAAGCCGCCGATCGAGCAATCATATTCAAGTCGATGATAAAGGCCTGGGCGCAGACGCGCGGCATGATGGCTACATTCATGGCCAAGGTTTCAGAGAATTGGCCGGGCCAGTCCGGCCATATTCACGTCTCGATGTCCGCAGATGGTCAGAATGTGTTTTACGATAGTGAGGCGTTTCGCAACGTCTCGAAGCTCATGAGGCAATTCATCGGCGGACAATTGAAATACATGAATGATTTCTGTGTGCTCGCTGTGCCGAATTTCAATAGCTACAAGAGATTGGTACCTGGTTGTTGGGCACCAATCTATCCGAGCTGGGGAATCGACAACCGATCCTGCGCGGTACGCGTCATTCCGGGAGACCCGTCTGCACATCGTCTCGAATACAGGCTGCCCGGTGCAGACCTGAACCCATATCTTGCCCTCGCATGTGCCATCGGTTCCGGCATATTGGGTATCGAGACAAACGCGGCGCTCCCGGCTTCGATCGTCGGTGATGCAAGCGCGGAGGCCTGCCTTCCGTCTGGGAGGCTGCCTCAAAGCTTGGCAGAGGCAACATATCGGTTTGCACAGTCTCCGGCAGCCAATGATGTCTTCGGTGAAAGGTTTGTTGAAGCGTTTTCTTGCTCCCGCCGTTGGGAATGGGAGGCCGTTCAACATCGGGTCACAGACTTTGAACGCCGGCGGTATTTCGAGATCATTTAGCCAGCTTGAGCTGTACAGACCGGCGCCTTCCAAGCATCAACTGATCGGCCGGTTTCAATAAGTCATCCATGCTCTCATTTAGCAGCAGGCGGACGAGCGCTCCAATTGGTGAGTTGCTCCTCCTCCTTGGAGGGAAGGCTCCCGCGTCTTGCGGCCGATGAAGGCGTCCGGCCTGGCACTCTAAGTAATTCCGCAGCCCGCGAGATCAGCTCACAAACGCGCCCTACGTAATCTTGGAAAGCCTCATGGTGCACGCGCGAAGCGCGATCGGTGTCGGCCATGGCCGCGCTTATTGCTTCGGCAGCGGGCGCGCGCTCGGTCTCCCAGCCGACAGCGTGACGCAGACAATGCGCCGATGCATCCTATGTTGTTAAGGGAACTAAGGCTTTGTTGCTCTTATCGTCCGCTCGACCTCATCGGTCAGTGTCCGATGATGAGCTGCCAGCTTGGCGAATAGCTCTTTCTTAGTCGGACTGGTCGCCAGCTTGCTGATTAGCTCACACTCTTCCGCCTCGATCCGAAGTTTTTCCAAGCGCGCCTGCATGTTCTTCATGGAAGGCCTCCCCGCAAGAGGCGGGGATCATCTCATGGGGAACCTGACGGGAACAAGCTATGACAACAGACGGCGACCGATGGAAAAGATGGGCTGAGCACATCCCGTTCGTCTAATCCGAACTAGGACACGCCAAGAATCAAATCAGGACACGGGGCCTGGATACGGATAGCGCTCTACTCGTGCTCGTTGTGGCAAGGACACGCCCTGCGACAGATTAGAGCCCGGTGAAAAACCGGACAGACAGGCTAGCCAATATCTGCGATCCTCTCCGACATTTCAGGACGGAACAATTTTGGGGAGTTTCCAATGCCCGCGTGGTCCGCAGCGGACGAACAGCGACTACTGCAATTGGTTCGAGAAACAGGCCTCACGCAGCGCGAGATCGCTCAGAAGCTCGGGCGGACTGAGGCAGCGGTGAGCGGGCGATTGATCCTTATTAGGAAGCGCGCCGCGGAGAGGGCGGATTAACCCCAAGTGCGGAGCCAATTTTTGTAAGGATTCAACGCAACGCCGCCCGCTTAAAATACATGCGAGCGGCGCTTGCTCTAGCCCCAGGAAGGTTGTTGGCAAAATCCTGATACGTACACTTTGGCACAAAATGCAAATCGCGCGCATACCTAAGAATGGTTAACGCGTCCGTAAGAATACGGGAAAAAGTGGCAAAGCTCGGTTCCCTTGCTCGGCCCGCCTCTTGTGCGCCAATTAGCATACGCTCACAGAGAGCCAGCTCATCCTGCGAACACGGTCAGGCTCGACCATATCGACCAGGTGGCGTGAGGCTTTCTCAGCTTCGCTGCAAATCGTTCGTCGTTCCCCGTCGTCGGCCTTCTTCTCATCCAATAAGGCGATCCTTTGGCTTAACGTCGACTCGGCCTCGGCGGGTAATCCCCTTGCTGGGTACGCCGCAGGCTCGTGGATCATTTGCCGCGCGGCGAACAGGATGGAAGTGGAGCGTCGACCATGATGAGAGGGCTACGCCGGGCTCGTGACGCAGGGAGG
>NZ_JADFUD010000048.1:0-60825 GCF_054820065.1 Bradyrhizobium sp. UFLA06-06
GTTCGTCGGCAGCGTCAGATGTGTATAAGAGACAGCGCCCCCACCGTCAACGGCCCCCGCCCGGCCAGCATCCACTGCAACCCCATCTTCGCGAGCTCGACAGGATTGCGGACCTGGTCATTGAGCGAGATCCGCTCCTTCAGGCGCACGATCAGCCGTGCCTGGTAATGGTCCTGCAGATTGGAGCCGACTTCGGGCGAGTCGGTGACGACGGCGATACCGTGCTTGCGAAGCAGGTCGGCCGGACCGATCCCGGAAAGCTGGAGGATTTGCGGCGATTGCAGCGCGCCGCCGGACAGGATGACCTCGCGATCGGCTGTCGCGCGATGAACCTGCCCCTTGCTGATCCACTCGACGCCGGTCGCGACGCGGCCGTTGAAAGTGACTTTGCTCACCTGTGCGTGCGTGATGACGGTCAGGTTGCGCCGGTCGGCAATCGGTCGAAGAAAGGCGGATGCCGAGCTGGTCCGCCAATGCCGCCCGATGCCAAGCTGATAGGACCCGACGCCAAGCGTCGTCGCGCCGTTGAAATCGGAATTGCGCGGCAGGCCGAACTGTACGCCCGCCTCCACCCAGGCCCTCGACGCCGGGTTGTCGTTCCGAAGATCGGAGACCTCGAACTCACCGAGGCCGCCGTGAAACTGGCTCTCGCCGCCGCGGTAGCGCTCGTAGCGCCGGAAATAGGGCAGAACGTCGCGATAGCTCCAGCCGTCGGCGCCGAGACGTTCCCAGTCGTCAAAATCCTCGTGCTGGCCGCGGATGAAGATCAGGCCGTTGATCGACGACGATCCGCCGAGCACGCGGCCGCGCGGCCAGACGATGGCGCGGCCGCCGCTTCCTTCCGACGGCTCGGTCTTGAACAGGCGCGAGAAGCGCTCGTCGTAGATGGTCCGGTAATACCCGACCGGCAGCTTGAGCCAGAAATTCCGGTCCGATCCGCCGGCTTCGAGCAGCAGCACGCGGCAGGCAGGATCGGCCGACAGTCTGTTTGCGACCACACAGCCGGCCGACCCCGCACCGACGATGATGTAATCGTAGCCAAGCCCCGACATCAGGCGGTCCGGTATTGTTCGATCGAGGCAAGATCGGGCGTGATGCCGAGACCCGCCTCGTCGCCGAGCTCGATCATGCCATCGCTGACGTCAAGCACGGGGCCGCAGAACTGATCCCGCAGCGGGTTCGCATTGCTGTCGACCTCCAGCAGTCCCTCGCCGCCGACGCCCGCCAGAAGATGCGCCGACGCCAAGAGGCCGATGCCGGCGCCAAGATAATGCGGACAGAACATCTTACCCGACGTTAGGATGTCGCGGGCGATGCCGGCGCAAGCCGAAAGCCCGCCCCACTTGGCGATGTCAGGCTGGACGACACCGAGAACCGGCTCACTCAGCACCTCGGCAAAGCCGGCGTGGCTCGCGATGTTCTCACCGGCCGCGAGCGGAAAACGGATCGTCTCGTGCAGCTGCTTCCATTCCTGCCGCGGACGGTCCGCGCCGATCGGCTCCTCGAGCCAGGCAAGGCCGAACGGCTCGAGCTGCGGCGCACGCTC
Organism: Bradyrhizobium sp. UFLA06-06; assembly: GCF_054820065.1. Taxonomy (NCBI): domain Bacteria; kingdom Pseudomonadati; phylum Pseudomonadota; class Alphaproteobacteria; order Hyphomicrobiales; family Nitrobacteraceae; genus Bradyrhizobium; species Bradyrhizobium sp. UFLA06-06. The sequence continues at coordinate 1,547 of NZ_JADFUD010000048.1, forward strand.
GTGCGCCTGCGCGATGGTCCAACCCTGGTTGACGTCGGCTGCAAGCATGCCATCGCCGACGAGGCGGCGCAGCGCGGCGAGGTTGGCCCGGTCGCCCGCCGGATCGAAGCCGATCTTCAGCTTCAGGGCGCGGTAGCCGCGGCCGAGGGCTGCTTCCGCCGCCCGCTCCGATCCGACCGGATTGATGCCGCTGGCATAGACCTTGATCCGCTTCCGCGATCCGCCGAGCAGTTTCCACAACGCAACGTTCCGGCGGCGCGCATGGAGATCCCAGACGGCGAGATCGATGCCGGCGATCGATTGCGCGAATGGGCCCGCTTCGCCGGATTGCAACGCGAGCACCGAAGTTCCCTGCGTCAATCGCTCGAACGCGGCATCAGGTTCGCTTGCCCTGAATCCGACAAGCGCCGGTGCCAGTACCTCGTTGACCAGCCGAACACGATGCTCGGCGCCCGGCGCGGGAAAGTTGCACCAGACCTCGCCCCAACCCGCGTAACCGTCCATGTCCTCGACCCGAACGAACACGGCAGGCCGGTCCGCCATGCGCCCGAACGAGGTGATGACCGGTGTCGTCAGAGGATAGCGGAAGCCAAAGGCCTGGACGCTCCGGATGGTGAAAGGCGGCGATGTCATGCGCGGAAATGCCTGCGGCGCCTACGACCAAAGCGGCGCTTGTATGGTCATCCTATTTATAATATGACTTGGCCAAACATCAACTGCAATCTGGGTGGAAGCGTCGAATGGACGGAGCTGGCGTGAGACGCTTTGGTCTCGGGTTGATACCGTGGGTCGGTGCGATCCTGCTCTGGTATGCCGTCCGTTGGAGCGGCTTCGTCAACACATCGCTGATCCCCGCCCCGCACCAGGTCGCCGCGAAATTCGTCGAGCTTCTCACCAAGGAAGGCCTTTTGATCGACATCTTCGCCTCGACCAGGCGCGTCTTTTTCGGCGTCTCGCTCGGAATTCTCGTCGCGGTGCCCGTCGGCTTCCTGCTCGGATGGTATCGCCCGGCCCGCACCTTCGCCGACCCCATGATCAACTTCTTCCGCGCGCTGCCGCCGATCGCGCTGATCCCGCTCGTCATCGTCTATTTCGGCGTGGACGAGCTCGCAAAGCTCGTCATCCTGTTCTACGCCTCGTTCTTCTCCGGCGTGATCGTCATGTATGAGGGGGTCTCGCAGATCACGCCGCTCTATATCCGCGTGGCGCAGACGCTCGGTGCCAATCAGGCGGAAATCTTTCGCAAGGTCATCATTCCGCTCACCGTTCCGCACATCCTCACCGCGCTGCGGGTCGCGCTTGGGGTCGCCTGGGCGACGCTGGTGGCATCCGAACTGATCGCAGCCCAGCGTGGGCTTGGCGCCATGATCCAGAATGCGTCGACCTACTTCCTGCTCGACGTCATCTATGTCGGCATCATCTGCATCGGCCTGATCGCGCTGATCATGGACATGATCCTGCGCAAGATCACGGCCCGGTTGCTGGTCTGGCAGGATCGGGCCATCGCATGACCACGCGCGCACGGTTCGACAAGGTTTCGCTTGCCTTCGAGACCCCGAAGGGACGTCTCAACGTCGTCGAGAATGTCAGCTACGATATCAACGATGGCGATTTCATCGCGGTGATCGGCCCTTCAGGCTGCGGCAAGACCACGATGATGAGCATGCTCGCCGGCTTCCAGAAGCCGACGACGGGAAGCGTGCTGTTCGACGGAAAGCCCGTGGCCGGTCCCGGTCCCGAGCGCGGCGTCATCTTCCAGGAATATGGCGTCTTCCCGTGGCTGACGGTGAAACAGAACATCGCTTTCGGCCTGACGCTCCGGGCCAATCACGTCGCGGCCGGCGAGCGCGATTCGATCTGCGATCACTATCTCGGCCTGATGGGGCTGTCCGACTTTGCCAACTCCTATCCGAAGCATTTGTCCGGCGGCATGCGTCAGCGGCTCGCGATCGCGCGCGCTTACGCCGTCAAGCCGCAGTTCCTGCTGATGGACGAGCCGTTCGGTGCGCTCGACGCCCAGACCCGTTCCAACATGCAGAACCTGCTGCTCAAGGTGCTCCAGACCGAAGGCAAGACGGTCATGCTGATCACCCACTCCGTGGAGGAGGCGATCTATCTCGCGTCCCGTATCGTGGTGGTCACCGCGCGGCCGGCGCGGATCAGGCAGATCATCGACGTGCCGTTCGCCTATCCGCGCGATGAATCGATCCAGGAGCGGCCGGAATTCGGCGAGCTGCGAAGCCATATCAAGCATCTGGTGATGGACGAGTATCGCGCCCAGCAGGCGCAGATGCGTCCGGTCTCATTCTCGGAATAAACAACACAGCGGAGGACGACCTATGGATCGGCGACAGTTTCTGACCACGACGGCCGGGCTTGCCCTCGGAAGCTTCACGGCCGCAGCGCCGGCGATTGCGCAGGCAAAAACAAAAGTTCGTGTCGGCTATCTGCACACCGTTGCCGTCGACGGCCAGATCTGGACCGGCATGGACCGCGGCTCCTTCGAAAAGCAGGGGCTGGATCTCGAGCTGCGGCAGTTCAATACCGGTCTCGAAATCTTCCAGGCGCTGATCGGCGGCAGCCTCGACGTGCTGGCGACGGGCGCCGTGCTCTCGAACTTCCCCGCCCGAGGCCAGGGCAAGGTCTTCCTCATCAACGACATCGAGGTCGCGACCGCGCAGCTCTGGGTGCGCGGCGATCAGGGCATCAAGTCATTCGAGGATCTGAAGGGCAAGCGGATCGCAACTGCGACCGGCACCACCGCGCATGTGTTCCTGGACACCGCGCTGCGCGCGAACAAGGTCGATCCCAAACAGGTCGAGCTCGTCAACCAGACCATGCCTGCCGCCGTAACCGCCTTCATTTCAGGCGCGGTGCCTGCCGTTGCGCTCTGGGTGCCCTTCAACGTGACGGTTCGCGACAAGGTGCCGGGCGCGGTCAAGCTCGCCGACGCCTCGGCCTACTATCCAAAGGCCGCGATCATCGGAGGCTGGGCCGCGGCCAACGATTATTACGAGCCCAACAAGGAAACGCTGGCGAAGCTGATCCGTGGCTGGGCCGATGCCAACGACTACATCATCGCGAACAGCACCGAAGCGATGGAAAAGCTGCAGAAGGGCCATTACAGCCAGACGCCGATGGCCGACATCGACGAATCGTTCAAGGCGCAGAAGATGTTCTCGTCGCGGGACTGGAAGCGGATGTATTCCGACGGCACGGTCACCAACTGGCTGCAGCAATCGACCGACTTCTTCATGGCCAATGCCGGCATCAAGGACTTTACGCCGGCAAGCAAATATTTCGATCCGAGCCTGTATTTGAAAACGATTGCGTGACGCATCTGGATGCAGATGCCGTCCTAGAGAAAGCTCTCGAACGCGAGGCGCTGCGCCGGCGTCAAATGCAGGCCGTGCTTGGTGCGTCGGTCCAGGAAGTCGGCAGGCTTCCTGGCCCACTCCTTCTCGCGCAGATAAACCGCTTCGCATTCATAGAACTCACCGCCGAAATGACGGCCGAGGTCGACGGCGCTGCGGACCGGACCCAGGAGCTCGCGCGCGCGCGTCCCATAGAGACGGGCATAGTGATGGATGAGCGTTCGCGGCAAATCGGGATAGTCGCGTGCCAGCCGATTCGCGAATTCATCGAAGCTGCCGCCGATGTCGCCACCCGGTAGCGGCCGATGCGCGGTCCAGGCCGACGACAGCTTCGGAAACCACGGCGCGAGGCGTTGCATCGCCTGCTCCGCCAGCCGGCGGTAGGTCGTGATCTTGCCGCCGAAGATCGAGAGCAGCGGCGGCGCATCCTGCGCGCCGTGAACCTCGAACACATAGTCGCGCGTCACGGCCGACGGATTGTCGGCGTTGTCGTCGTAGAGCGGCCGGACGCCGGAGAACGCGTGCACGATCGCGCTCGCCCGCGGCGGCGTTTTGAAATAGCGGCGCAAGACCTGCAACAGGTAATCGGTCTCGTCCTCGCCGATCGCGACGTCCTCGGCGCGGCCGTGATAGGGAATGTCTGTGGTGCCGATCAGCGCGAGGTCGTCCTCATAGGGGTTGACGAAGATCACCCGCCGATCGCTGTTCTGCAGCAGGTAGGCCTGCGGCCCGCTCCAGAATTTCGGCACCACGATATGGCTGCCCTTGACCAGCCTTACGCTCTGGGCCGAGTTCAGGCCCGCCACGCCCTGGATGACATCCTGAACCCACGGCCCGGCGGCGTTGACCAGCGCGCGCGACCGCACGACCTGCGTTGTGCCGTCGTCGCCGTGCATCTCGAGCAGCCAGATCTCGCCGTCGCGGCGGGCGCGCACCGCCCGCGTGCGCGGCAAGATGCAGGCGCCGTTCTGCGCGGCATCGATCAAATTGAGGATCACCAGCCTGCTGTCATCGACCCAGCAGTCCGAATATTCGAAGCCTCGCCGGAACTCCTGACGCAGCGGCGCGCCCTCCGGCGCGCGCGACAGATCCAGACTGCGGCTCGCCGGCAGCTGCTTGCGGCCACCGAGATGGTCGTAGAGCAACAGCCCGGTGCGGACCAGCCAGGCCGGCCGCTGCTCCGGCGAATGCGGCAGCACGAAGCGCATCGGCCAGATGATGTGCGGCGCCGACGCGAGCAGCACCTCGCGCTCGATCAGCGCCTCGCGCACCAGGCGGAACTCGTAATATTCGAGATAGCGCAGCCCGCCATGGATCAGCTTGCCCGAGCGCGACGAGGTGCCCTCGGCGAAATCATCCTTCTCGCACAGCAGGACCTTCAGCCCGCGGCCGGCGGCGTCGCGGGCGATGCCGGCACCGTTGATGCCGCCACCGATGACCGCGATATCGACCAGCCCGTGATCCGTACCTGCGACCGGCGCAGTGCCCGTCATCGCTTGCTGCTACGCCGTTTCTCGGCGCGGCGCGGCGCGGCCTTTGCCGTTGCGCGGGCCTTGTTCGGCTTCGGCGCCTGCAGACCGTAAGTGGAGAATCCCTTCGCGGTGTCGGCAATCTCCTCGTCGGTCAGGATGACGCGCGAATCGAGCGCCAGCGAGAGGTAGTACTGCCGCGCGATGGTCTCGAGCTCGACCGCGAGCCACATCGCCTTGTCGAGGTTGGCGCCGAGCGCGATCATGCCGTGATTGGCGAGCAGGCAACCATTGCGGCCTTCGAGCGCCGCGATCGCATGGTCGGACAATTCCTTGGTGCCGTATCGCGCATAGCCGGCGCAGCGGATCTCGGTGCCGCCGAACGCCGCCATCATGTAGTGGCAGGCCGGGATCGGCTTGCGCGCGATGGCGAGCACGGTCGCGTAGGTCGAGTGAGTATGGACGATGGCGCCGACATCGGGCCGGGCGCGCGTGATGTCGAGATGGAAGCGCCATTCGGTGGACGGCTGCAGCGGCCCCTCCCACGCGCCATAATCGCCGTCGAGCGGCATCGAGGCGATCATCTCCGGCTTCATCGAATCGTAGGGCGTCGCCGACGGCGTGATCAGCATCCGGTCCTTGTAGCGGGCGGAGATGTTGCCCGACGTCCCCTGGTTGAGACCCGACGCATTCATCCACCGGCACTTGGCGATAACAGCCTCGCGCAATTGTCGTTCCTCACGGGTCATACGAACTGCCTTTCTCTTCAGCACGGATTGCGTGGCGGCTCGCCGGCCAGGAAGCGACGAACCTCTTCGGCCGCCTGCCCGGCGGCCACGGTGACGGTACGCACGGAGGCGCCGGCGACGTGCGGCGTCAGCGTGACGTTGGGAAGTCGCAGCAGCGGCCAGTCCGCCGGAACCGGCTCGACCGCGAAGGTGTCGAGCATGGCACCGCCGAGATGCCCCGATGCCAGCGCATCATGCAGCGCCTCGTAGTCGACCAGCGGCCCACGCGCGGTGTTGATCAGGAACGCGCCCGGCTTGATCCGCGCCAGCGCCTCGCGCCCGATGAAACGGGTGGTCTCGGGCGTCACCCGGGCGTGCAGCGTGACGACGTCGGCGCGGCCGAGCAATTCGCCGAGCGCGACATGTTCGACGCCGTCATTGCGGTCCTGGGCGCTGAGCTGGACATAGGGGTCGGCGACCAGGATCTTGCAGCCGAAGGCCTTCAGCAGCTTGACCACCCGGCTGCCGATCGCGCCATAGCCGACAATGCCGACCGTCATCTCGCCGAGCTCGCGCCCGGTGCGATCGGCCCGATAGAGATCGCCGCGCCATTCCCCGCCACGCAGCGCCTCGTGGCCGCTGCGGATCAGGCGCGTCTCGGCCAGAATGGCGCCGATGGTGAACTCCGCGACCGCGCTCGCATTGCGGCCGGGCGTATTGACCACCAGCACGTTGTGGTCGCGCGCCGCCTGCATGTCGATGTTGACCGGGCCGCCCCGCGACACCGCGATGAACCTCAGCTTCGGCAGCCGCTCCAGCATCGACCGCGAGATCGGCGCCAGATGCGTGACGAGCAGCTCGGCATCACCGATGAAGCCGATGATCTCGTCGGGCTGCCCCATAAATTCCTTCAGGCCATCGAGCTTCGAGCCGGCGTAACCGTGCTCCATCGGCTCGTCCGGCCAGGGCTGCTCCAGGGTGCGGATATCGACGCCATCGCCGCAGGCCGATCGGATGTGCTCGGCGAACACCGAGGGCAGCATGAAGCGGTCGCCGACGATGGCGATGGACTTAGACATGATCGCCTCCGGCGCGCAGCGCAGCAAGTTGCTTCCAGACCGGCCGCGACGCCAGCCTTGCCTCGAGATAGGTCGGGAAGATGCCGGCGTAGCGCTTCGCCAGCGCGGCGTCCGGCGATTGCGGCGCACTTAGATGCGGCGCGACCCACTGCTCGGCACAGGCGCGCATGTCGGAATAGGCATCGATCGCGACCGCCGCGATCATCGCAGCGCCTGCGGCGCCGGCCTCGGCACGGCTGCAGATGCGGACGTCGCAATCCAGCGCGGCCCCGAGGATGGCGCCGAGCGCACGGCTCTTCGCCGCGCCGCCTGTGATCCTGACATCGCGCGGCAGCGACCCCATCGCCGCGTAACAATCCCGTGCGGCGAAGGCCAGGCCCTCCATCACGCCGCGCATCAAGTCGCCATAGCGGTGGCGTGACCGCAAGCCGAAGAATTGCGCGCTGGCCTCATGCGCGACGAACGGACCGCGCTCGCCGGCATCGGAAATGAACGGATGGAACAGCACCTCGCCGGGCCTGGCCCGCAGCACCTGATCGTCGAGCCGGCGGATCAGCTCGGCGCGCGTGCGCGTCACGCCTTCCGCCGCCAGCATGTCGCAGGCGAGATCGAGCATCCAATCGATATTCAGCGTCGCCGCCATGTTGGACTGCATCTGGGCATAATGACCCGGCACCGGGAACGGCATGGTGTAACCGGTTGCCTCCCGGTTCAGCGTCACCGCGTCGGCGCTCGGCACCAGCCGCATATGCATGCCGGTCGAGCCGATGATGGTGCAGCCGACATCGGGTGACGGATCGTAGAGCCCGGCGCCGAGCGCATTGCAGATCACGTCGACATAGCCGAGGCAGACCGGCACACCTTCCGGCAGGCCGATCTCGATGGCGGCGGCCGCTGTCAGCGGATGCGTCATCACCGCGCCGTCGACGACCGGCGGGAACAGGCGCGTCAGGTCGGCGATACCGATCAACCGCGCGGTTTCCGCATCGAATGCTCGTCTGCGGAAATCGCCGCAGGAGAAGGTGGCTTCCGACGGATCGGTGGCGCGTTCACCGGTGAGTAGGAAATAAAGCCAGTCCTTGCAGTGGAAGGCCGTTGTCGCGCTGGCGATCGTGTCGGGCATGTGGGCCTGCAACCACGCCAGTTGCGGCCCTTGCTGGCAGGCGTTGAGCCCGGAGCCGGTGCGGCGGTAAAGGATCGCGTTGTGCTCGCTGCCGCGGATCTCCTCGACCAGCCGGCCGGCGCGCGAATCCAGCCACAGCAACGCCGGCGCAACCGGCCGGCCGTCGTCATCGATCAGCCAGGTGCCGTCGCCCTGCCCGGTCACCGCGATCGCCGCGATCCGCGCCGACAGGTCGGGCACCGACTTCGCCAGCGCGCGAATGACCGCGACCGTGTCGCTCCAGGTCCGCGCCATGTCCTGCTCGACATGGCCGCCGGCCAGGCTGCTGTACGCATTCGGCCGCGAAACATCGGCAAGCTGCTCGCCGGTCAGCGTGAACGCCACCGCCTTGATTAGGGAGGTGCCGGCATCGATGCCGATGATGACGTCGCGGCTTGCGGAAGCGGTCATCGTCACGCTCCCTCCGCATGGCGAATGCAGGTTCCGTCGCTGCCAAAGATGTGCAGGTGACGCGGTTCCAGCGCGAACGAGATAATCTCTCCCGGCCGCGCGGCGACGCGGCCCGGCGTGACCGCGATCAGCATGCGGCCGCCGCAATCGCCGGCGACATGCGATTGATCGCCGAGCCACTGGTTGGAGACCACCTTGACTTTGACGTCACCGGTCCCGACCGCGATCTTCTGCGGACGAATGCCGATCCGCACCTGCGGCGTGGCCGCGAGCGTCTTCGCGGCCTCAACGTCGAGTCCGGCGCCGGCGATATCGAGACGCATGTCGGTTCCGACCGACAGGCGGAAGCCGCCGTCCGACCGCGTCACGCCAGCGTCGAGCAGGTTCATCGGCGGCTCGCCGATGAAGCTCGCGACGAACAGATTGGCCGGCCGGCCCTTCAGCTCCTTTTCGCTGGCGAACTGCTGCAGCACGCCGCCTTCCATGACCGCGATGCGGTCGGCCAGCGCACTCGCTTCGGTCTGGTCGTGGGTGACAAAGATCGCGGTCATGCCGCGCTCGGCAAGCAGGCTCTTGATCCGGCCGCGCAGCACCGCGCGCAGCTGCGGTTCGAGCTGCCCCATCGGCTCATCGAGCAGATAGAGATCCGCGTCCCGCACCAGCGCCCGCGCCAGCGACACGCGCTGCTGCTGGCCGCCTGAGATCGCGCGCGGATAGCTGTCGAGGATGTCCTCGATCTCGACCAGACGGGCAATCTCGTCGACACGGCGCCTTACCTCAGCGCGCGGCAACTGCGCGGATTTCAGCGCGAACGCGATGTTCTCGCGGATCGTCAGCGGCGGATAGAGCGAATAGCCCTCGAACGCCATCGCGACCTTGCGACGCGCCGGCGGCAGCTCGTGAATCCGCCGCCCGCCGAGCGCGATCGATCCGGCCGAGACCTCCTCGAAGCCTGCGATCATGCGCAATGTCGAGGTCTTGCCGCAGCCCGACGATCCCAACAGTGCGACGATCTCGCCCTTTTCGACCGCCATATCGAGCGCGCGCACCGCATGCACCGGCTCTTTGCCGCGGCTGCGATAGACCTTGTCGATGCCTCGAAGCTCGAGCATGTCCATGACCATCCGCTCCTATGCCGCCTTGAGCCGGTGCGACGCCCCGATCCGCAGGCCGCTCGCGCGATCGAACAGCATCGCGGCGTCGGGCGCGAAGCGAACGAAAACGGCATCGTCGGCCGCGCCTTGCGGCGCATCCGGCGGCAGCGCCGCCAGCCATTCCGTTCCGTCGGCAAGACGGAGCAGCAGCACCGCCTTCTCATGCATCGGCGTGATCGCGAGAATGCGCGCCGGGACGGCGCCATCGGAGGACGCCGAGGAGACCGCGAGATCCTCGGGCCGGATGCCGAGCCAACAGGCACCGGCAGGTGCTGCGCCATCGGCCGCGCCGAGCCGCATCCTGGCGCCGGCGATGTCAGCCGACAGCATGCCGTGCTCCGCTACTGGCGAGACCTCGGCGAGGTTGATGGTCGGATCGCCGAACAGGCGCGCGACCGCAACCGATGCGGGCTGGGCATAGATATCGGCAGGCGTTGCGACCTGCGCGAGCCGGCCGTCGATCAAGACCGCGATGCGGTCGGCGATCGCCATCGCCTCGCGATAGTCCTGGGTTACGTAGAGCACCGCGGCAGTGCCGCGCCGCAGCAGGTTCGGCAGTTCGAGCCGCATCTCGTAGCGCAGCTTGGCGTCGACATTGCGCAGGGGATCATCTAGCAGCAGCACATCCGGATTGCCGATCAGCGCCCGTGCCAGCGCGGTACGCTGCTTCTGTCCGTTCGACAATTCGCGCGGCGCGTGGCCGAGCACGTGCTCGATCTTGAGCAGCCTGCTGATCGCGGCAACGCGGCCGGCGACATCGCCGCCGCCGGCCCTGGCGCGCAGGCCGCTTGCGATATTGTCGCGGGCGGTCATGTGCGGGAACAAGGCAAAGTTCTGGAATGCCATGCCGATCCCGCGCCGTTCGGGCGGAGCGCCGACGACCGAGCGGCCGCCGACCAGGATGTCGCCGTCGTCGGGCTCGAACATGCCCGCGATCATGCGCAACAGCACGGTCTTGCCGCTGCCGGACGGTCCGAACACCGCCACGATCTCGCCGGGCTCGACCGCCAGCGACAATCCGTCGGCGGGCCGCGCCGCGCCGAATGCCTTGCTCACCGAGTTGATTTCGAGACGCGCCATCGGATCAGCCTTTCACCGCGCCGAGCGAGAGACCCTCGACCAGGTAGCGCTGCGCATAGAGCGCCAGCAACAGGGTCGGCGTCACCGACAGCACGATCGCCGCCGCGATCTGGCCGTACTGGATGCCGGACGCGGTGACGAAGGCGAGCGCGCCGACCGTCACCGGCTGCTTGTCGGCGGAGGCCAGGATCAGCGCGAAGACGAAATTGTTCCAGCAGAAGATGAAGGACAGCAGCCCCGCCGCGGCAATCCCCGGCCCTGCCAGCGGCACCGCGATCCTGGTGAAGGCCTCGCGCCAGGAATGCCCGGCGAGACGGTAGGCATGCTCGATATCAGGGCTGATATCCTCGAAATAGCCGCGCACGATCCACAGGATCAACGGCAGCGCGATCAGCTGATAGACCCAGACGATGCCGAAGTAGGTGTCGTTCAGTCCGAGCTCCTGGTAGTACAGCGACAGCGGCAGCAGCACGAGCAGCGGCGGCGCGAAGCGGAACGACAGCAGCGTGAAGGCGATGCTCTCGCCGAGACGGAATTTGAAGCGCGCAAACGCGTAGGCCGCCGGCACGCCGAGCAGCAGCGCCAGCAGCACCGCCGCGCTCGACAGCACGACGCTGTTGAACAGATTGCGCATGAAGGAGATCTGCAGATTGCCGGCCACGGTGCGCAGTTGGCCGGAGATCAACGCCTCGTAATTCGCAAGCGTCGGCTCGAACAGGATCCGCGGCGGAATCCGCAGGATCTGCTCGTTGGTCTGGAACGACATCAGGAAGATCCAGACGATCGGAAACATGAAGAAGATCAGGATCAGCGTGAGCGCCACGCCGCGGAAGATGCGACCGGCAAGGCTGGAATGTTCCATCGCTCCCCTCCCCGTCACGCGTGGCCGTGCGCACGCGCGCGCAACCGCAGCCAGTTCTTGATGAAGATGTTCGACAGGATGTTGGTGATGAGCCAGAGGATCATCAACAGCGCCGCCGATCGGCCGACATTGGTGTACTGGAAGAATTCCAGATAGGCCTGCACCTGGAACACCATCAGCCGGTCGCCCGGCCCGCCCTGCGTCATCGCATAGATGATGTCGAACTGCTGGATCGAATCGAGCAGCCGGAACAGCGACGCCGTGATGATGTAGGGCGCAAGCATCGGCAGCGTGATGCGAAAGAACACGAAGCTCGCCGGCACGCCGTCGAGTGCCGCGGCCTCGAACGGCTGCCGCGGCAGCGAGCGCAGGCCGGCGAGCAGCAGGATCATGATGAAGGGCGTATAGACCCAGACGTCGACCAGTACGACCGTAAACAGTGCCGTCGACGGATCGGAGGCCCATTTGAAATCGGTGACGCCGAACAGGCCCACGAAATAAGACAAGATGCCGAAGCTCGGATTGGTCATCAGCTTCCACATCAGCGCGGCGATCGCCGGCGCCGTCATCAGAGGCAGCAGCAGCATGATCGACACCGCATTGTGGAAGCGGGTCGGCCGGCGCAGCAGCAGCGCGATGCCGAGGCCGAGCAGAAGCTCGAGCACGACGGTCAGCACGGTATAGGTGATCGAGACCTGGAACGTATTCCAGAACGCCGGATCGGACAGGAAGTCGATGTAGTTGCCGGCGCCAATGAAGCCGCGCAGGTAAGGCAGGTTCAGCCGGTAGCGCTGCAGCGAATAGACCGCCGCGGTCACGAACGGAACCAGGATCGCCACGCAGACGAGCAGCGCCGGCAGGCTGAGCAGATAGGGCAAGAGGCGCACGCGCGGCCTTGGTTTGGCCGGCGCTGCCTGCGCGTTCGTCTGGAGAGTTTGGACCATGCTCATGATGATAAGAGATCGCCTTCGGCTGGCAAACGCCGCCGGCTCGGATGGGACAAGGGTCCGAGCCGGCGGATGGGTGCGGTGCGGGGGATCAGGCACCGCACAGTTGATCAATCAGCCGAGACCGGCCTGCTTGAGCTGGCGGTTGATGCTGTCGGCGAGCTTGTCGAGCCCCTCGTCGACGCTGACCTCCTTGGCCACCATCTTCTGCAGCGAGGCGGCCCATTCCGTCGTCAGGTCGAAGAACAGCGGCTGCGCCGTGAAGTAGATCTTGGCGCCGGGCGACGACATGTCGTGTTGCTCGAGATAGCCGGGATAGGATTTCGCGATGCGGTCGCGGAACTCGCTGTCCTTCCATACCGACGCGCGAACCGGGTTGACGAAGTCCATCTTGCGCGCGCCGAACAGGTCGTGCTCGACGGACGCCGCCCACTGCATGAACAGCCAGGCCGCCTCCTTCTGCTTGGAGAAGCTCGACATCGCGAGCGACCAGATCCAGACATTCGGGGTCGGCGCCTTGGCAGCCGGATTGGCGGCGAACGGCGCGTAGCCGAGATGCCCCTTCTCCTTGTTGTCGCCGCCGTTCATGAAGTAGCCGAGGATGTCGGCGTCGAAGATCATGCCCGAGGCGCCGGCGCCGAGATCGGTGCCGACCTGGTACCATGTATAGGTCGACCAGTTCTTCGGACCCGAGGTCTGGATCATCTTGACCCATTTGTCGTGAAAATCCTTCGAGGCCTTGGTGTTCATCGCGGCCTTCAGCTTGCCTCCCTCCATCACGAAATCCTTCTGGCCGAAGTTCGAATAGGCCGACAGGAAGCCCGGATGGATGGTCGCCCAGGAGCGCGAGCCGCGCACGCCAACACCGTAGGGACCGCCGGCGTCCTTGGTGATCTTGGCCGCGACCTCGAGCATCTCGTCGAGGTTCTTCGGCGGCTTGACCCCGACCTTGTCGAAGACGTTGCGGTTGTAGGTGATGTTGTTGAGCTCATAGCCCCAGGGGATGCACCACTGCTTGGCCTTGCCCGAGCCGAGCTCGGAGCCGGCGACGCCGTCCCACGCGGTCGAGGCGCGCAGGCCCGGCAGCACGTCGTCCCAGGCGAAGGCCGGGTTGGTCTTGGCGGGATCCTTGATGTAGGTGTTGAGGTCCTCGATCCAGCCTGCCGGACCATAGGTCCAGGTCATGTAAGCGCCGGTCATGAAAGCATCGTACTGGTCCGACTTCGACGACAGCGCCGCCGTCACCTTGTCGAAATAGACGTCCTCCGGGAAGATGTCGTAGGTGACGTTCATGCCGGTGAGCGACTTGAACGCCTCGATGTCGCCGATCATCGCATCGACGTAGGGATGCTTATTGAGCAGCAGCTTGACGCTCTTGCCGCTCTGGGCCTTCCAGTTGAAGTCGGCGGCCATCGCCTTCGACATCGAGGAGGCGAAGGCGGCGTTGGCGGCGATGCCCGCGATGCCGAGCTTGGCGGCGCCGTCCAGGAGATCGCGGCGGCTGATGCGTTTGGCAGCGTAGGAGTCGAACAGATTCTTCTCGCGATCGAACATGTATTTCCTCTCCTTGTTGACGCTTGTTTTATGTGTCCTTCCGGGCCTTGCTTCTTGTCTTGCCGGATGTGGTCTCCGGCTTGTCGGTGGCGAGCGCCTTTGCGGTCGCTTCGTCGATGATGAGGCCGTGCAGAACGCCGCTGCGCAGCACGCCGCGCAACGCGGTCACCTTGGCCGGCCCGCCGGCGATGGCGACGATGCGGTGCTTCCTGAGATCGGCCATGCTCATGGAGGTGGCGCGGGCCGACAGATCGGTGTCCAGCACCGTTCCGTCGGCGCTGAAGAAATGTCCGAGCAGGTCGGCGCAGGCGCCGACGCGCTTCAGCTCGACGACCTCGTCGGGCTTGATCATGCCGCTCGACACCAGGAAGCCGTCGCGGCTGACCTGGCCGATGCCGACGAACAGCAGCGAGGCCTTGCGCGCCAGCGCGAACACGTCGGCGATGCCGAATTGCTGCATCAGAACGGCGCGGTCGGCGACCGAATTGGCGAACACCGGCACCGGCAGCAGATAGGCTTCCGCGCCGGTGCGCTCGGCGAGCTTGTGAATCACGTCGAACGGATTGGCGGCAAATTTCCGCGTCAATCCGCCGAGCAGCGACACGAATTGCGCGTCGCGTGCCGGCGTCTGCGGCATCTGCTCCACGACCGCCGCGAGCGTGCGGCCATGGCCGAAACCGATCACCTTGTCCTGGCCGCGCTCCAGGATCTGGCGCAGGAAACTCGCGCCTTCCAGCGCCAGCGCCTTCAGCGGCAGGTCGCTCTCGCCGAGATCAGGTGCGACGCGGCAGAACGAGAGGCCGAAGCGCTGCGCGAGATCGTTCTCCAGCGCGACGCATTCGGCGACCGGTCCCTCGACGAACACACGGATCATGCCCTCGCGGCTGGCGCGCGCGATCAGGCGATGCGCCTTGGTGCTCTGAATGTTGAGGCGGTCGGCGACCTCCGACTGGGTGAGCCCCGCCGCGAAATACAGCCACGCCGCGCGCGTCGCGAGCGACGCCTCGCCGTCGATCACCGGCAGCCTGTCGGGCGGGGGTGCCATATCAGGAAAAGTCCTCTTGCAAATTTCTTCACGTCCTGCAAAAAATTGCAGAGGCCGAACGGGGCGTCAATCCCCCAAACGTGCTGCAGCGCAACCAACGTCGTCGCGCGCACCAGAGAGCGATGAGGTCGCATGGGAGGTTTGTATCTCGGCATCGATGTCGGAACCGGAGGCGTGCGAGCCTGCGCAATTGATCCGCAGGGCGGCATCCTCGGCTTCGCTGCCGTCGCGCTGCCCGCACCGCGCGTCGACGGCAACGCCATCGACCAGACACCGGAGCTGTGGTGGCAGGCTACGGTGGCGGCCATCCGCAAGCTCGGCGGGAGCGTCGGTCTCGGCGACGTCACGCGCATCGTCGTGGACGGTACGTCGGGCACGCTGCTGCTGGTCGACGCCGCCGGCCGCCCCTGCTCGCCGGGGCTGATGTACAATGATGCACGCGCCACGCGCGAGGCGACGCGCGTGGCGGCGGCCGCTCCGCGCGAGAGCGGCGCGCATGGCGCGAGCAGCGCGCTCGCCAAGCTGCTCTATCTGCTGAGCCATGACTATATCGGCGATGCGCGCCATGCCGTTCACCAGGCGGACTGGATCGCCGGCCGGCTCGCGAACCATCACGGCATCAGCGACGAGAACAACGCGCTGAAGCTCGGCTACGACCCGGTCGCGCGCGTCTGGCCGCCCTGGCTTGACCAGCTCGGCGTGCGCGACGATCTGCTGCCCGACGTGCTGGTGCCGGGCACGCCATTCGCCGAGATCGATCCGCAGGTCGCGCGGTCGCTGGGACTGCCGCCAACAGCGCAGGTCGCCGCCGGCACCACCGATGGCGTTGCGGCCTTCGTCGCGACGCGTGCCGACCAGCCGGGCGATGCCGTCACCTCGCTCGGCACCACGCTCGTGGTGAAGCAACTTGCAACCCAGCCGATCTTCGCGGCCGACCAAGGCGTCTATTCGCACCGGCTCGGTGAGCGCTGGCTCGCCGGCGGCGCCTCGAACTCCGGCGGCGCCGCGCTGCTGGTGCATTTCACCGCCGCCGAGATGGAACGGCTGACACCGCAGATGACGCCGGACCAGCCGACCGGGCTCGACTACTATCCGCTGCCAAAGCCCGGCGAACGCTTTCCGATCGCCGATCCGGCGCTGGCCGCGCGGGTCACGCCACGTCCGGCTGAGGACTGCCGATTCTTCCAGGGGCTGCTCGAGGGTATCGCCTCGGTCGAAGCCCTGGCCTACCGCCAGTTGGCGCGGCTCGGTGCGCCGCGCCTGCGCCGCGTCATCGGCATCGGCGGCGGCGCGAAGAACGACGCATGGACCCGGATCAGGCATCGCGTCCTCGGCGTTCCCGTCTCGGTCGCCGAGCAGACCGAAGCAAGCTACGGCGCCGCACTGCTCGCGCTGAACGGAGGCCCGCCATGAAGGCCGACGCGACCGCGATCGCCGGCCTTCACGCCATCGCCGACCGCTTCGATCATGTGCTGCTCGACCAGTGGGGCACGCTGCACGAGGGACTGGCGGTGTTCCCCGCAGCGCTGGATTGCGTGGCGCGGCTGCGCGAAGCCGGCAAGCGCATCCTGATCCTGTCCAATTCCGGCAAACGCGCCGGCAGCAACCAGCGGCGGCTCGCGACGCTCGGCCTGCCGCCTGATGCCTATGACGGCGTGTTGTCCTCGGGCGAGGTCACCTGGCGCGGCCTGCATGCGCGCGAGCAGGCGCCCTTTGCCGAACTCGGACGCGCCTGCTTCCTGATCTCGCGCGACGGTGACCGCTCGATCGTCGACGGCACCGACCTTGTGGTGGTCTCGAACATGCGCGAGGCCGACTTCATCCTGCTCGGCGGTCTCGACGATGACGCGGCCGAGCCCGAGCGCTGGCGTGAGCCGCTGGCAACCGCTGCCGCACGGCAGCTGCCGATGCTGTGCGCCAATCCGGACCTCGTGATGTTCGGCGTCGCGGGGCTGATCCCTGCTCCCGGCGCGCTCGCCGCATTCTATCAATCGCTCGGCGGCACCGTGCTGTTCGTCGGCAAGCCGTATCCACCGATGTTTGCCGCCGCGCGCGATCAATTGGGACGGCCGCCGCCGAACCGGATCCTCGTCATCGGCGACTCCCTCGATCACGATATCGCCGGTGGACGGACCGCCGGCATGCTGACCCTGCTGATCGGCTCCGGCGCCCACCGCGCGACGCTTGCGCAGGCGAGCGATCTGCCGCGGGCGATCAAGACCGTGGCCGGCACGACGGCGCGGATGCCGCACTGGACGATGGACCATCTGACTTGGTGAGAACAGCCCCGATGCGACCGCCTCAAATGCTGGATGAACTGCGCCGCATGTCGGCCCGCGTCGGCAGGAATATGCTGCTGGTGCAAGGTGCCGGCGGCAATTCGTCGGTTAAGGATGGCGACGTGCTGTGGGTGAAGGCGTCGGGTACCTGGCTCGCCGATGCCGAGGACAAGGAGATTTTCGTGCCGGTCGCGCTGTCGGGGGGGCGCGCGGCGCTGACGCTGGGCGACGAACGCGTGCCGCTGGCGCCGAACGCCGCCACGACGCTGCGCGCCTCGATCGAGACCTCGCTGCATGCGCTGATGCCGCAGCGGATCGTGCTGCACGTCCATTCCGTCAACACCATCGCATGGGCGGTGCGCACCGACGCCCGCGACGAATTTGCCCGGCGCCTGGACGGACTGGCGTGGCGTTACCTCGACTATCACCACCCGGGGCTGCCGCTCGCACGCGCGGTCAGCGCGGCGATCGCGCAGGATATGGTCGACGTCCTGATCCTCGCCAATCACGGCCTGGTGGTCGGTGCGGCCACCTGCGACGCCGCCGAGGCATTGGTCGCCGACGTCGAGCAACGCCTCGCACTCGAGCAGCGCAGCGCACCGGCGGCAGATCATGACGCGCTCCGCACGATCTGCGCGGGCACCAACTATCGCCTGCCGCGAGATCCTCGCGGCCACGACATTGCCACCGACCGCTACAGCCGCGCGATCGCGACCAGCGGCTCGCTGTATCCCGATCACGTCGTCTTCCTTGGCCCGGGCCTGCCGGTCCTGGAGCATCGCGAGAAGCTGAGCGCCATGACCGCGCAGACCACCGCGAACGGACTGCCGCCGCCGGTTGCGCTTCTTGTCCCAGACCTCGGCAGCCTCATCCGCGAGGATGCGAGCGACGGTGCGGAAGCCATGCTGAGCTGTCTCGCACTGGTCACCTGCCGCCTGCCCCTGACCGCACGGGTCAACTATCTGACGGCAGAGAACGAGCATGCGCTGCTGAACTGGGACGCCGAGCGCTACCGCCGGCAACTGACCGCCGATCGCTGACCGTTGGTCGACGGAAGCGCTCGCCGCTTCATCCCTTCTCGGCGGAGAGAAACAGGCGGTAGGCCGGATTTTCGCTCTCGTTCCAGTAGGGATAGCCGAGCGCATCCAGCGCCTGTACGAACCGGGCGCGCTCGTGAGGCTTGACCTCGATGCCTGCCAAAATGCGTCCGTAGTCGGCGCCGTGATTGCGGTAGTGGAACAGCGAAATATTCCAGTCGGGCGCCAGGCTCTCGAGGAATTTCAGCAACGCGCCGGGACGCTCCGGAAACTCGAAGCGGTAGATGACCTCGTCCTTGAGCAGCGGAGCGCGGCCGCCCACCATGTAGCGCACATGGTCCTTGGCCATCTCGTTCTCGCTGAGATCGAGGATCGGATAGCCTTCCCGCCGAAGCAACTCCATGACCTCCCGCTTCTCGACCTCGCCGCGGCTCAGCGCGATGCCGACGAACAGTTGCGCCGGCGCGGTGGTCTCGGCAAAGCGGTAATTGAATTCCGTGATCGCGCGCGAGCCGAGGATGCGGATGAAGTGCCGATAGCTGCCCGGCTTCTCCGGCACGGTCACGGCAAGCAGCGCCTCGCGATGTTCGCCGACCTCGGCGCGGTCGGCAATGGTGCGCAGCCGGTCGAAATTCAGATTGGCCCCGCTGTTGACGGCAATCAGGCTGCCGTCACTGAGCGCGCCGCGCTCGGCGTAGGCCTTGAGGCCAGCGAGCGCCAATGCCCCGGAGGGCTCGGCGACCGATCGCACGTCGTCGAAGATGTCCTTGATGGCGGCGCACATGGCATCGGTGTCCACCGTGACGACCTCGTCGAGCAGGTCGCGGCAGAGGCGGAAGGTCTCGGTTCCCACCTTGCGGACGGCGACGCCGTCGGCGAACAGTCCGACCTGATCCAGCGCGACGACGTTGCCCTTGGCGAGCGCGGCCGCCATCGACGCGGCGTCCGCCGGCTCGACGCCGACGATCTTGATCGACGGGTTGAGGAATTTCACGAAGGCGGCCACGCCGGCCGCCAGTCCGCCTCCGCCGATCGGCACGAAGATCGCCTCGATCGGATCGGGATGCTGGCGCAGGATCTCCATCCCGACCGTTCCCTGGCCGGCGATCACATCGGGATCGTCGAACGGATGCACAAAGGTCAAACCACGTGCAGCCTCGATCTCCCTGGCCTTGGTTTGCGCGTCGTCGAACGTATCGCCATGCAGGACAACGTCACCGCCCAAACGCCGGACGGCCTCGACCTTGATGGCGGGCGTCGTCCTCGGCATGACGATCGTCGCCGGAATGCCGAGCTTGCGCGCCGACAGCGCCACACCCTGCGCATGATTGCCCGCCGAGGCGCAGATGACGCCCAACCTGCGCTGCGCCTCCGGCAGCCTGACGATCTTGTTGTAGGCGCCGCGAAGCTTGAAGGAGAAGATCGGCTGGAAGTCTTCCCGCTTCAGCAACACCGAGCGCGACAATCGCTCCGAGAGCCGCGGCATCGGATCGAGCGGCGTCTCGACCGCCACGTCGTAGACCCGTGCGGTCAGGATGCTTTGGGCGTAGTCGCGGAGCGCGTTAGCGGTCATCGGGTCGCTTCTGTCGATGGGAGGCAATCCTTATCGGTTGCACCTGCCCATCGTCGGCGCCGACCTGGCGAGCAGACGGCACGGAGCCGCCGCTACATCCAGCTCGAAGCATCGCATGACCGGAGGCTGGAGTGAAGCAAAGACAGCCGCTGCCAAAATATCGAAAACAACCCCATGCAAAGTAGCCGGCGGCGGCCGGCGTCGACCGGGCCACTTGACACGTCGGGCAACTCAGGGGTACATTTCTAGTATTCCGAATTACGCTGCCAAGCGCCTCCAGCACCGCAGCTGAATCGGTGACCCAGCCCAAAATGCCGCCCTGGCGTTGACCGCTTCACGCCATGCGACGCGATGAATTCCATCCCCTGCCATGGTCACCGGGCGCCTCCCAGCCCACCTCGGAGACGATCAGCGTGTCCTCGAGCTTGACGTAACCGCGCGCTGGATGCAGCAGCGCGGTTTCGATCGAGATCACCATCCCGCATTCGAGCGGCCGGTCGGCGTCGTACGGCGCGTAAGGGACCGGGCCGGTCGCGGTGAGGCGCGGCGCTTCGTGACTGACAAGCCCAATGCCGTGCGCGGTGAAGTCGAGCACCGCGCGATGCGGGGAAGCTTTGACGGCCGCCTCGCCCGCCGCGATGATGTCGCCGCCCATGGCGCCTGGCCGGATCGCGCGGCGGGCCACCTGCTGGATGTCCTCGATCTCTTGCAGCAACTCGCTAAGCTCGCTGTCGGGCTCGCCCAGGACGCCCATGCGGCTGAGATCGCCGATATAGCCCCGGTAGTTTCCTCCGGAATCGATCGAGATCACGTCGCCTTCCGCAAGACGCTGGTTCGACGGCGCGCGGTTATGGCTCTTGCCTGCGGCAATCAGGCAATATTCGAAGACGAGATCACGTTCCTGCTCCTCGCGGCGCAGACGAGCGACGACGTCATTCTTGGTCATGCCTGGCGCGCAGACCTTGAACGTGGCCATCATCGCATCGACGACCCGTTCGGAAGCCTCCCTGATGAGGTCCAGCTCGGCGGCAGATTTGACGGCACGAAGGCGCTCGAGTGTGAAATGGGCCTCACGGAATTCGGCGTTGCTGAGGCCAGCAAGCAGATGATCCCTGGCGTCGGCCGGCAGGAAACCTGTCTCGATGCCGATACACAGGGCCGCGCCCCCGAGCTTTCTCACATGCTCGATCGCGAGGCCGACCGCATCGATCGTTCCCCACGCCTCTGCTCTGACAGTCGGCGCCCATATCCGTCCGAGTTGCTGCTCGAACTTCTCCATCCGATTGCCGACGTAGATGGAATTTTCCGGGTGCCCTTTCTGATAGACGAACACCGGCAGATAGCGGCTGGTGCCTATCGCCTCCATGACGTCGAAGAAGAAGAAACGATATCCACCGAGCAAATACTGCACATTGTGACGCGAGGTGGCGATCAGGATGTCGAGCCCCGCCTCATCCATCAGCCGATCGAGCTTTGCAGTATCGAACGGCGCTGCCGTTGCGATCGCGTCGAGCGCATGGTCCATCGTATGCCCTTTCGTCTTTTCACTGTCCCGCTGCCGCTTTTGCGGCCAGCGAATTCGGTGCGGCGCCCGCGCCCCCGTTTTCGCCGAACAGGGCCACCGGACGCCCGTGCGGCTCGACGCCGAGGAATGTAAAGGCGAGCCCGATCAAGAGGCCTGCGCCGGCAAGAAAGCAGAACGCCGGCATCACTGCCGAGGCGGTCGCACCTGGATGCACGAGATTGTCCGCGCCGGCGATCAATGCGAGACACAGCGGACCTACGATCTTGCCTATCCCGTTCGAGAGCTGGGCCAGGCCGACCGCGCGTCCGGAAAGCTGAACCGGGAAGATTTCCGCCGGATAGGGCCCGATGTTCGAAAATCCACCGTCGAAGAACACGGCGCCGACGATCAGGAAGACCAGGAACAACGGTACCGAGCCGGCAAAGTCGTTGTGAAAATAGGCGGCGAGCGCCAGCGAAACCGCGGTGCCATAGCCCATCAACTGGCCACAGGGCTTGCGGCCGATCCGATGGGCGAGGAAGGCGAAGCCGGTCCGGCCGAGCACGCCGGCGAGGCTGACATAGATGAACATCTTGGCTGCATCCTGGGGAGAGACGCCGAGCAGCAGCGCCACGATCGTCGGTCCCCACAAGAACACACCGTAATTCGCCGTGCTGGCGCCGAACCAGATCAGGACGGTCAACCAGAAGCGCCGCTGCTCGGCAAAGAGATCGGCAAATGTCGCGGAACTCGCCGGCGGCAGCGCGGGCAGGACGAACTCATCGCCGCCGACCCGATAGAGTTTTCGGATGCTCGCCTGCGCCTCGCGGACGCGGCCCTTGCTGATGAGCCAGCGCGGCGATTCCGGCATGATGATCATGGTCAGAATTCCGAGGAGGATCGGCAAGAAGCCGACTGCCGCCAATCCGCGCCAGCCGACCAGCGGCAGCAGGAAACTCGCCGTCACCGACGCCGACAGCACGCCAAAAGCGACCGGGACGACCACGAGACTCGTGACCAGCGTGCGATGGCGGGTCGGTGCGAATTCGACGATAGCAGGAACCGCCGCCGCCGCGCCGGCGGCAAGGCCGAAGCCTACGAAGAAGCGCAGGATCGCAAACGCAACCCAGCCGTCTTCCGGAATGAACGCGATCGCGCCCGAGGTCAGGCCGCAGAGCAGAACGCCTGATGTCGCCAGCGGCTTGCGCCCGAAACGATCCGCGAGGATGCCCGCGACGAACGCCCCCAGCATCGCCCCGATGCCGGCACTCATCAGCATGATCGAGGTCTGCCCAAACGTCAGGTGCCATTTGGGCGCCAGTACCGAGACAAGAAACCCGACCACAAAGAAATCGAAGAAATCCACCACGCCGGAGATGGCGAAGATGATGATCGATAGCCAATAACGCGTCGTCACCGGCGCTTCGTCGAACGACACTGCGTTCGTTTGCTCAGCCATGGTCTCCCCCCGTTGTTGTCAAGCCGCCTTCTTTGTTGAACTCAGAAATACCGTCACCGCTTCCGCCACCCGCGCGGGGGCCTGGATCGACGCGACGTGGCCCGCGCCCGCGATGGTCATCGTCTCGACGCGCGCAAGATCGCGGGCGAGCGCAAATGTCTCCGCATTCGGGATCAGCCGGTCGTCGCTGCCCGCAAGCAGCAAGGTCGGGCGATCAAAGCCCGTCAGATCGGCGGCGACAGGCTGCGCGAGCAAGGCGCCGCGTCGCGCCTTCTGGCCGTCGTCGCGGCTGGAGCCCCGGAAGATATCGATCAGTTCGGGCCGCACGCGCAGGTAATCCGGCGGGAAGAAGAACTCCGCGATCTTCGGCGCGTTGCCTGCGGTGTCCGCGCGGTACGACGCGAGCGTGCGGAAGACATCCGCATTGATGTCCAGCGGGCTCCTGTTGACCTTCCAGGTGCTGCTCAGGATCAGGCGGTCGATGCGGCCGGGTTGGCGGGCCGCCAGCACTTGCGCGATCTGTCCGCCCAGCGAGGTGCCGAAGACATGGGCCCGATCGTAACCGAGCCCCGTGATCAAGGCCGCGGCATCATTAGCCAGATCGGCAAGCGAATAGGACGACGGAGGATTCCTGGTGGCGCCGGAATCGCGCTGGTCGTACGCGATCACGGTGAAGTTCGCCGCCAACGCCGGCGCAAGGCCGTCGAACATCGAATGATCTGCCTCGCCGCCATGCAGCAGCACGATCGGCTCGCCGCGTCCGGTTTTCTTGAACGCCGTGACGACGCCGTTGGATTCGAACGATTGCATGGGAGACTCCGCTAGTGCAGCAACGTCGAAAGCGCGCCGGCCAGTTCCTTTGCCGGATCCGATGGCAGCCACGGCATCCGCCACGCCACGTGACCGTCGGGGCGGACCAGCACGGCGCCGCGCATGCCCAGCTGGAATCCGTCCGCCGGATCGGCTGAGGGCAACTGCTTCAGCGACAGCGGCAAGGCGGTCTTCTCGGATACCTGTTTTCCCGCTTCCAGCCACTCGCTGCCGAGTGGGCCCGCGACGACGGTGAACCCTTTGTCGAACCAGTCGAGCGTTGATTTCTTGCGCGAAGGCTCGAGCCACATATGCGGAAAGCGCGCGCCGGGACGGTCCGTCGGCGTGTAGTAGCGGGAGTTCAACGCCTTCGCGACGGTGCCATCGGGAATCACCGCGCCCTCCTCGTAATTGTGTCCGAGGTTCTGGCCGATGCTGTGCAGGTGATTGTCCATATCGTTGATCCAGAACCTGATCCGGTCCGGATTGCGCGATCGCACGGCGTCGTCGGTCAGCCCAAATCGCAGCCGATTGCCGTAGCTGAAACTGGCATTGGATTGCGCGATCGGGCGGCGCTCGCTGGAATAGCTGTCGAGCAGCTTTTCGTCTGAGAGGCCCTTCAACACGAAGGCGAGCTTCCAGGCGAGGTTATGCGCGTCCTGAACGCCGGAGTTTAGGCCGAAGCCGCCGGTGGGCGGAAAACGGTGCGCACAGTCGCCGACCAGAAACACCCTTCCCTTTCGAAAGGTCTCGGCCACCTGCATGCTGACGCGCCAGATCGAGCGGTTCAAAAGCGTGACATCGAGATCCGGAATGCCGACATGGCCGCGCGCGATCTCGATGAACTCCTGGTCGGTCCACGGCCGCTCGCGATCGTCCTTGGTCAGGCCGATTTGCGTCACGGTCAGCCAGCGATCCCGGCCATTGGTGTTCAGGATGCCGGCGCGCGGCAGATCGGGCTTGTCCGGGATGATGATGAAGCCGGCGGCCTCGCGCGCGATCGGCAGCCGCGACAGGTCGGCACGCCAATACTCGTTCGACATCACCGCCAGCGTCGAGGGCCCGACCATCTCGATCCCGGCGCTGCGCCGCGTCTGGCTGCCTGCACCATCGGCGGCGATCAGGTAAGTCGCCGTCCACTGCGTCACCTCGCCGGTCTTTTCGCAACGTGTCGTGACGTTGACGCCGCTGTTGGTCTCCTCGAACGATTCACAGGCCGTGTTGAACAGAACCGTGGCGTGCTTGGACTTTTCGACCACCCGCAGGATCTCCTCCTCAACGGCGTCCTGGGCGACCAGGCTCTTCCAGGCGGGGGTATGCCCGACATTCGGCTCGGGACGGGTGCGGCCGAACTCGTGACCTGCGATGCTGTCGAGGAACACGAACATGTCCGAGTTGTCCTGCAGGCCGCGGTCGCGGATCGCCTGCTCGATCCCCCATTGCCGGAAGATCTCCATGGTGCGGACCCAGCAGCCGCGCGACTTGGGATGATCCGTCGTTGTTGGACTCTTCTCGACCACCACGCAGTCGATGCCGAAGCGATCGAGCAGCAATGACATCGCAAGGCCGACCGGCCCGCCGCCGGCGATGAATACGGACGTCCGGCGTGCCTCATCGGTGGCGATGCCCATCCTCGTCTCTCCTCCGTTTGATCGTTGCGAGGAGACTGCTCCTTTTTTGGTATCTCACAAGAATATGTTTGATATGGTATCCATCTCGATTTGAGATGGAGTGTCCGTCATGGACCTGCGGCAGATCCGCTATTTCGTCGCCGTCGCCGAGCGTGGCGGCTTTGCCGCCGCAGCGAGCACGCTGAACATCGCCCAGTCGGCGCTGAGCCGCCACGTCAAGGAACTCGAAGACGAACTCGGCGGCGCCCTGCTCGAACGCGGCGCGCGCGGGGTCTCGGTCACGGAATCCGGCAAGGTGCTGCTCGCGCGCGGGCGCTGGCTGCTTGGGACCATCGACGACATCAAGGCCGAGGTGCGCACGGAAAACCGGGAGCCGAGCGGTACGGTGCGGATCGGCGCGCCACCGAGCCTCGGCGATATCCTCTACCCGCCGCTGGCCCAGACCTTCGTGAAGCAATTTCCACGCGTGCGACTCGAACTGAGTGAGGGCCTGACGGAAAGCGCATCCGAGCGCCTGCTGCGAGGTGAGCTCGATCTGGCGATCGTGACGACGCCGTCGCCCAACGATCATCTCGACTATGAAACGCTGGTCGTCGAGCAGGTATTCCTGATCGGACCGTCGCGCGATCCGCTGCTGAAGCGCGGCCGACTGACCCGCAAGGAGTTCGACGCGTTGCCATCCGCGGTGGCCCCGCTTAGCCGCAACCCGTTCCCGTCGACCATGCTCTGCGCGGTGCGGGTCGACAACAGCACACCGATGAAGCGCATGGTGGCATCGGGACTCGGCTACGCGCTGCTACCCTTCTCGGGCATTCACCAGGAGGTGGCCGCTTGCGTGCTGTCGGCGGCGCTGTTGCCCTGGATGCGCGCCGAGCGCGTGCTGGCGCTTCCGCGCGGGCGGCCGGTGAGCCGGGCAACGCGCGAAGCAATTGCCGTTCTGAAGAAAATCTGCCGCGCCCTGATCGATGAGGGAATTATCCTGACGGTGGCGACGCGCAAGAGCTGAACCCGCCGCTCCACGCCAAGCGGCCTGCTCATTCCTCGCTGTAGCCCGACGCGCGGGCCGTATCCGTTGCGTCCGGCTCCAGCTTCTGATCGACCAATCGGCTTGACCATAGTTGTCATGACAACTATAGAGTCATTCCAAGATTGGCGATCAAGCCGGCTGTTCCCGCCGTGAGAAGACGCGAGCCGTGACGCGGCTCTGCGGGCGACTTTTCGCGACCGGCGGTTAGTCGAAGGGAGGACGTTATGAACGCTGCTTCGCAGACCCACGCGGCAAGGCTGAGCGAGATTTCCCGGCTCATCGACGACCGCCCCGGCGAACGCATCTTCGAAGTCGATCGCCGGATCTTCACCGATCCGGACGTGCTCGACGCCGAGCTGCGATATATCTTCGAGGCCACGTGGAATTTCATCGGCCTGGAATCCCAGATCGCCCGGCCCAACGACTTCGTCACCACCCATATCGGCCGGCATCCCATTCTGGTGATGCGGAGCGCTGAGGGCAAAGTCGGCGCCTTCCTCAACACCTGCCGGCATCGCGGAACGATCGTCTGTCCGTTCAAGCAGGGCCGGCAGAAGTTTCACGTCTGCCGCTATCATGGCTGGGCCTACGATTCGGGCGGCCGCAACATCTCGGTGACGGAGGAAGCGAGCGGACAGTATCCGCCGTCCTTCTCGAACCGGAATCACGACCTGCTCCCGGTCGCACGGCTCGGCTCGTATCGCGGATTCCTGTTCGCGAGCCTCTCGGCCGACGTTCCGCCGCTGGAGGAATTTCTCGGCGATACCCGCGCCTTCCTCGACCTCATCATCGATCAGAGCGACAGCGGCGAAGTCGAGTTCGTGCCGGGCGCCAGCACCTACACGTTCGACGCAAACTGGAAGCTGCAGTTCGAGAACGGTCTCGACTACTATCACTTCGCGACCACGCACAGCTCCTACGTCGATATCCTGAAGAAGCGCAATGCCAGCGCCGGACCGGATGCCGGATTCACTGCGGAGCCGGAAGGCGAGCAGGAAGGGCAAGGCAGCTTCAGCTTCGATTACGGCCACGCCGTCAACTGGTCGATCAAGCGCACGCAGCTCTATGGCCGGCCGCTCGGCATGGATCCGGCGCGTCTCGATGCCGTGCGGCAGCGCGTCGGCAGCACCCGCGCCAAATGGATGCTGCGCCAGCGCAACCTCACGATTTTTCCGAACCTGCAGGTCATCGACATCTTGTCGGCGCAGGTGCGAACCTGGCGGCCGCTGGCGCCCGACAAGACCGAGATGGTGTCGCATTGCCTTGCTCCGGTCGGCGAGAGTGCCGCGGCGCGCACGCTTCGCATTCGCAACTACGAAGACTTCTTCAATGCCTCCGGGCTGGCCAGCTCGGACGACAACGTCATGTATGAGTTCTGCCAGACCGGCTATGAGGCGACGACCGCCGCGCCGACGCAGGGCTATCTGCGCGGCGTCGCTGACATCGGCCACGGCGAGAGCGTGCACACGCGCGAGCTCGGCATCACCCCTCCCGAATGGTCGTTCGGTCCCACCAGCTTCGGCGGCGAGACGAACTTCCATCCCGGGTATCGCGAGTGGCGCAGGCTGTTGCAGCATGCCGCCGGGGAGACGGCGTGATGGCTACCGGCGCAATCAGGCAAACCGATGCCCACGCGGTCGCAGCCGCGACCATCTTCCGCGAGGCGCGCCTGCTCGATACCGGCGAATGGGCCGACTGGGTCGCGATGTACAGCGAGGATGCCGTCTATTGGGTGCCGGCCTGGCTCGACGAGTACACCACCACCAACGATCCCGACACGCAGGTCTCGTTGCTCTACCACGATGCACGGCGCGGGCTGGAGGAGCGGATCGCACGAATCGAGTCGCGCAAATCGATCACCGCGCTGCCGCTGCCGCGCACCGTGCACCAGATCTCGAACCTGGAAGCGTCCGAAACCGGGCCTGAACAGATCACCTGCCACTCGGTGTTCTCGGTCCACGTCTACGACCCGCGCGTCGCCAAGGAGCATCTGCGGCACGGGCGCTATGAGCACACGCTGCGGTGTGACGGCGAGACCTGGAAGATCGCGCGCAAGGTCATCACGCTGGTCAACGACCGCGTCCCGACCGTGCTCGATTTCTACAGCATTTGAGAGGGTATATGGCAGACGAAGGCACTTGGCACGACGGTGCCCCACTCAGCGCGCTGAACGAAGGCGAGCCATACGGCATCGAAATCGGCAGAAATCACATCGCGCTCTATCGCGTCGGCAACGAGTATTACGCGACGAGCAATATCTGCACCCATGCGGAGGCGCTGCTGTCCGACGGCATGCTGGACGGTTGCGAGATCGAATGCCCGCTGCATATGGGCCGCTTCGACATCCGGACCGGCGCGGCGCTGACCAGTCCGGTCGAGATCGACATCCGGACCTATCCGGTACGCGTGGCGGGCGACAGGCTCGAGGTCTGCCTGCCCGCATAAGACGACCATCAAAAATCAAGAATAGGGGGAAACAGGGATGACCGAAATCGTGATGGACAAGGCGGCGACAACGACCGCCGATCCGCAGATCGAACGCACCACAATCCGCAAGGTCGCGCTGCGCCTGATGTGGTTCGTCATGGCGATGTACTTCCTCGCCATTCTCGACCGCGGAAACATCTCCTTTGCCGCGCTGCAGATGAACAAGGAGCTCGGGCTCAATGCCGAGATGTTCGGCATCGCCGTCGGCATCATGTACTTCACCTATTCGATCTTCGAGATCCCAAGCAATCTCATCCTCAGCAAATACGGCGCGCGCGTCACGCTGACGCGGATCGCGATCCTGTGGGGCATCGCCACCATGCTGATGGCATTCACGCAGGGCCCGCTCAGCCTCTATGCATTCCGCGGCTTCCTCGGATTTGCCGAGTCCGGCCTGTTTCCCGGGGTGATGCTGCTGCTGAGCCTCTGGTTTCCGTTCAGCTACCGCGCCCGCTACAACGCGATGTTCAACTACGCGGTGCCGATCTCCTATATCTTCGCCTCGCTGATCTCCGGCGCGATCCTCGAGCTGAACGGAACGTTCGGCATTTCGGGCTGGAAATGGCTGTTCATCCTCGAAGGCCTGCCGCCCGTCATTCTCGGGATCGTCGGCATCTTCTATCTGACCGACCGTCCGCAGCAGGCGAGCTGGCTGTCGACGGCGCAGCGCAACTGGCTGATCGGCGCGCTGGAGCGCGACGCCAAGGCAACCGGGGTGGTGCATGCCGAAGGCGTGCTCAGGACCATCACCAAGCCGATGGTGCTGCTGTTCGGCCTGTGCAATTTCGGCCTGTTCTGTGGCCTGGCTTCGCTGTTTCCCTGGCTGCCGCAGATCATCAAGTCGTTCGGGCTGCCGAATTCACAGGTCGGTTTCGTGACCGCGATCCCGCCCGTCGCCGGCCTGATCGGCATGATCGCGTTGTCGCGGCACTCCGACCATGTCGGTGAGCGGTTCTACTACGCGGCCATGACCTTCGTGATCGCGGCAGCCGGCTTCGCCATCGCGGCGTTCTCGACATCGCCGCTCTGGATCATCATCGGCTTCATGGTTGCCAATGTAGGCGTCTATGGCACGCAGGCGGTGTTCTGGACCATCCCGCAGTCCTACATGTCGCGGCAGAGCGCGCCGGGCGCGATCGGCCTGGTCAGCACCATCGGCAGCATCGGAGGCGCCACGATCCCGATCGTGATCGGACGCGCCAAGGACACCTCGGGCAGTTTCACCACCGGGTTCCTCGTGGTAACAGGCGTTCTCCTCGTCGCGGCGGCCCTGGTCCTGATCGCGCGCACTCAACTCGTGAAAGAATGAAAAGCCGGACTGCAACAAACCGCACCAGCGCCCCTGCCCCGCGCCGCGCCCCGCAAGGGGACGCGAGCTCGGAGCTGGTGATCGATTTCGAACGTTACGTGCCGACCGTGCTCTCGAGCCTGGTCGCGAAATTGCGCGCCAACGCCAACGCGTTCTTCCCGCAAGCCTACGGCGTGTCGCTCGCGGAATGGCGGGTGCTGTCCTTTCTCAGGGAGCATGAACCCGCCAGCGCCTACGACATCTGGACCAATGCGCAACTGGACAAGGCCGTCGTCAGCCGCGAGACGACCTCGCTGAAGAAAAAGGGGCTGATCGAGCTAACGCCGGTGCGAGGCAGCGCCCGGAACCGGACCGAGATCCGGCTGACATCGCAAGGCGTCGCGCTGCTCGACCGCAGTCTGGATGAAATCCTGCGCCGGCACAGCAACCTCACGGCCGGCCTCGACGCCAAGGCGCTGGACGGCTTCTTCCGCGTCGTGGCGCATATCGAGCA
This sequence comes from Bradyrhizobium sp. UFLA06-06, assembly GCF_054820065.1. Taxonomy (NCBI): domain Bacteria; kingdom Pseudomonadati; phylum Pseudomonadota; class Alphaproteobacteria; order Hyphomicrobiales; family Nitrobacteraceae; genus Bradyrhizobium; species Bradyrhizobium sp. UFLA06-06. The sequence goes on from NZ_JADFUD010000048.1 coordinate 32,021, forward strand.
CCGCATTCCCCACATGGCCGACCAGACCTCGAATGCCGTGCCGGCCCATGCGCCGGTCAAACGCATTGCGAAGCGGAGGCCGCCGACCGGCGGCTAGAGCTTTTCCCGTTCCGATGGAATCGGAACGGGGCTCTAGATTCTTGTTTTGACGCGTTTTCTTCACGCGAACCGGTATCCACTTCGCTCGAAAACGCTCTAGCGACACTTGTCCGGTGAGGAACCCGCGTAATTTATGTTTCAGTAAGCAAGTTGTAGCTAGGATCGATCAGTGAGTTGCGTATGGGAGACTTCCAGTGATCGACTTTGACGAACTTCGTAGTATCGCCGCGGATGTTCGTATCTTTATCGACGCGTCGGAAGACAAGGGTGGCGCCTTGAAGGCCATCGTCGAGGCCTACGACGTCGTTCTGGGGATTTTCCCGGCCGGCCCGGGAATGGAACTTCACGTGGTCAAGGGCACTGAGGTCCTCAATCACATCGCGCAGACCCAGGCCTCGTCGGGCTTTACCCACACCGCCATCGCATTCCAGACCCGTGAGCAGGCTGTTGCGCTTCAGCAACTGATGGCTGCCTAACCACCGGCCTTGCACTCCCGCATTTGCGGGGCGGCTGAAGCGATCCCGATAGACCACCGGAGCGGCCCTTGACCGTCGAGAGCTCGAGGGTCGGATCTAATTTCCTCACCCGGCATCTCAGTGCACGGGTAGATCAAGCAGCGGTTGCTGAGCCGCATTGCGCAGCCGTTCGGCATGGTATTGCGCGACACAATCCCAGGGGTACTCGACCAGGAAATCGGCGATGCGCAGCGCCGCCGCGGCGGGCTCCGCGTACCGGATCGAACTGTAGACGGCTTCCCAGCGCGCGCAGAACGTCAGCTCGGAATCGCCGCGTTCGCCGCACAGCTCGTACACCGTGATCGCGTCGGCAAAGCCCTTCGGCCGGATCTGGTCGACGCTGCGGAACGCAAATCTGTGTTCGGCGCGCGCCCTGACGGCCGCGCTCACCAGGACCTGCGTGCCGTAGTTCTTGTTGAGGCCTTCGAGACGCGAGGCCAGATTGATGGTGGCGCCGAGCGCGGTGTAGCTCATGCGGGCGGCGGAGCCGACATTGCCGACCACGGCATCGCCGAGATGCAGGCCAAACCGCGTGCCATAGGCCGGCCAGCCTTCGCTGCGGAAGGCCCGGTTGAGCTCTGTGTTGCGGTGAACGCAGTCCAGCACGGCCTCGCAGGCATGAACGACGTGATCGGGATCCTCGTCCGGCGCGTTCCACAGCGCCATCACCGCATCGCCGATGAACTTGTCGATGGTGCCATGGTGTTTCATGATCGCCTCCGACATCGCGGCGAAATAGCGCGAGGTGAAGATCATGACCTGCGAGGGGTCCGCTTTCTCCGTTTTCGCGGTGAAGTCGGCGACGTCGGTGAAGAGAACCGTGACCTCGCGCCTGATACCGCCGAGCTGCAGCGAGGCTCCGGACTGCATCAGCTGACGGACGATCGGCTGCGGAATGAAGCTTGAGAAGTTGCGCACGACGGTACGCATCGTAAACACCGAGCGGCCGAGCTCGTCGATCTCGTCGATGGCCGATTGCATGCGCGGCCGGTCCGCGAGCTGGAAGTGCTGGATCTCGTCGGTCTGCCGCGCCAGCTCGCGCAGCGATCGGGCGAGCAGCGAGCCGAGCCAGAACGCGAACGGCAGCATCGCGATCACAAAGCCGAGCGCGATGGCAAACAGCGCGCGCCGCTCCGAGATGATCTTGGCAAAAAACTCGTCGAGCGGGGCGACCACCGCGAGGTGGATGTTGGCCGCACCGGCCGTCTCGATGCGGTGAAAGGCCGCCACAAGGGTCCGTCCGTCGGCGTCGGTGAAGAATTGCTGGGCGAGTCCGTCGCTGCGCCAGGACTGGATCGCCGCGGACAGGCCGGGAAGCTTGATGGCATCGATCCGGGGCAATGCGTCGCTGCGTTCCGTCATCAGCTCGCGCATCTCGGGGTGGCCGACGATGCGGTCGGCGTCGTTGAACAGGAAGGCCAGCCCGGATTTTCCGAGCTTTTGCCGGCTCAGCATCTCCTCGAGGCGATTGAGCAGCAGGTCGGCGGCCACCACCCCGCGGCGGCCTTCCCTAAGCGGCGTGCGCAGCGTGTAGCCGGGCTCCCCGGTCGCGTAGAACACATAGGGCCCGGTGAGCAGCGTCTTGCGATCCTTGAGGGCATCGACATACCAGGGACGCTGCCGCGGGTCGTAGCTGTGCGGCCCCGCCACCTTCGCGACCTGGGTCAGGTTTTCCGACAGGAACAGCGTCACCGGCGCCGCGGCGGCCGCCCCCGAGCGGGCAATGACGACGACGCGGTAGACGGCGTCCGGGGCGGCATTCAGCGCCGTGCGGAATTGCGGCTTGGCGCGATCGATGACGTCCATCTCCAGGAAGGAGCCGTCTTCATATCCGACATAGAGATTGAAGATCTGCGGATTGTTGCGCAGCATCGAGGCCAACAGGGCATAGAGCCGGCTGTTGTCAGTGATGTCGGCCTCCTGGATGGCTGGAATTCCTGCCAGGATCTCGAGGCTGTCGCGCACATTCTTGAACTGCGCGTCGATGCGATCGGCGCCGATCTGGCCTACCTTGTCGATGAAGGTGCTCGCGGCCATCTGCGTGATCGACGAGACCCGCCTGAAGCTGAGATAGACCAGCGTCAGTCCGACCACCAGCACCGCGGCGATGACCACCGTGATGATCGAGGTGCGGAAGCCGATACGAACCGGCCCCCGGCCGGTCTCGCGCGCATCACTCATCGAACTCGTCGTTCGCCTCCGCTAATATTTGCGCACGATCGGCTTGGTCGGTGTCGTAGCCGGCGCGGCCGGCGAGAGCTGGAACGTCACCCACGCCGTCCACCCCTCGGGCCGGTTCTCGGCGGCGAAATCCTTGTAGCCTCGGACGTTCAGATAGCCCTGATAGCCGTCGGCCACCGGAAAGATGAATCCCACCTGCGGGCCGATGCCGGCAACGCGTCCCTTGAAATCACCCAGCTTCGCACCGGCTCCGCTGTCTCCGGTGAGCTGCTGGAAATAGTATCCGGCGACACCGACATGCACGTTCTTGGCGATGAACTTCGAGAGTCCCCAGTCGACGTGGAAGTCGATGCCGTTCTGGTACTGCAGATCCTTGTTCATTCCATTGTAGGTGACGCCCGCCAGCACCGAGAACTCCTGGCCGGATTCAGGATTGAGATAGGTATAGGCGCCGCCGACGTCGATCGCGGTGAATCCGAAGCTGAGATTGGCGAGGCGACTGCTGTCATAGGTCCCGCTCGGGATGTTGCCGAAGATGTAGAACATCTCGTTGTTGACACCCTGATTCCATTTCAGCGTGCCCTGGTAGAAGACATCGGAGACCGTGTTGCGGTTGTCGGTTGCGACGCCCGAGACCGTATTGCCCCGCGGCCCCGTCAGCGTCGCGTCTACGCCGACGCCGATATTTCCCGGCGCGGTAAGGAAGGTTACGGCCGCCTGCCCCCCTAGGACCGACTGAGCCCAGGTATAGGTGAACCCTTCGATGAGAACGTCCGCATGTGCGTTGAGACCGGCGACGACGGACCCCGGCACGCGGTTGCCGATGACAAAATTCTTTCCCGCGTTGGCGCTTGTGTCGAGATGAATGTAGATCGTCTCATACGCCCAGCCGGGCACCGCCGGTGCTGCGGTCAGGCTGGCGAACGCGCCGGGCAGCCAGAAGCTCAATCCACCGGCGTCGGCCAAGGCTGTGCGCGGCATCGTCGACAGCGCGATTGCGCCGACGATGCCGAGAACGGCGCGCTTGTGATTCTTGACTGTCTTCATCCCGAGCTCCCCATTTCGTTCAAGACATCATAGCGGATTCGCGTGCGTCTCAATTCACCGCCTGCGCCTCCGGGAATTTCCACTTCCCGTTCAGGATCTCCGGGCGCGGCCGATAGAGCCGGACCATATAGTTCCAGCCCGCCATGATTGGCAGGCAATTGGCAATCTTCCCATCGCAGCCTCCGAACTGCACCGTCACTGCGCCGTCGGCATTCCGCTTCGCGGTGATGCTGTTGAGCGAGTAAGCGTCATAGGGATTGGCCTGGAAATAGCCTTCCTTGTTGTAGAGGCTGATCGACCAGAAGCCGTCGACCGGCACGTCCTTGACGTCGAGCCGATAGATCGCCGTGCCGTCGTTCTTCGCGGGCGTGACGTTGAGATAGAGCGCATCCTTTTCGGGATTACCACCCCACGCCGACGCCGCCCCGATCAGCCGCCGCACCGGATCAACCTTGCCCCGCGCGCCGAACATCCCCTTGGTGTCGGGCAACGTCGACGCCAGCGCAAGCAGCGCCTCGCGCACCTTCTTCTGGCCGGCCGGATCGAAGTTCGGCACCTCGAATTTGCCGGGACTCTTCTGGCTGACCCTGATCGCATCCTGCAGGGCGTGGACCCGCTCGACATCCTTCGGATTGTTCGGGTCGACCAGGATGCGTACCGCCATCACCACGTAGCGGGTGCTGATCTTGTCTTTGCTGAACGTGTACCGGCCGGGCCGGTAGATGACCTCGGGTGTGTACTGGTCCTCGTCGATGACCTGCATCGACATGAAGCGCTTGCCGGCGTCCGGCAGCGTGATCGTCACCGGACCGGCATCGAGATCGAACACCGCGCCGGAATAGAGCGTGTCCCTGTTGGTCCGGATCACCGTCTGCTTGTCGATCGGCAAGGCTTCGCGATTGTGCTCGAACTTGCCGAAGCCATCCTTCTTCACCACCCCGTCGAAGTAGAGGTCGGTCTCGGCGCGGACGAAATTATCGGCGGTCACCGGGACCGTATCGGTCGTGGCAGCTGCCGTCCCCACGGTCGGCGACGCAGGCCCCGCCCCTGCCGCGACGCGCTCGATGTCCGGCAACACCCAGCTCTTGTCGAACAGCGGCTTCTGCGGGCCATAGAGGCGGAACAGGACCTCGAACTCTCCGCCGGCGCGCGTCGGTATCCAGTTCGTTTCCTTACCCGCGGGAGCCGCCGGGCCGAAATAGACATCGACCGAGCCATCCGCATTCTTCTGCAGTTCCGGGTTTTGCGATGACCGGCTGAAACGCGGCATATCCCGGATGAAGGCATGCGTATCACGGTCGTAGGCGGTCGCAGACCAATATTGCGAGACCGGTGCGTTTGCCGGCACGGTCAGACGATACTGGCTCGCGCCGACGAGGGCATTGCCCGTCTTGTCGGCGATCGTCATCAGATAGAATTGTCCGGCGCCCAACCGCTTGATGCCGACGAAGCCGTAGGAATAGGTCAGCCCGCGCGCATCGACCGGATAGCTGTCGCGCTTGGCGTAGGAATCCGACTGGCCTTCGATGACCTCAGGCGACGCCGGAACGCCCCAGCGGTGGCCTTCATTGTAGGGCGCGAAAGCCGTGGTGTATTTGTACTCGAGCCAGGCATGAGCATCACGCGCCCCGGCCTCGAGGCGGTGGCGCGTCCCGGCGTCGGGGTTGAACGGCTTGCCCTTTTCGATACCGATCGAACGCAATTGATCGATCATGACCCTGTCGCGCTCAAGCCAGGGCTCGGACTGAACGATGCGATCGAGGGCCTCGAAGAAACGGATATCATATGGGATCGTCGAATCGAACACGACCTCGACCGCATCCACGAACGTCGTCTCCGGAGGGCTGTCGGCGCGCGCCAGCGGGTAGAGCTTGATTTGCCGGCCGTAAGCGACCGCCTTGGCGACATCGGCGTCGCTGCCGCTTTTCGGCGTGGACCGCAGCAGCGCGTAGCCGGAGGACGTATCGGATCGCAGGGGAATATAGCCGTCGGGAGGCGTCTGCGAATAGTCAGGCGGAAGGATCAGATACTTGCCGCCCTTCCCCTTGTCAGCGCCCGAAGGTCCCGCATCTTCGAGCGCGACCTGCCAGACCGTGTCGATGTTGCCGGTGATCGACTCCTCCCCGGCCGGCGGAACCTCCAGCACCATTGGACCGGCCTGGGCGGTGTTGAAGAACGCCATCAGATAGACCGCGTCGGGATTCGGCGTCAGCGTCTGGTTCTTCCAGCTCGGCAGCCGCGACCAGTAGACGATTTGGTTGTCCTTCAGGCCGACCCTGGTCTTCGCCTGCTGCAGCATCAGGTCGGTATTGACGGCGGGCATGCCCCAGACGACGGCTTCAAACGCGCGCCGTTGCATGACGTCGCCTGCGAGCCCCGCAGCGGATGCAGCAGGCTCCGCCGCCCTCACGGGCGTGGTTGGAATCGTCCCGGATAGCAGCGCGATCGAGAGCAGGATCATGGTCCGCTGCGCAATCATCATTTCCCCTCAAAGCGGATTGACATAATTAATGATCGCAACTTGCCGCAGCAGCACCCGGCGGACCACATGAGTCGGCTTCAAATGCTCGGTATAGATTGCCGCCGTCCCGGCACTGCCCGCAGGCAACCGATTAGCGAAGGTAGCATCGTCGAGCTTCACACGCACGACGAAAGGTGCCGCCTCGATCGCTTTCGGCGCCACGGCGGTACCCGAGGTCTGGGTCTGGCCGATCGCGATCGCCTGCAGCACGCTTTCGACCTTGCCGGAATAGATCTGCCCGGGCGCGAACTTGAAGGTGACCTCGACCTCCTGCCCCGGCGCGACGTAGCGGGCATCGATCTGGTTGATCTCGACGCCGATAATCGTGTTCGAGGTATCGATGAACGCCATCACCGGCGACAGCGGCAGGTTCGCTACCCGCGCGCCCTTGCGCAGCGCGAGGTTGGTGACGTAGCCGTCGGCCGGCGCCTTCACCACCGTCTTGTCGAGATTCCACTCCGCGGCCTCGAGCTGGCCGCTGAGCTGATCGACTTCCGACTGGTGCTGCTCGACGTCGAAGCCACGCCCGGCGTCGCGCTCGTAGAGCGTCGTCATCTGCGCAAGCCGCGTCTTCGACAGCTTGAGCTGCGCCGTGATCGCCTTGACCTGCGCATCGTAGGGCGTCGGATCGATCTTGAAGAGAACGTCACCGGCCTTCAGCGCGGTGTTGGCGACGACGGGCACTTCGGTCACTTCGCCGGCGACGTCAGGCACGATCGACACCGCATTGCGCACCACCAGCGCCGAGCCCTGCGGTGCGCCCCAGTTCATCGGGACCAGGAGACCGAACATCACCAGCACCAGCACGATGAACGGCGACAGCTTCCAGAACAGGTTGAAGCGCACGATCTTGAAATGCACCAGCAGGAACAGCAGCACCAGATAGGTGTTGATGATCGCGACGCCCATCACACCGCTCCACTCTTGCGTTGGGGCACGTCGACATAGGCCCAGATCAGCGCGATCGGCCACAGCGCGAAGCCGAAAAGCAGCGTGATCCAGCCGGCCACCGTCACGGCCTGCGCGTAGGGATGATTGCGCGACTTCGCGATATGCCCGGGCAGCCAGCCCGCGATGCAAAAAACACCGATCGCGCTTCCGACCAGAATGATCAGCACGATCCAGGCAAAGATGTCGTAGCCGCTCATGGCACCGCCTCACATGACATCAGACCGACCAGACAGGCCGTCGTCCACACTTGCCCCTCAATTCGATTTGGCCACGTCGGGTGGTGTCCACTTTCCTTGAAGGAATTCCTCGCGCGGCGAGTAGAGGCGCATCAGCAGCGTGAACGGCGCCTTGCCGACCGGGAGCCAGTTGGCTTCCTTGTCCTTTCCGGGCGAATCGGCCTGGAGGTAAAGATCGACGGAGCCATCGGCGTTGGTGAAGAGCTTGTCGCGATCGCCGATGGCCTGACGCTTGATCGGGTTCGGGATGAAGTAGCCCTCGATGTCATAGGCCGTCACCGACCAGAACGCGTCCACCGGCGGCAGCTTGCCCTTGTCGAAGTGCAGGACGTACTTGTTGGCGCCATCCAGCGCCCGGCCATCGCTATCGGTCGACAGCGCGGGATAGACCGCGTCCTGCGGCAGGTTCTCGCCGAGACAGCACTGGGCGATCGCGGCGCGGTAGAGATAGTCCACGCCATAGGCGCCGCTGCGGGTGGTGTAGATCCAGCCCTTGCCGCCGATGCCGCCCGCCTTCCTGCCCTCGGCCAGCACCAGGGCTTTGCCGTCGGTATAGCCGCGATTGAATGCCTGCTGGATATTTGCCGGCGCTTTCGCGAGGTCGAAGCTTTGGCCGACCTTGAAGCCCACGCGTTCGAGGCGGTGGATCATCGGGTAGTCGACCTGGTTGGGCGGATTCTCCTTGAGCAGATCGGCGAAGCTGCCGAAATAGGTCGCCGCGTCCATCCGGTCGACCGCCACCGGCGGCGCTGCCTTCATGTCGATGCTGGGATCGATGGTGCCCTTGGCGGGGACATAATCCGCCTTGCCCCAGGCCGAGAGCGGCGTGAGCTTCATGCCGCCCTGAACCTTATGAACGTTCGCATAGTCGGCGACCCCATTGGTCTGGGTACGGCCGATGATCCATACATAGCGCGTGGGGCTTTTGATCACCTCCAGGCCCGCCGGCGCATCGCCGCGCCACTGCGGGCTCACCACCAGGAAATCGCGCGCCGCATTCCTGCCCGTCGTTCGCGTGCCGGGCACAGCGAAGACATCGCTCCACAGACTGAGCATCGGCAGCATGAAATAGCGGTCGGCCGACGGTACCGAGAGCACCATCGGCTCACTCTTCAGGTCGAGAACGCCGGCCGAGTACAGCGTGTCCACATTGGTGCGGATGACAAGCTTTGCTTCGGGGTTGGCAAAGGCCCGCACATGGTGGAATTGGTTCGGCGGCCCATAGGCATCACCGTCGACGGGTTGCACGAAATTGCTCAGCCTCTGGACGGTCGCGTGCGTCAGCATCAGCGGGTACGCGTAGACGTAACCATCCTTGGCGATCGCGTAGGCCTCCTGTTCGGAGACGCTCTGCGCTGACGCGGAGCCCACCAGCGCCATCAGCGCAACGGGGATCAGTTTGAAGACTGCCTTAATCACCCAAGCCCCCTTTCTCGCTCCGATGGTGTTGGCGATGTTGCCGCCTGTCGATGCCACGTCGTCACTGCGAACGGTTGTCATCTGGAAACACCACCTTCCAGTCCTGCTTCATGTCGACCACGGTCCATCCGCGCTGCGCTGCCTCATCGAGCGCCTTGTCGAGCTTGCCGACCTTCGATTGACGGTCGTAGGCGTACTCGCGAACCTCGTCGGTGTGGTGCACGATGCCGGCGAAGCGCGCGCCCGATCCCGCCACGGTCCATTGCAGCATCTGCAGGTCGCCGTCCGAGTTGCCGAACGCGAAGATCGGGCGGCGGCCGATGAAGCGGTTGATGCCGACCGGCTTGCCCGGGCCGTCATCGATGAACTCGACCTTGGCCTGCTTCATCAGGACCGGCTTGCCGTCGGGGGCGATCTGGAACTTGACCACGCCGGATGAGCCGACCACCTGCTCCGGCGGGATGCCGTACACCTTCTCCATCCACGGCCGCATGAATTCGACCCCGCCGCCGGAGACGACGAAGGTCTTGAAGCCGTTGGCCCTGAGATAGGCCAGCAGCTCCAGCATCGGCTGGTAGACCAGGCTGTCATACGGCCGGTTGAAGCGCGGATGCCTCGCCGTCGCGAGCCAGTCACGCACCGAATTTGCGAACGTATCGGTCGTCATGCCGGCATGCGTTGCCGCCACGATCTGCAAAAGGCCCTTCTCGCCGCTCGCGGCCAGCGCCTTGGTGTCCTTCTCGAGAAGCGCCTTGAAGGGTTGCCGCGTCTTCCAGTCCGGGTGCTCCGGCGCCATCGCCTTGACGCGGTCGAACGCGAAGGCGAGCTGGAAATAGAACGGCTGCTCGGTCCACAGCGTGCCGTCATTGTCGAACGTCGCGATCCGCTCGGCCGGCGGCACGAAGTCACGCCCGCCCTGCGTCGTAACGCGCGCGACGAAATCGACGATCGCCGATTTCGCCGCGCCGTCGCTCCAGGATGGCAAGGGATCCACCGGCTGCGCCACCGCAACGGAGATGGCCACAAGACACGCAAGCAGCACAGCGGCAAGCCGAACCATCATCGCACTTTCCCTCTTTCTGTCCGTTGCTCTGCCTGCATCACTGCGGCTTCAAGCGCTCGAGGTCATTGAGCCGCTTCAATGCCGCCTGCTGCCGAAGCAGTCCGTAATTGATGCCGCCCGCGTTCAGCGAACTGCCTTCCTGATAGGGGAACTGGTCGAAATCAGAGAAGAATTCCTTGATCTTTCCCTGCACCGGCACGATCAGCCACATGTTCTGGGCGAGGAATTTCATCGCCTCTCCGCCTTCCTCCATGCCGCGCTCATAAGGATCCATGCGCAGATTGGCGATCAGCGACCACGCCGTGACCTCACGTGTGCCGGTTGCGATGTTTCCCTTTGACGAGGCAAAGCTCAGCTTCCAGTCGTTCCACCGGATGGCGTTGAGATTGCCGCCCTGGTCGAAGTAGTAGATCGAGTCGCGCGGCGGCTCCTTTGCGTCTCCCTTGAAGAACGGCATGAAGTTGTAGCCGTCGAGATGAACCTTGAAGGTCTTGCCGCCCGCGCCGGCAAATCCGGTCTTCATCTTCTCCTTGACGTCATTCATCCCCGCTGCGGCACATAGCGTTGGAAACCAGTCGATCAACGAGATGATCTCGTTGTACTCGGTGCCGGGCTTCACCACGCCCGGCCATCGCACCATCATCGGAATGCGCATGCCGCCTTCCCAGGTCGTGCCCTTCTCGCCGTGGAACGGTGTCATCGCTCCATCGGGCCACATCGCGATCTCCGCGCCATTGTCCGTGGTGTAGAGGACGATCGTGTTGTCGGCGATGCCGAGATCGTCGAGTTGCTTGAGCAATTCGCCGACCATTCCGTCATGCTCGACCATCCCGTCTGCATGGATGCCCTTGCCGGTCTTTCCGAGCGACGCCTGCTTCAGATGCGTGAAAATATGCATGCGCGTCGAGTTGAACCAGACGAAGAACGGCTTGTCCGCCTTGGCCTGGCGTCCGATGAAGTCCTTGGCAGCGCCGAGAAATTCTTCGTCCACCGTGGGCATGCGCGCAGTGTTCAGCGGACCCGTGTCCTCGATCTTTCCATCCGCGGACGATTTGATCACGCCGCGCGGGCCGAACTGCTTCCGGAAGTTCGGATCCTTCGGATAGAAATAGCCTTCCGGCTCCTCCTCGGCGTTGAGATGATAGAGGTTGCCGAAGAACTCGTCGAAGCCGTGCTTGGTCGGCAGATGCTCGTCGCGGTCGCCGAGATGGTTCTTGCCGAACTGGCCGGTGGCATAGCCCTGGGTCTTCATCGCATCGGCGATCGTCGGCATCCAGTCCTGGATGCCATGGGGATCGCCGGGCATGCCGATGGTGAGAAGGCCGGTCCGGAACGGCTCCTGGCCAAGGATGAACGATGCGCGGCCGGCGGTGCAGCTTTGCTGACCGTAGGCGTCGGTGAAGATGGCGCCCTCGCGCGCGATCCGGTCGATGTTGGGCGTGCGATATCCCATCATGCCCATGGTGTAGGCGCTGATCTGCGGGATGCCGATGTCGTCGCCGAAGATGACGAGGATGTTCGGCTTGCGGCCACCGGCCGGCGCCGCGGCGGGCGCGGCCTTCTGGGCTTGCGCGAGCGCCTGCGACGTCAGCGCCGCAGTGGCAGCAAGCGATGACGTGCCGAGCAGAACGGCCCGGCGATCAATGGTCGAGGCACCGCAATCGGAATTGGCGCCGGCGTCATGTCTCTTCGTCTCACTCTTCATTCGACACTCCTTAGTTACTCAAGGGTTGCTCGCTCTGGTGACTACGAATCATGCGTTCTGCTCGATCGGTCTCAATGTGCTTCGTTCATCTGGCGGGCTTTGGTCGACCAAAGGACGTGGTGGAGGAAAGCCCGACCGGATTCAGGTTCTGAAGTGAGCGCGTGTCTTCGCGGCGTCTCGCGCGCCGACGCAGGCTGCGCCGGGCGCCGCCGACCTGGCGCAGCAGCCGGCGCGGTGACCAGCGCGCCGCGCCGGCAGACGGCGCGAACAGCTCGCGCTCGACCGCGCCGATCTCGTCATCGAGCGCGGCATCATGGGCGACGGCCTTGAACGCCTCGACCGTGTGCCCCGGCGCGACCGGTTCGAACCGCTGCAGCCAGTCGAGCAGCGCGAAGTAGACCGCCTTGGCGTCGCCATGGCGCGCGGCGCGCCGCAGCTCGCTGAAGGCGAACGCTTCCGAGCGCAGATAGGCCTCGCGATGCCGGCGAAGACGCGCCACGATCGCGCGGATCGTCCGCGGCATCAGCCAGCCAAGCCCGGCAAGCGCCAGCAGCACGACTGCGGCCGACTTCCAGCGATCGGCAACGACATCGCGCAGCGCGCCCCATGACCGGCGTGCGCTGGAGGTGCCGGTTGACGACGCGCCGCCGGCTGCCGGGTTCGTCTCCACGTGCAGCGTCACCGGGTCGAGATGCGCCACATCGATGCTTTGCGCGTCGATATTCCACCAGCGCAGGTCGATCGGCGGCAGCACATAGTCGCCGGCCTTCTCGAGCATGTAGACGCCGCTGTCGGTGCGCGTCGAGGACAGCACATCGGTGCGCCCATCAGTCTTGTCCTGGAGCGACGGCCGCGCAGGATAGAGCTTGAGCCCGTCGAACGCGGCGAACTTCACCGGAGGCAGCAGCATCGCCGGAATGCCTTCGGCCTTGATGGCGACGGTCCGCGTCACGGCATCCCCCGCCTTGAGCTGATCCGACGAACGGTTGACGGTCTGCTCGATCGACAGATTGCGCGCGGCCATGAACGGCTGCAGGGCGGAGGCCGCGTCCGGGATGAAGGCCTCAAATGCGATCGGCGGCAGCGCGAGCGTGGCCTCGCGCGTCGCCGGCGGCTCGGCGGCGTATTTGATGGTGATCGCCTGGCCGGCGATCGCGTAGCTGCCCGGCTCCTGCGGATGGATGGCAAATTCGAACCGGACGCCGGCATAGGTGACGCCGTCTCGCTGCTCGTTCTCGTTGATGCTCCGCAACTGACGGGTCACGGCATTGCGGACCTGGAAGTCGGGCAGCTCGGGCGGCGCCGTCATGTAGTTCGGCGCCAGCACGTCGATCCGCAGCGTGGCCGCCTGCCCCACCACGACGCGCGGCGGATCGATCGTCAGCCGCAGGATCGGCTCCGGCGCGCTTTGCTGGGCGATCGCCGCGCAGGCGCAGGGTATGAGCAGTCCGAGCATCAGGGCTGCGGCGGCGAGCGGGCGCGTCATGGCTTCGCCCCCGCCGGCCGCGACGCATCCTGGATCGCGAATTTCAGCTTGAGGAAGTCGGCCGGCGTGGTCTGGACCTGACGCATCCAGGCTTCGGCGGCACCGGCCGTGGTGAGATCCGTCGGCTTCACCTGGATCCGCTTGCCGCCCTTCTGGGTCGGGTCGACCCGCATCTCGTCCGCCTTCTCGTCCGGCGGCGCGCTGTCGTCCTGCTCCTGCTTTTTCCGCTTCTCCTCCTTCGCCTGCAGCGCCGCTACCACGATGGCACGGTTGGTCGTCGCGGCAACATGGCCGGGCGCGATCTTCAGGACCTCGTCATAGGCGGCGATCGCCTTCTCATAGGCGTGGTTCTGCGCCTGGGCATTGCCGAGCGCGAAGCGTCCCTCGAGCGTATCGACATGCGCAAATTCCTGCGCGGCCGTCAGGAAGTCGAACGCGCGATAGGCGGCGATGCCGCGCCACATCGGATCGGAGAAGCGCTTGGCCGCGGTCGCATAGTCGCCGCGATCGAAGGCGATGCGTCCTTGCTGATCCGGCGTCAGCCACAGGTCGGCAAAACGGCGCGGCTCCTCCGCCCTCGCGGACGACACGTGCGACAGGCAGACGAAGGCGACAACCCAGGCCACCGTCGTGCCGCGCCGGAACCAGAGCAGGCTGAGCAGTGCAATCGGCAGCAGCAGCCAATAGCCCTCATCGCGCCATTGCGTACCGAACGCGTCGCCCTGCGCGGCCTGATAGCGGGTTTCGATGCGGCGCTCGAGCGCCGCGATGTCGGCGTCGTCGATGCTGACCTGGACGACGTCCGAACCGAGCGCGAACCTTTCGCCCTTGTTCGGCGTGACGCTCAGCTTGACCAGACCGTTCCGTCCGGCAGCCTGACGAACCGCTCCCTCGTCACCGCCGTCGTCGGCGACAAGCAGGATCGTGCCGGGCACCGTTTCGGTCGCGAGCGCCTCCGCGGCGAGCGCCACCGCCGCGACCGCGTTCTTCCCGACCGACGGCATCAGGCCCGGGGCAAGCGCGGCGAGGAAGGGTTCGATGACGGCGCGATCGTCGGTCAGCGGCATCACCAGATGCGCGGTGCCCGCGTAGGCGATCAGCCCCGTGCGCGCGCCGGCGCGCGCAGCAAGCAGATCCCTGATCTTCTGCTTTGCGCGTTCGAGCCGCGTCGGTGCGACGTCGCTCTGCCCCATCGTTGCATCGAGCGACAGCGCGATCATCAGCGGCGCCTTGTCCTCGACGAAGGGCGGCAGCTCGCGCCGCCAGGTCGGGCCCGACAACGCGACGATGCCGAGCGACAGTGCGGCGGCGACCAGATAGAGCGGGCTGACGCCGCGTCCCGCGCCCGGTTGCACGATGAGATGGTTGAGCAGATGCGGCGCGATCACCCCGCCCCATTGCGCCTGCGGACTCTGCCGCCACCGCACCCATACGAAGACGGCGGCGATAGGAATCAGGGCGAGCAGCCACAGCGGCCGCAGCAGATGGAACGGGATGGCGGCCGCGTCATGCATGGCCGAGCGCTCTCCTTCGTCCCAGCCCGCTTTCCAGCGAAAGGCCGAGCCACAGCAGCAGCGACAGCACCACGGCGGCGCCGAGCGGCCATTGGAACAGCGGCTGCTTCGGCCGCCATGACAGCGTATCGAGCTTGGCCGGCGCGAGACGGTCGATATCCGCGTAGATCGCCTGCAGCTGCGCACCGTCCTCGGCCCGGTAGAAGTGGCCGCCCGTCGTGGCGGCGACCGAGCGCAGGACGCCGAGATCGACACGGTTCTCGCCGGTCGCGGCCGGATCGCCGACGCCGATCGTGTCGATCACGACGCCGTTCTGGTGTGCGATGTCCGCGGCATGCTCCGGAGGGACGCGGCTCGCCGTATCGTTGCCGTCGGTGAGCAGGACAAGGAGCTTCTCGCGCGCCTTGCTTGCCTCGAAGGTCTTGATCGCAAGCCCGATGGTGTCGCCGATCGCGGTCTGCTGTCCGGCCATGCCGACCTCGGTCTGCGCCAGCAGCGCGGTCGCGGTCTGCAGATCCTGCGTGAACGGCACTTGCACATAGGGCCTGGTGCCGAACAGCACCAGCGCGACGCGGTCGCCGTGCCGGTGCGCGATGAAATCCGCGACCACGCGCTTGACGCCGTCGAGCCGCGTCAGCATCGCGCCGTCGCTGCTTCGGAAATCGCGCTGCTCCATCGAGCCGGAGATGTCGATCGCGAGCATGAGATCGCGCGCCGAAACCTCGCGCGTGACGGGGTCGCCGACCCATTGCGGCCGCGCCAGCGCCGCGACGACGAGCGCCCAGATCAATGCCGCCGTCACCATCTGGATGCGCCGCCGCTGCAGCACGACGGCGCCGCGCTGCGGGGTCTGTCCGGTTGCCGCCGCAAGGCGGTCGAAGAACGGCACCATCACGGAGGCCTGCCGCGCGCGATACGGCGGCAACAGCCACCACGCCAGGATCGGCAGCGGCAGGAGCGCGAGCATCCAGGGCCATGCGAACTCAAACATGGTGCCCCCTGATCCAGCGCCGCACCAGATCCTGCAGCGCGTTTAGGTCGCCGGCATCCGCCGTCGTCCGCCCGTACGGCGCGGTCGCGAGCAGCCGTCCGGCGCCGTGCGAGAATTCGTCGCCGCCATAGCTGCGATCGAGGAACGCAAGCCAGCCCGCGCCTGCAAGCGGCGCGATGGTCTCGCGCGGAAAGGCATCGAGCGCAGTCTTCCGCACCAGCAGCGCGAGGCTCGCGGCCATTCCCTCCGGGACGCCGCCTTGTGTCTGCAGCAACCGGTCAAGCTCCGCGAGCGCCGCGCGCCGATAGCGGTTGGCGCGGAAACGCCGCAGCAGGCGCCACGCCGCAACGGCGACCCCCGCGGCAACCAGCACGATCACGATCCGCGACGCCCATGTCGCCGGAAGCAGGCTCACCGACGGCGGCAGCGGGATATCGATCAGGCCCGCGACGGGATCCACAATGCCGGGTTGGGTGTCAGCCAAGAGCCGCCTCCGCTCTGGTGTGACTGCCACCGCGTCCGTGCCGGGCCGGCAGCCCGCCCAGGAGACGCCGGAGTTGCGGCGCCGTTTCCTCGGCCGTGCTCAGCGGCAGGACGGGAATGCCAAGCTCGCGCGTCCACGCGAATACGCCGCGCAGCCGCTCCTGCGACGCCTGCGCGATACTTTTGCGGACACTCTCGCGGCCGACTTCGAGCTGAATCTGCAGCTCGCCATCGGTGACGGTCATCCGGCTCGAGGCAGGCAAATCGCTTTGCAGGGGATCGTGGACCAGCACCGCGACCACGTTGTTATGCCGGGCGATCGCCCCGATCATCCGGCGCGTCGCGGTATCCGCGCCATCGAAATCGCTGATGATGATCACCGTGGCGTCGTGCATCGTCCGCCGCTCGGCATGTTCGAGCGCCCGGTTGAGCATGCCTGACGCCGGGACGATGCCGCGGCCGACGCCGAGCGCCTGGTTCTGCGCGACGACGGTGGACAAGATCTGCAGCACCGTCGCCCGACTGCGCCGCGCCGCCAGCTCGACGACATCGCTGTCATTGAACACGATCGCGCCGACCCGGTCGCCGACGCCGAGCACACGCCAGGCGCCGATCGCAGCGGTCTCGGCCGCGGTGACCGACTTCATGGCACGCCGGCTGCCAAAGAACATCGACAGCCGCTGATCGACCACGAGCAGGGCCTGGCGGTCGCGCTCCTCGTTGAAGACGCGCACATGCGGCTTCTGCAGCCGCGCCGTGACCTTCCAGTCGATCTCGCGGACATCGTCACCCGGGCGATAGTCCCTGATCTCCTCGAAGTTCAGCCCGCGGCCGCGCATGCGCGAGGCGAACCGGCCCGACAGCAGACTGTGCACCGGCTGGCGCGGCAGGAACGAAACCCTGCGATCCCTGAATTCGAGCGCGATCAGATCGTCGAGACTGACGTAGACACCGGGCGTTCTGGCTGATGTCTCCGTCATCACGGCCCTCACGCTGCGGCGACAAGCTCGGTGATCTTGTCGATCACCTGGTCGGGGCTGATGCCCTGCGATACGGCCTCGTAGCTCAGGATCAGCCGGTGCCGCAGGCAGTCGTGGATGACGGCCCGTATGTTGTCGGGCGTGACGAAGTCCTGCCCGTCGAGCCATGCGCGCGCCCGCGCGCAGCGGTCGATGGCAAGGCTGCCGCGCGGGCTGGCGCCGATCTGGATCCATTTGCTCAACGGCTCGCCGTAGCGGCCGGGAAACCGCGTCGCATAGATCAGGTCGACGATATATTTCTGTGCGAGGTCGGAGACGAAAATGCCGTCGAGCTCGCCGCGCGCATCGAGGATCGCCTGCTGCGGCACCGGCGGCGGCTCGGCGGCTCCGGCTTCCGGCTTGCGCGCATTCTCGGCGCGATTGAGCTTGATGATCTCGCCTTCCGTCGCCTCGTCGGGATAGGTGATCACGACATGCATCAGGAAACGGTCGAGCTGCGCCTCGGGAAGCGGATAGGTGCCCTCCTGCTCGATAGGATTCTCGGTCGCGAGCACCATGAACAGGTCAGGCATCTTGTAGGTCTTGCCGGCAACGGTGACCTGACGTTCCTCCATCGCTTCCAGCAGCGCCGACTGCACCTTGGCCGGCGCGCGGTTGATCTCGTCCGCCAGCACGAGGTTGGCGAAGATCGGCCCCTTCTGGAATTGAAACTGGCCGCCCTTCTCGGTCTGCAGGTAGATTTCCGCGCCGGTCACGTCCGACGGCAGCAGGTCCGGCGTGAACTGCACGCGCGACAGGTCCGCGGCAAGATTCTTCGCCAGCGTCTTGACCGCACGCGTCTTGGCAAGCCCCGGCAGGCTTTCGATCAGGAGGTTGCCGTTGGCCAGCAGCCCGATCAGCATGCTCTCGACCAGATGATCCTGCCCGAGCACCGATTTGCCGATGCGCGCCTTGAGATCGAGCACGGCGTCGCGCGCCGCCGAGCTCTTTGCGCCTTCCTGCTCCGTCGCGGCTTTCAACTGACTCGATCGAAGATCCGACATGTGGACTGAACCTGAAAAAGGATCCGGCCGCCGGCGAGCGGCGGCCGGATCCGCGCATTGCTCGCGCTATTTTGCACCCGGTTGCTTGTCCAGCGTCTTCATCAGGGCATCGACCATCTGGTCGATGCTGAAGCTCGCCGACCGCTGGCTCGGCGGGAATTCCTTGAAGGTCTGCAGGAACGGAGCGACCCGCCATACGCCGTATTGAATGAGATAGGCGTTCTTGGCCAACCAGTCGTAGTACTGGTCGGAGACCACATCGGCGCGTTCGAAGGGATCCATGCGCAGGTTGAACACTTTCGGCGCGCGCAGGCAGGTGAACGGATTCGCCCAGACGATGAATCCGCCGGGCTCACGCTGCTCGCAGAACACGATCTTCCAGTCGTTGTAGCGGTACGCGACGACCTGGCCGTCGTCGTTGAAGTAGTAGAAGTCGTTGCGTGCGGACTTCGGCTGTTGGCCGGTCAGATACGGCAACTGGTTGTAGCCGTCGAGATGCACCTTGAACGACTTGCCGCCGAGATCAGCGCCCTTGAGCAGCTTGTCCTTGACGTCGGTGTCGCCTGCGGCGGCCAGCAGCGTCGGGAACCAGTCGAGCCCCGACATCATTTCATTGGAAACTTCACCGGCCTTGATGTGACCGGGCCAGCGGACCATCGCCGGCACGCGAAATGCACCTTCCCAGTTGGTGTCCTTCTCACTGCGGAAGGGAGTTGTCGCGGCGTCCGGCCAGGACCACTGGTTGGGGCCGTTGTCGGTCGTGTAGACGACAATGGTGTTGTTGGCGATCCCGAGATCGTCCAGTGCCTTCAGGAGCTTTCCGACGTCGCCGTCATGCTCGATCATGCCGTCGGCATATTCGTTGCCCGGCATGCCGCTCTGCCCCTGCATGGACTGGCGGACATGGGTGAACGCATGCATGCGCGTGGTGTTCATCCAGGTGAAGAACGGCCTGTTCGCTTTCGCCTGACGTTGCATGAAATCGATCGCTGCAGCCGTGGTCTCGTCGTCGACGGTCTCCATCCGCTTCCGGTTCAGCGGGCCCGTATCTTCGATCTTTCCGTCGGCAGACGCCTTCAACACGCCGCGCGGTGTGTTGCTCTTCGTGAACGCTGTGTCGTTCTTCGGATAATACGGCCGCTCCGGCTCTTCCTCGGCGTTGAGGTGATAGAGGTTGCCGAAGAACTCGTCGAAGCCGTGCTTGGTCGGCAGATATTCATCGCGGTCGCCGAGATGGTTCTTGCCGAACTGACCGGTCGCGTAGCCGAGCGGCTTCAGCGCCTGTGCGATGGTGACGTCGCGATCCTGCAGGCCGACGGTCGCGCCGGGGATGCCGACCTTGCAGAGGCCGGTGCGCAGGCAAGCCTGCCCGGTGATGAAGGTGGATCGCCCGGCGGTGCAGCTGTTCTCGGCGTAATAGTCCGTGAACATCATCCCTTCATTGGCGATGCGATCGATGTTCGGCGTCTTGTAGCCCACCACGCCGCGCGTATAGGCGCTGATGTTGGACTGGCCGATGTCGTCGCCGAAGATCACGAGGATGTTCGGCTTCGCCGGGCCCGGCTGCTGCGCGAGCGCGGGCGACCTGCCCAATGGCGACAGGCTTGTCGCGACCAACGCCGCCGCGAACAAGGTGCGAAGTAACGTACCACGGCCATTACCATTGAGTTTGGCCGCCCCATTGTTCTTCAATTCGGCTTCATCACTCATTCGTCGCTCCCTACTCTTTATGCTGGCTGAGACGTTCGTGGCCGCACCACGCAGCGGAAGCCGACGTGACTGGTGGACGTGTCGACCGGTTCGGCATGCCGCGCGGCGGGGCGATAGCGGCGGCAATAGTTCGGGGCACAGAGATGCGAGCCGCCCTTCAGCACCTTCCGCGGTATCTTGATCGCGGGCTGGGCGGGGTCGTAGCTTGCCTCCTCGCGGCCGCCGCGCGGATTCTGCGGGATGCAGCAGGGCTTCGCGGCGTCGGCCTCATGACGGGTGGACCACCAGTCGGCGGTCCACTCCCAGACATTGCCGATCATGTCGTGGACGCCATAGCCATTGGGCGGAAACGCGGTCACCGGCGAGGTCCGGTCGAAGCCGTCCTCGCAGAGGTTCTGAATAGGGAAGTTGCCCTGCCATGTGTTGGCCATGTGCTTGCCGCCGGGCGTCAAGGCATTGCCCCAGGCGAACTCCTCGGCCTCGAGCCCGCCGCGCGCCGCGAACTCCCACTCGGCTTCCGTCGGAAGGTCCTTGCCGGCCCATTTGGCGTAGGCGAGCGCATCGGCATAGGCGACGTGGACGACCGGATGGCTGCCGAGCACGTTGATGTTGCTGCGCGGGCCGTAGGGTCGGCGCCAGTTCGCGCCCTTCATCAAGGTCCACCATTGGCTCCAGTCGCGCAGGGTGGTGACCCGGCGCGGCGGCTGAAACACCAGCGAGCCGGCGTAGAGCATATGCGGCAGCGCACCCGGATATTGCGCAGGATCCGGCGGTCGCTCGGCGACCGTGATGTGCCCGGTCTCCCGCACGAATTCGCGGAATTGAGCGTTGGTCACCGGGGTGCGGTCGATCCAGAAGCCGTCGACCGACGCGCGATGCGCCGGCGCCTCCTCGGGATAGTGATGGTCGGAGCCCATGCGGAACGTGCCGCCGGGAATCCAGACCATGTCGTCGGCCTGGACGCGGTCGTCACGCTCTGATTCAGCGGAGGCGATCTCTACCCGGGACATGGCGATGCACCTCTTTGCGCATTACCGTGAGCAGTAGTCCCAGAAGCCCTGTGTTCGCGACGGGTCGGTGTAGTACCAGCACATGCCCGCTGCCGGCGGCGGTCCAGCCCAGGCGGCTGCGCTCGCCGCGCTGACGAAACCGATCGCCGCGCCGGCCGCGACCGCGCCCCCGATCGGCCAACCGTACCAGCCAGGCCGCGCCCAACCTCCCGGCCGCGGTCCGGGCCCGACCCAGCGCGTGCCACCGCCGTGCCAGCCGGGCCGAACTCCCGGGCGCACCACCGTCCGGCTACGATAAGCAACCGCACCGCCGCGCGGTCCGACCGCAACGCCGCCCCGGCGTGCGACAGCGCGCACCTGCACAACGTTACCGCTGCCTTCCTGCTGTTTGATGATCGGCAATAAGGCGGAAGAGCCGATGCTGACCGCCGACGCTGGGCCGGCTTGCGCAATGATCGCGGCTGCTCCAACGAGCGCCAGACGGAAAATCCTGTTGAAGATCGGAGCCTTATGATCTCGGTGGCCGAACATCGTGCATGATTGCGTCGTGCCTGAGTGCATTGTCGCGCCCTTCCATTTTTCTGTGCTGCACGTTTCGGCAGCGTTGATCCGTCAGGCCTTCTTCCCTTTCTCCTCCGTTGCTAATCCATGTGCACATTTGGGTGCACAGGGTTTCTCCATCGTGACTCGTTCCACTGGACGTTGTCACGAGCGAATTCTGCTGTCAGTTCAAACGATAGCGGAACGCACTATACAAGTGATGTGCACTTTGTGCCAAACTCAACCCCGAGGCGTGCAGGCTTAACGAAAGATGCTCCAATTCGATCAATCCGATGTGGTCGGCGTTGTTGCTTTCTCGAAAAAACAAGCGAAAATCCGCACGTATGCAAATCCACACCACGATCTCGCCATGCGAATCGAACCGATCTAGGCACATTGTCACGGCCGCACTTTTTGTACCGACTTCAAGCATTTGGTTTTAGTAGGTTAATCGCGCTGCAGTTGTGAACGTGGATATGGGCCAGCACCTGACGGTTAGCACCGGCGAGCTTGACGGCTTCGAGGGTCTCCACGATGCCGTCAAAGGCTCGCATGTCGAAGTCATGCAGCTTGAGCGCGGCAAGCTGCGCGGCACATTGTCTCACGTCGGGATCGGTGACTTTTCGCTCAGCATCGGCGCGTTCAATGTCGGGGTCCGCACCCAGCGCATCTCCACCGATCCCAAGCTGATCATCGGAATGCTGCTGAACGCGACCGACCGCGTCACGCATTGGGCGTTCGACATGCAGCCGGCCGATGTGCTGGTGATTCCTCCATCGGTCGAGCATGACGGGGTCTTTCACAGCGCCTCGTCCTACGCGGCCATCCGCTTCGACCTGGCTGAGCTGCCCGACATATTCGGCGGCGAGCCGCGGCTCGCCGACGCCGAAACCTGGCAAGCGAAGAACCACTTTCGCGCCGACCCCACGATCGGCATGGGCGCCGCGGACAAACTACCGCAGATCGTCGCGCATCTCGCGCGCTATCCGGACGCCTTGTCGGACACGTCGGCCAGCTTCTGGAAGCGCGCGATCATCGACTGCGTGACCGCGACGGTCGTCACATCGCTGCCACCCGACGGAACGAGCTATCTGCCGTCGGCGATGCGACTGGTGCGCCACGTCGAGGACTATCTGCACGCCGCGGGCACGCGCCCGGTCCATGTCTCGGAAATCTGCACCGAGCTTCGGCTGTCGCGACGCAGCCTGCACCGCGCCTTCCACGAGGTGTTCGGGGTCGGCCCGGTGACGTTCCTGCGCTACAAGCGCCTCTGCATGATCCGTTCGATCCTGCGCGAAAGCACCCCGGACCAGACCACCGTCTCCAAGGTTGCGATCGAACAGGGCTTCATCGAGCTCGGGCGCTTCTCGCAATATTACCGCGCGATGTTCGGGGAATACCCGTCGCAAACGCTCGGCTACGCTGGCTAGCAAATCAGCCGTTGCGCCCGCACAAGCTCATTTCGATCGCCCCGGATCGCCATTGCCCGACAGCAGCTGCGCGGCGCCGCCGATACCGCGGCGGAAGGCTTCATCGAAGGTGACGCCGCGGAACTGCCATTTGTAATCCTTGCCGTGCCAGGCCATCCGCCATTGCGTGGCCCAGCCGAGGTCATTGTCGTCCCAGACCAGCCGTCCGAGCAGAGTGGCCTCGCCGCCCTGCAGCGCGACGATCGAGCTCACCTTCGCCGGCGCCGTCTTCGACAGTTCGGCGGCGGTGAGGTTGGCACTCGTCAACGCCGCTGCATCGGGCAGCACGAAGCGCATGCCGCGCTTTCCGGCCGCAGCCGCCAGCGCGTCGCGTTGCAAGTCGGACTGCGTCCCGTCTGACGTGACGATATAGTCCTTCGGACCGTGTTGCATCTCGGCGAAGACGCCGAGCACCGGCCGCTGCGACCGCCACGGCTTGAGACCGAGGCTGGCGAGAATGCCGTCGATCTTCTTCTCGTCGAAACCCACCGTCAGGTCGTACGGCCGGTCGCGGGTGCCCTGCTCGTCATGATGCGGCTTGCCGGCATATTGATCGTGATAGTCGAAACTGCTGACGAACTCCTTGGCCTTCGATTTGTAGGCGGCAAGCCGGCGGTCGCCTGCCAGCATGGGCTGACCGGATACCTTGATCAGGACGTCCTCCAGACATGCACCGAAGCCAATGATGCGGTTCGCTTCGCCCTGGCCGGTGACGACGGTCTGTGCGCGGTAGAGGCTTTCGTCTGCTGCGGCCATCGCACTACCGCAAGCGATCCATGCAGCGGCGAGCAGCACGCGAACCGCGCCGCGTGCGAGCGTGGCGATCAGATCGCGCTTCGTCTCAAGCAAGGCAGCCATGGTCACCTCCGCTCGGTCACTTCATTAGCGGCACAGATTGGCGGTATTTTCGGGCAGCGCCAACGCGTTCGGACATGGGCGCCATTCCATTGGCCCCGCTGCGCGCTATGGCCACGCGCGGCAGGCCTGACATATGCTCGGAGCATGCACGGCGGCGCCGCGAGCGCTGCCCAACACAAGAGCACCGAGCAGGAGACGTTCCGTGAAATGCTATGAGTTGCAAGGCCCCGGCGGCGTCGACGCGCTGGCGCTGGTCCACAAGCCGGTTCCGCAAGCCGGCCCCGGTGACGTCCTGGTGCGGCTGAAGGCAGCGACGCTGAACTATCGCGACCTGCTCACGGTCAAGGGCGGCTACGGCTCGCGTCAGAAATTTCCGCTGGTGCCGGTCTCCGACGGCGCCGGCGTGGTCGAGGCGGTCGGCGCCGGAGTCAGGAGCTTTGCACCCGGCGATCGCGTGATCGGCAGCTTTTTCGAAAGCTGGCTCGGGGGCGAGCCGAGCGAGGCGCGGATGCGCGCGGCGCTCGGCGGCAGCGTCGACGGCGTGCTGACCGAGTACCGGGTCTTCCCCGCGCATGCGCTGGTGCGCACGCCGGATCATCTCAGCGACATCGAGGCCGCGGCACTGCCATGTGCCGGTCTCACGGCGTGGAGCGCAGTGGTCAAGCTCGGCGACCTCAAGCCGGGGCAGACGGTGCTGACCCAGGGCACCGGCGGCGTCTCGCTGTTCGCGCTGCAATTCGCCAAGATGTGCGGCGCCCGCGTCATCGCGACCTCCTCCAGCGACGCCAAGATCGCGCGGCTGAAGCAGCTCGGCGCCGATGTCACGCTCAACTACAAGACCACGCCCGATTGGGGCAAGAAGGCGCGCGAGCTGACCGGGCGCGGCGTCGATCTCGTCGTCGAGGTCGGCGGCGTCGGCACGCTGAACGAATCGATCCGCGCCACCAGGATCGGCGGCACCATCGCCTTCATCGGCGTGCTCGCAGGTCCCGCCTCGTCCGATACGCGGCTGCCGCTGATGGTGATGCAGCAGCAGCGGCTGCAAGGCGTCACCGTCGGCTCGATCGAGGATTTGCAGGCACTGTGCGACGGCATCAGCCTGCACGGCGTCAAGCCCGTCATCGACAAGGTGTTCGCGTTCGACCAGGCCAAGGCCGCGTTCGCCCACATGGCGAGCGGCGCGCATTTCGGCAAGGTCGCGATTGCGATCGGGTAAAGCATGATGATGTGAAGTCGAAACAGTCCAGCGGCACGCTCGCTGCACCTCTCCCGCTTGCGGGGTTCGAGACGAGCGAAGCTCGCTCTTAGGTCGCATCGCATCTGATGCGATGCGGATGGGGGCTCTCTCCACGATGCGACTCGCGGAGAGAGCCCCCACCCTAACCCTCCCCCGCAAGCGGGAGAGGGGACGCAAGCCGATGCCGTGATGGCCCGACTCAATCGCGTCTGCTGTAACGTGCCGTGGACCAAAGCCTAGTGCCCAGTGAACTGCGCCTTGCGCTTCTCGACGAAGGCCTGGCGGCCTTCCTTCGCGTCGGCGCTCTCGCGGATCACCTGCTGCAGCTCGATCTCGCGGCGGAACTGATCGGCGTAGCTGGCGTGCTCGCTCTCCTCGAGCAGCTGCCGGGTCGCGACCAGCGCGCGCGTCGGTCCGTCCGCAAGGCGACCGGCAAGCGCCTTCGCCTCGTCGAGCAGCCTTGCATCATCGACCACGTCGCGCACCAACCCCCACTCCTTGGCCCGCTCGGCCGGCAGCGGCTCGTTCAGCAGCATCAGGTCGAGCGCGCGCTGGCGGCCGATCAGGCGCGGCAACAGCCAGGTCGAGCCGAGGTCGGGCACCAGGCCGATCCGGCTGAACACCTGGATGAAGCTCGCCGAGCGCGCGGCCAGGATGATGTCACCGGACATCGCGAGGCTGAACCCGCCGCCGGCCGCGACGCCGTTGACCGCGACCACGACAGGGACGCGGCATTCGCGCAAGGCCTGCATCGCCGGCCAATAATGCCTCATCACGCCGGTATAAATATTGTCGCCGAGCGACTGGAACGCCTTGAGGTTCTGCCCGGAGCAGAAGCCGCGCCCCTCCCCGGTCAGGACCAGCGCGCGAATGCCGGGATCGAGGCTCATCTCGCTGACGGCGCGCGCGAGATCGCCGAGCAGTTCCGGCGTCATGGCGTTCAGGCTCGCGGGATCGTTGAGCGTCAGGATGCCGACCTTGCCGTCCCGTTCACACTTCACACCAGTCATTTTCCGCTCCCTGAAATTGGTTCTTGTTTGCACTGACAGTGCCATGCTTGGCATGCTACGCCAACGTGTCCCACCCGCAACAAGAACAGCGAAAGCAACGCCATGTCCGACCAGTTCTCCAACTCGCAAGTGATCCGCAAGCCGGCCGTCAGCGCCAAGGGCGGCATCGTCGCCGCACAGTCGCGCCGGGCGGCCGAGGTCGGCGCGGAGGTATTGGCCGCGGGCGGCGATTGCGTCGACGCCGTGATCGCCACCACCTTCGCCCTTGGCGTCGTGGAGCCATGGATGAGCGGCGCCGGCGGCGGCGGCGCGATGGTGCTGTATCGCGCGAAGGAGAACCGCGTCGAGGTGATCGACTACGGCATGCGCGCGCCCGACGGCCTGCGTATCGAGGATTATCCGCTGACCGGCGGCGCAGCCTCCGACCTGTTCCCCTGGGCGCGGGTCAAGGACGACCGCAACCTGCACGGCCCCGGCTCGATCGCGGTGCCCGGCGTCGTTGCCGGCATGGAGGAGGCGCATCGCCGCCACGCCAGGATGGAGTGGAAGGACCTGCTGGCGCCGAGCGTCAAGCTCGCCGGCGAGGGCCTTTTGGTCGATTGGTGGACCACCGCGATGATCGCAAGCTCCGCCGCCGATCTGCGGCGCTATCCCGCCAGCGCCGCGGCGTATCTGCAGGACGGCCTGCCGCCGAACGCGCAATGGGGCATCAGGTCGGTGGTCCGCATGCCACAGGACAAGCTGAAGGCCACGATGGCGCAGCTCGCCGCAGCCGGTCCGCGCGATTTCTACGAGGGCGATCTGGCGCGCAGCATCGCCGACGACATCCAGGCCGCCGGCGGCGCGCTGTCGGTGCGCGACCTCGCCGCCTTCCGCGCCCACCTGCGCGAGCCGCTGAAAATTCCCTATCGCGGCGGCACGGTCTATGCGACGCCGGAGCTGACCGCGGGTCCGACCATGGCGCGCACGCTCGGCCTGCTGCAAAAGGCGCTCGTGCCCGCGCAGGGCGGGCCGGATGCGGCGGCCTACGCTGCCTATGCCGAGGCGCTGCAAGCCGCCTATCGCGAACGGCTGAAGGACATGGGCGACGTCGACGGCCGCCGCGCGCTCGGCGCCGAAGCGATCGCGCCAAGCTGCACCACGCATTTCTCCGCGGTCGACCGCGACGGCAACATGGCCGCGGTGACGCAGACGCTGCTGTCGACCTTCGGCTCCAAATTCGTGACGCCGAACACCGGGCTGACCATGAACAACGGCATCATGTGGTTCGATCCGACGCAAGGCAATCCGAACTCGCTCGCGCCCGGCAAGCGCTGCCTGACCAACTACACGCCTGTGGTGGCGCAGGCCGCCGACGGCCGCACGCTTGCCGCGGGCGCATCGGGCGGCCGCCGCATCCTGCCGGCGGTGTCGCAACTGCTCTCCTTCGTAATGGATTTCGGCATGGATCTCGACGCCGCGATCCACCAGCCGCGGATCGACGCCAGCGAGGGCGCCGTGGTGATCGGCGACAAGCGCCTGCCCGCGAGCGTGCGCGAGGCGCTGCGCGGCCGCTTCGATTTCGAGGAGGCCCGTATCCAGACCCTGCCGATGAAGTTCGCCTGCCCGAGCGTCGTGCTGCGCGACGGCACCACCAACAGCGGCGTCACCGAGCCGTTCCAGCCCTGGGGCGATGCGGTCGCGGAGGGGTGACGGCAAGTCGCGCGGTTCATCGCGGTCGTCGTCCCTGCTTTCGCAGGGACGACACCGAGTTTATTGCATGAGCCAGACGGGCTGATACATTTGGACCGACAACAATTGCGGTGACCGGCTTGAGTGAAGCAAGCGCAGAAATGCCGCCCGGCGCGCAACTTCTTGGACGCGAGTGGCTGGGCTTCGACGGTGAAACCGCCACAGTCCGTTTCGAGGCGCAACCCTTGTTCACCAACCGCCATGGAACGATCCAGGGCGGTTTCCTTGCCGCGATGCTGGATTCAGCGACGGGCCTCGGCGCGCTCGCAGCGCTGCCCGCAACGCGGACCGTCGTGACGAAGACCCTCACCACGCGGTTTCTCAAACCGGCGCGCATCGGCCCGATCACGGCCAAGGCGAAGGTCATCTCGCAGACCGACCGCGACATGATCGTGGAAGCCGATCTGATCGACGCCAACGATGTGACGGTCGCCAGCGCCACGGCCGAGTTGCGGATTCTGGACAAGCGATAGTCCGCAGCCCTATCAGCAATCCCTGCATCGCGCCAGCAGGGTGACTTCGTTCATTCCGTAGCCGTCGATCGTCTCGACCGTGCAGCCAAGCTCGCGTTCGCAATACTGGATCCACGGCTCGGGCCTCGTGCAGTAGAGTTGCTGCACCGGCACCGCATTGGCGGCTGCCGTGGGGTCCGCCTCCCCGGTGACGAAGTTGACGCTGAAGCCGCGCACGCTGGCGCGGCGCAGGTCGGCCAGCATCTCGGCGACGAATGCCTCCCAGGATCGGCGGCAGCCGCCGACATCGACATTCATGATGCCGCTCGCGACCGAATAGGTCGCGCGGCGCAGGCTGCCCTTGCCGACCTTGAAGCGGCGCCCCGGCGCCGAGAAACGGCGGCGCGCGCGGCTGATCATGGCGAGCGACAGATCGATCCCGAGATAGTCGATCTCCGCTTGCGGATGGCGCCTTGCGAGATAGGCGCACAGCGCGCCGTATCCGCAGCCGATGTCGTTCAGGCTGAACGGTGCGGAGAAGTCGCAGAGCTTCA
>NZ_JADFUD010000049.1:0-58226 GCF_054820065.1 Bradyrhizobium sp. UFLA06-06
GACGCCTTCACCTCCGAGGAATGTGCCAACTACCTCAAAAATTCAGGCTATCGAACTTAATGCCATCACGCTTTAGTACCTTCCCGCGGCCGGCAGTTCTCCTCGCCCGCCAAACAGGCTAGAGCGAGCGGATGGACAACGCACAACCCTCCTCCGCCAGGATCACCGGCATCTACCGCTACCCCGTCAAGGGCCTCACGCCCGAGTCGCTGCCGCACGCAGAGCTCAAGGCCGGCGAGACGCTCCGCTCCGATCGCCGCTATGCGATCGAGAACGGCCCGAGCGGTTTCGATCCCTCCGCGCCGAAGTGGTTGCCGAAGCCGCATTTCCTGATGCTGCAGCGGGACGAGTGGCTGGCGCCGCTGCGCGCCCAGTTCGACGATGACAGCCACGTGCTGACGCTGCGCCGGGATGGCGCGATGGTGGCCCAGGGCGACCTCGAGACCGCGGAAGGCCGCGCGGCCATCGAGCGCTATTTCGCCGACCGTCACACCGGCCAGATCAAGGGACCGCCCAAGGTGCTGGTCAGCCCGGGCCACAGTTTCTCCGACGTGCCGCGCAAGGTGGTCTCGATCATCAATCTGGCCAGCCTGCGGGCGATCGAGGAGATGGTGCAGGCGCCGGTCCATCCGCTGCGCTTCCGCGCCAATCTCTATGTCGAGGGCTGGCCGGCCTGGCATGAAGCCAGCCTGCTCGACCAGACCATTGCGATCGGCAGCGCACGGGCGAGGGTGGTGAAGCGCATCACCCGCTGTGCGGCGGTCAATGTCGATCCCGATACCGGCGCACGCGACCTCTCGGTGCCGAACACGCTGATGCAGCGCTTCGGCAACAATGAATGCGGCATCTATGCCGAGATCATCAGCGATGGCGGCGCCGCCGTCGGCGACACGATTGCCGCCGAGGGACCTGTCGCGTCGTAGGCCGGGCAAGGCGCATACGCGCCCTGCCCCGCTTTCGACGAGTCAGTTGGTCGGCATCACATAGGCGTAGATCCGGCCGCGCGAGACCGGCGTCTCGCGGACGCGGTGGCCGCTGTTGCCGGAGATCATGGTCGGATTGCCCTTGGCATCGACGCCGGTGATGATGCCGACATGGCCGCCGCCGCGGCGGCTCATCACGGCAATGGCGCCGACCTGCGGTCCCGAAACGCGCGTACCGTATTTGGCGAACGAGCTCGCCATGTCGGAGCCGGTGCCGCGATGGCCGGTGTGCTGCAGCACCATGTTCATGAAGCGTGCGCACCACAGGCTGGAGCGGTCGGTCGGATTGCCGCCGAGATAGCGGCGCGCCTCGGCCACGATGCCGGACGAGCCGAAGCCACCTGCCGCGCTGACGCCGCCGGTGTTGGGCACGGGGTCAGCGCTGCCGGGCAACGGCGCTGCGTTGGTTTCGATGATCCCACCCGGCTGCGCGAGCGCGCGGCGCTCGGCGCGCGACAGCCGCGCGGCGTGCCGATAGTGATGACGGGCATAATGACGCGCGTGATGGCCGGCATGGGCCGAATGCGCGTGACGTGAGTGGTGCGGACGGGCGGATGCCGGAGCGGCGGAGATCACTGCGAGAGTGAGCGAACACAGAGCCAGCGCCAAAACACGAAGCGACCGGCGACACGCAAGCAACTGAACCATACTTCACTAGATCCTCTGTAACGCCCCCCAACTCCCCGTCGCGTTCCCGGGGGAACGCGACGGTGGTTTTGAAAATCGGGATGGCGCGAGGAAGATTTCATGCGGCGCAGCGGGAACCATTTCTGGGTCATTCCGCGATGATTCGATGACGAGAAAGGAACCGGAACTGCCGCATTGCGGCCCTGAAAATTAACTGCAAATCTGGACGCGGCCAACGAGAGGAGAATTTCAATGCCCTACGCCACGACGAAAGATCATGTCCGCCTCCATTTCGAAGAGGCCGGCAGCGGAACCCCGATCATCTTCCTGCACGAGTTTGCCGCTGATCACACCAATTGGGAGCCGCAGATGCGCTACTTCGCGCGCGGCCACCGCTGCATCGCCTATTCGGCGCGCGGCTACACGCCGTCCGACGTGCCGCCGAGCGCCGACGTCTACACCTACCAGCACTTCTATACCGACGCGCTCGCGGTGCTCGATCATCTCGGCATCGCCAAGGCGCATTTCGTCGGGCTCTCGATGGGCTCCTATTCGTCGCTACAGATCGCGCTCAACGCGCCGGAGCGCGCGCTGTCGATGACGCTGGCCGCGGTCGGCTCCGGCTCGAGCCTCGAGAATCTCGATGCCTTCCGCGCGCAGTGCCGCGCCAATGCCGAGCAATACGAGACCATCGGCGCGGTCGAGGTCGCCAAGGTGACGCGCGAGGCGCCGAGCCGGATTCCGTTCCTGGTCAAGGATCCGCGCGGCCACGCCGACTTCTACGCCGCGCTCGCCCGCCACGACGCCAGGGGCTCGGCCAATACGATGCGCAGCTTCCAGGGCGGCCGACCCTCGATCTACACCATGACCGACGCGATCAGGCGCGCCGTGACGCCGGCGCTGATCCTGTGCGGCGACGAGGACGACAATTGCATCGCCCCCAGCATGTTCCTGAAGCAGCATCTGCCGGCCGCCGGGCTTTCCTTCTTCCCGAAGTCGGGTCACGTGCTCAACCTCGAGGAGCCAGCGCTGTTCAACGAGATGGTCGAGCGCTTCATCGCGCTGGTCGAGGCCGGCCGCTGGCCGGCGCGCGATCCGCGGTCGCTGGTGGCGGCGCCGGTGTAGTCCTGTCATTCCGGGGCGATGCGCAGCATCGAACCCGGAATCTCGAGATTCCGGGTTCACGCTTCGCGTGCCCCGAAATGACGCCATGACGTCACTTCCCCTGCCCACCCCGGCTGAGCAGGAACACGCCCTGCTCGCCGAACATGTTCCACACCCACCACGGCAGGTTGAGCGGCACCGGACGGCCGTAGAGATCGAGCGCCACCGCGCGCTCCATCTTGACATTGATCTCCTCGCAGAGCTGCACGAAATCCTTGATGGTGCAGAAATGGATGTTCGAGGTGTCGTACCAGCTCGCCGGCAAATTCTCGGTGCGCGGCATGTGGCCGCCGATCAGGAGCTGCAGCCGCATCTTCCAGAACCCGAAATTCGGGAACGAGACGATGGCGCGCTGGCCGATGCGCAGCAGATTTTCCAGCACCACCTTGGGCTGTCGCGTCGCCTGCAAGGTCTGCGACAAGATCACGTAGTCGAACGCATCGTCGGGATAGTTGACGAGATCGGTGTCGGCATCGCCCTGCACCACGGCGAGTCCCTTGGCGACGCAGCCATTGACGCCCTCGCGTGACAGCTCGATTCCGCGGCCGTCGATGCCGCGGCTCTCCAACAGCTGCAGCAATTCGCCATCGCCGCAGCCGACATCGAGCACGCGCGAGCCCGGCCGCACCATGTCGGCGACCAGGAGATGATCGGTGCGATGGCCGCCGGTCCGCTCCGGCGCGATACCCGGCAAGGGCAATGTCTGCTGCATGCTCATGACTGGCCGTCGTCCTTCAGTCCGCGCGCCTTGCCTGCGGCCAGCAGGAAGGCGCGGGAGATGTCGAGGAATTCGGGCACGTCGAGCAGGAAGGCGTCGTGCCCCCTGTCGGTCTCGATCTCGGCGAACGACACCCGCGCGCTCGACGCATTCAGCGCATGCACCAGCGCGCGCGATTCCGAGGTCGGAAACAGCCAGTCGCTGGTGAACGACACCACGCAGAACCGCGTCTGGATGCCGGTGAACGCCTTCGCCAGCACGCCGTTGTGGTCGGCGGCGATGTCGAAATAGTCCATCGCGCGGGTCAGATAGAGATAGGAGTTGGCGTCGAAGCGCTCGACAAAGGACGAGCCCTGGTAGCGCAGATAGCTCTCGACCTGGAAATCCGCATCGAACGAGAAGGTCGGCAGCTCGCGGTCCTGCATCCGCCGTCCGAACTTGCGATGCAGCGCGGCGTCCGAGAGATAGGTGATGTGCGCGGCCATCCGCGCCACGGCGAGCCCGCGATGCGGATGGGTGTCCTCGTCGACATAGCGGCCGCCGCGCCAGTCCGGATCGGCCATCACGGCCTGGCGGCCGAGCTCGTGGAACGCGATGTTCTGCGCCGAGTGGCGCGTCGAGCAGGCAATCGCGAGCGTCGAGAACACGCGCTCCGGATAGGCCGCGGTCCATTGCAGCACCTGCATGCCGCCCATCGAGCCGCCGACCACGCAGAACAGCGTCGTGATGCCGAGGCGATCGATCAGCATCGCCTGCGCGCGCACCATGTCGGGGATGGTGATGATCGGGAAATCGAGTCCCCACACCTTGCCGGTCGCGGGGTTCAGCGACGCAGGGCCGGTCGAGCCCATGCAGCCGCCGATCACATTGGAGCAGATGATGAAGTATTTATCGGGATCGATCGGCCGGCCGATGCCGACCATGGTCTCCCACCAGCCGGGCTTGCCGGTGACGGGATGGATGTTGTTGACGTGCTGATCGCCGGTCAGCGCGTGGCAGACCAGGATCGCGTTGGAGCGGTCGACATTGAGCTCGCCATAGGTCTGATAGGCGATCTGGAACGGTGCGAGATCGACGCCGCAATCGAGCTTGAGCGGCTGGTCCATCCCGAATTTCGCCACCAGTGACGACGGATGGTCGGCCTCATGGGCGCGATCATCGCTCGGGGTTTGTGGGCTCGGTATCGGACGCACGTTGCTCATCTAGGCGACCCTGCCTCCGCGCGGGAGGGCTCGACGGACCTCAGGCCAATAAAAAACCCGGCCTGAACAAAGGTTCGGCCGGGAGCTGATAAGGTCCCCGGCCTGTTTAGCGAGTTGTTTAACGTGGCTGCAAGCCGGCCGGCTCAAATGACCACGGGACGCAGGGAACGTAGTCCCCACGCCCCCCGGCGTCAAGACAGCCCTGCCCACGGCCAATTGGTTAACCGAATGCGCAAGGCACGCCTGCGACGTTTCTCTTTGCTTTCGCTGCCCGTCTTTCCTAATCAGGGACCCTGTCCGACGCGGCAACGGGCCGCCCCGACGACAAGGTTTGAGAGCATGTCCAACCCACCCCCGTCGCCGCCCTCGCTGCAGGATCTGCGCAAGGAGATCGATGCGATCGACGAGCAGGTTCACCGCCTGCTGATGGCGCGCGGCGATATCATCGACCGCCTGATCCAGGTCAAGAAGACCCAGGAGGTCGGCTCGGCGTTTCGCCCGGCGCGCGAGGCCAGCATGATGCGCGAACTGGTGCGGCGTCATCGCGGCATCCTGCCGCTCGACACCATCGAGAGCATCTGGCGCGTCATCATCTCGACCTTCACCTATGTGCAGGCGCCGTTCGCGGTGCATGCCGATGTTTCGGTCGGCGAGTCGGCCATGCGCGACTCGGCGCGGTTTCACTTCGGCTTCGTGGTGCCTTACGTCTCGCATTTCAGCGCACAGGCCGCGGTCGAAGCGGTGGCGAAGTCGAAGGGCGACCTCGCGCTGGTCTCCGCGATCGCAAGCCGCACGCCGTGGTGGAATGCGCTCGAGGCCAGTGGCGCGCCGAAGATCATCGCGCGGCTGCCGTTCCTCGAACGCGCCGACCATCCCGCTGCGCTGCCGGTGTTCGTGATCTCGCGGGTCGCCGACGACGCCATGGTCACCGAAGTGCAGACCTGGAGCGTGCGCGTCTCCGGCTGGAACGCCGATGTCGCCCGGGCGCTTGCGCCGCTCGCCGAGATCGTCGCGGTCCCCGACACCGCCTTCGACGGCGCGGCGCTCCTGGTCTCGGTCACCGGCCACGATTTCGAGGCCATCAAGCTCGCCCTGATCAAGGCCGGCGCCTCAGTGCGCTCGTCGGCCCTCGTCGGCAGCCACGCAACGCGCTATACGGTGCCCTCTAACGGATCGGCCAGGACCTGAAGTAGCAGCCGGCCGCTCGTCCAGGCTTTTGTTTTGACGCGTTTTCTTCACGCGAACCGGTGTCCACTTCGCTTGAAAACGCTCTGTTCGGAGTTGATGATGTCCCGCCCCGTGCCGAACCCCGGCATCCTCGATATTGCGCCCTACACGCCCGGCAAGAGCCCGGTGCCGGAACCGGGCCGCAAGGTGTTCAAGCTGTCCGCCAACGAGACGCCGTTCGGTCCGTCTCCGAAGGCGATCGCGGCCTACGAGGCCGCGGCTGACCATCTCGAGGACTATCCGGAGGGCACCTCGCGCGTGCTGCGCGAGGCGATCGGCCGCGCCTACGGGCTCGATCCCGACCGCATCATCTGCGGCGCCGGCTCCGACG
The DNA here is from genome assembly GCF_054820065.1 of Bradyrhizobium sp. UFLA06-06. NCBI lineage: Bacteria > Pseudomonadati > Pseudomonadota > Alphaproteobacteria > Hyphomicrobiales > Nitrobacteraceae > Bradyrhizobium > Bradyrhizobium sp. UFLA06-06. The sequence goes on from NZ_JADFUD010000049.1 coordinate 6,253, forward strand.
AGATCCTCAATCTCTTGGCGCACACCTATCTCGCGCCCGGCGACGAGGCGATCTCCACCACCCACGGCTTCCTGGTCTACCCGATCGCCACCATGGCGAACGGCGCCAGGAACGTGATCGCGGCCGAGACCAATTTCACCGCCGACGTCGACGCCATTCTCAAGGTGGTGACGCCGCGCACGAAACTGGTCTGGCTCGCCAACCCGAACAATCCGACCGGCACCTACATCCCGTTCGACGAGGTCAAGCGCCTGCGCGCCGCGCTGCCGTCGCATGTGCTGCTGGTGCTCGATGCCGCCTATGCCGACTACGTCTCGCGCAACGACTACGAGCTCGGCATCGAGCTGGTCGCGACCACCGACAACACGGTGGTGACGCACACCTTCTCGAAGATCCACGGCCTTGCCGCGCTGCGGATCGGCTGGATGTTCGGGCCCGCGCATATCGTCGATGCCTGCAACCGCATCCGCGGTCCGTTCAACGTCACGACACCGGCGATGCTGGCGGCGGTGGCGGCGATCGAGGACACGGCGCATGTGCAGATGTCGCGGACCCACACCGAACAATGGCGCAACTGGCTGACCGAGGAGATCGGCAAGCTCGGGCTGAAGGTGACGCCGAGCGTCGCCAATTTCGTGCTGATCCACTTCCCGACCGACAAGGGCAAGACCGCGGCGGAAGCCGACGCCTATCTCACACGGCGCGGCCTCGTGCTGCGCGCACTCAACAATTACAAGCTGCCGCATGCGCTGCGCATGACCATTGGCACCGAGGAGGCCAACCGCCTCGTGGTCGAGGGACTGCGCGACTTCCTGGCCGGAAAGTGACATCGTGACCACCGCCCCGCTCTTCAAACGCATCGCGCTGATCGGCTTCGGCCTGATCGGCGGCTCGATCGCGCGCGGCGCGCGCGCGCAAGGGCTGGTCGGCGAGATTGTGACCACCGCGCGCTCGGAGAAGACGCGTGCGCGCGTCGCCGAGCTCAGCATCGTCGATCGCGTCGTCGAGACCAATATCGAGGCGGTGAAGGATGCCGACCTCGTCATCCTCTGTATCCCGGTCGGCGCCTGCGGCCCGGTCGCCGCCGAGATCGCCGGGCATCTCAAGCCCGGCGCCATCATCTCCGACGTCGGCTCGGTGAAAGGCGCCGTCGTCAAGGACATGGCGCCGCATCTGCCTGACGGCGTCCACTTCGTCCCGGCGCATCCGGTGGCCGGCACCGAGCATTCGGGGCCGGATTCCGGCTTCGCCGAGCTGTTCATCAATCGCTGGTGCATCCTCACCCCGCCCGAAGGCACCGATCCCGCGGCGACCGACCGGCTGCGCGCGTTCTGGGCCGCGCTCGGCGCCAAGGTCGAGGTCATGACGCCCGATCATCATGACCTTGTGCTCGCGATCACCAGCCATCTGCCGCATCTGATCGCCTACACCATCGTCGGCACCGCCGACGAGCTGGCGCAGGTGACGGAATCCGAGGTCATCAAATTCTCCGCCGGAGGCTTCCGCGACTTCACCCGCATCGCGGCCTCGGACCCGACGATGTGGCGCGACGTATTCCTGGCCAACAAGGACGCCGTGCTCGAGATGCTCGGCACCTTCAACGAGGATCTGTCGAAGCTGACCCGCGCGATCCGGCGCGGCGACGGCGAAGCGCTGTTCGACCACTTCACCCGCACCCGCGCCATCCGCCGCGGCATCGTCGAGACCGGCCAGGACTCCGCCGCGCCCGACTTCGGCCGGCCGCATGCGAATTTGAAGACGTAGGCGGGGCTCGGTCCGCCTACCGGCGGACGGAGCGAGCTGGTAGCCTCCAGCAGGAAAGCCGGCGCGTCACTGATGACAGGGAGCGATCAGATGATACTCAGTCCGGATCATGTGACGATCGCAGTGGCAGATGCCGGCCCGGCGATCGCGTTCTTCGCACTGCTTGGCTTCAAGAAGACCCACGTCGCGACCATCGACGGCGGCGTTCCCGCCCGGTACATGGGCATGCCGGCCATGAGAGCGCAGCACATCACGCTCGCACTCCAAGGAGCGGATTTCGAGATCCAGCTGCTCCAGTTCGACCCGCCCCCGGGGACCGATCCGGGGGTGCACCCGACCAATCTGCGAAGGCTGGGCTTCAATCACCTCGCCTTCCGCGTCGACGACATCGAGGCGGCCACCGCGCACCTGGTGGCGAACGGTGTCACCATGCTGAGCGACGAGATGGATTACATCAGCCGGAAGCTCCGGCTGTTCGAGGGCCCGGAGGGCATCACCTTCGAGTTGGTGGAGCGGGACGCCTGAGACTACGCTGGCCAGGACCTTTTGCATTGCCCCAAGGACAACTCGCAAGCCTGCCCCGATGTCGGCTTGCCGGTACCTCGCCCCATTATCACGAGACCTCAGGCGCGCTATCATCCGGCCATTCTTTGGACAAGACTGAAGCGAGTGCTGGAGGCTGATCGCCCCTGACGGATAGCCGAGTCGGTACTCTTGGGTGACATTGCACGGAAAGGGATACGTCAATGAACTCCGCACCCACTCCGGACCCAGCTGGATCGAACGATAGCGTGAGCGCGCGCGCCGACGAAAGACTCGCGGAAGCCCACAGGCAGATTGCGCGCGCCGATGAAGAACTCACGCGCTTGAGTGAACAGCTCGCAAGAATGGAGCGCGATGCCGCGTCCCGCCCTTCGGTGCAGCCAAACCCGCCCTCGGTCGGACCTAGCCCTGCTTCTTCCGGGCCCAGCCCCTCTTCTTCCGGACCTGGCTTGCAATCGCGACCCGGAAGACCGATATTCCGAGCCCTCACCGCCTTGTCGGTGGCAGCATGTATCGTTGTCGCTGCCCTGGCTTTGCAATCGTCATATGGCGGGGAAGCCAAGCTGCTTGTCGCCCGTTGGGCGCCGCAGCTCGTTTCAACTCCAGCATTGCCGCCGGATGATCCGCAGCCTCCGGCGCAGCCCGCTCCACCTGCCGTTCAGGTCGCCGCGGCAGACACCGCTCCGCCCCAAGCGACGCCGTTGCCTCAGACCGCACCACCGCAGGACGCCGCGCCGACAGCCAACACAGCCCCTCCCGATCAGACGCAGCTGCTGCAAACGATCGCACGCGACCTCGCGAATGTTGAGCGAAATATCGAGCAACTAAAGGCGAACCAGCAACAGATGGCCCGCGAGAACTCCAAAGCCATTGAGGAACTCAAGGCGAGCCAGGAAGAAATGAAACGGGCACTCGCGAAGGTTTCCGAGCCGAAGGCCTCACCGCCTCCGACGCAGCCGGCTCCGGCCGTGCGCAAGCCCGAGCGGACGTCTATCCCGCCATACGCAAGGGCGCGACCTCGAATCCCAAGGGAGTGGTTCTACGACGAATGGTGACCGCCGATGCAGCCATCCTTCAGTTCCTGATCGCTTTAAGCCGGCGGCAGGCCGAGTGACTGCGCGGCCTCCATCCAGACCGGCAATTCGCGCTGATACAGCGCATTGCTGTCCTTGAAGCCGATCGCGGGCTCCAGCACGAAGGTCGCGAGCACCTCCTTCACCTTCGGATCGCTATTGGCGGCGACGCAAATCTCCGACAGCCGATCGACGATCGGCTGCGGCGTCGCCTTCGGCAGCGCCCAGCCCGAGAAGCCGCTCACGGTGAAGAACTTCGACGTCGCGCCCTGCTCGGGCAGCGTCCTGATCTCGGGGATCGCGTCGACCTTCTTCGAGTGAACTCCGAAGACGACGCCCCGGTTGCTCTGCAGCACGGTTTGCGCGGCGGTGTAGCTGCCCATCGCGACATCGAGCGTGCCTTCCGCAAGCCCGGTCCACATCGGCGCCTCGCCGCGATAATGGATCGGCTCGATGGTGAGGCCATACTGCTTGTTGAGCTCGTTGATCGTCATGTGCGGCGCGGAGCCCGCGCTGTAGGTGCCGAAATTCACCTTGCCGCTGCTGCGCGCATAGGCGACGAATTCCGCCAGTGTCTTGACGCCCAATTTCGGGCTCGCGACCAGCAGCAGCCCGGCGCCCGGGATCACGCTGACCAGCGTCAGATCCTTGTCCATGTCGTAGCCGGGGTTCTTCATCATAGCGCGGTTCATCACGTAAGTGGTCGAGATCGAGCACAGGATGGTGTGACCGTCAGGCGCGGCGCGCGCCACCTCGGCGGCGCCGATCGAGCCCGAGGCGCCCGCCTTGTTCTCGATGACGACGGTCTGCCCGACTTGCCTTGCGATGAATTCGCCGAAGGCTCGCGCCAGGAGATCAGTCTGCCCGCCGGCGGGGTAGCTGCAGATCATGCGGATTTGCCGCGAGGGCCAGGCGGCTTGCGCCGAGGCTCCGCGTGACAGGAAGGGCATCGCGGCGGCCGCTGATCCGGCAGCGATGACGTGACGGCGGGTGAATTTCGCTGGCATTAAAGTCCCTCCCCGATTTTTTGGTGAGGGTATCGCATCGGCCGGTCGCAGCTACGGGACAGATTGGCGCAGCAGGGAAATGTGGCAGCGGAAGGCTGCGACGCACTGGTCGAGGCAAGGCGCGCAATGGTGTCAGCCCCGTCATCCTGAGGTGCGAGCACAGCGGCGCAACTGCGCCGCTACGCGAGCCTCGAAGGATGCACGGCCGCAGCCGGGCCGCCGCCCTTCGAGGGCCGCCGAAGAGGCGGCCACCTCAGGGTGACGGAGTGAGAGCGCGATCGTTCGAATTCACTCGTCGCGACCGTGCTCACCGCCGCAACCGTTGATCCCGGATCGGCCCCGCCGATATCGCGGCGGCCTTCTGCGCCGGCCGCTGACGGCCGACGAGGCCGGCGGTCGCCAGCATGATGCCGCCACCGAACCACCAGGAGCCGATCACGAACTCCCAGGCGCGCGGCGGAATTTCGTCGAACACGATGCCGTAGACAGACACCAGCGCAGCCAGCGCGGCAAGGAAGATGCCGCCCGCGCTCATAAGCTCGACGGCATCAATGCGCCCCGTGCCGCGCATCGCGGGCTTGGGAATATCGATGCCGAGATAGAAACCGGCGGCGCCGATCACGATCGTCGTTGCGATGAAGATCAGCGTGCCGAAGACAGCGACATGGCCCTTGGCGAGCTGGGCGGCGACGAACGTGCCGGCCATGGCACCGGCCATCGCCAGGCCGGTCCGCTGCAGCACATGCGCGGCGCGGCTGACCATCATCAATTCGCGCGCGATCACGGCCCTCTGCTTCGGTCTGGTCACGATCCTCATCTGTAGCCTCCCTTTCCAGAAGCGGCATCGGTTCTGGCCGCATCGGAATCAATGTCCACCGCGCGCGAAGCCATCCTGGTCACTACCGACTTCCCCTCATCCTGAGGAGCCCGCGCTTGCGGGCGTCTCGAAGGATGCAGGCCATGGACCGGGCCTCATGGTTCGAGACGCGCTTCGCGCTCCTCACCATGAGGGTCTTGCGACACGGAGGACTAGAACGGGTAGTAGCGGATCTGGGTCATGACGATGTGGTCGTCGGTCTTCGGCGCGCCGCCGACACCCTGGAAGGCGAAGCGCTGGGTGTAGGAATATTGCGCGCCGGCCTTGATGGTGCCGTAGGAGCCCTTGAAGATCGTGTCGTAGAAGCCCGCGGTGTACTGCCTCACCTCCGAAGTGTTGCCGTTGCAGGTCGCGGCCGGCGAGTTCTCGATGTTGCAGCCGAGGTTGTTGTAGAGCGGATTGCCGTAGCCGAACGGCACCGTGCCGACATTGGAGAAGGTCGCCTTGGTCTTTTCGAGCCCGGCATAGGCGTAGAGATCGAGCGACGGCGTCGTGTGCCAGACCGAGCCGACCAGGAAGGCCGTGATCGGCAGCGGCTGGATCGAGCCGTCCTGGCGCACGGTCGCATCCGGGAATGGCGTTGCGGTGAAGCGGCCGAGCGCACCGTAAGAGGCGGAGGCCTGCACCTCGAGCAGCTTCGGCACGATCTCGGCCGAGAGATGGCCGCCGAAGCTCACCGTGTTGACGTCGTGATTGGCGAAGTTGAAGCGATCATAGAAGTCGCGGTAGAGCGCCCACGCCTCGACATGCAGCTTGTAGGGCCCGAGCCGCGGATCCCACGCGCCCTTCACGGTGAGATCCGGAACGTGGTTGAGGCTGACATTGTTCAGGCTGTTGAAGAAGCTGCCGCCCGGACCGGCGAGATTGACCAGCAGGTTCGGATTGAGCACGCCCTGCGGGCCGACAGCCGGCGTGCCGACCAGCGGGTTGTTGCCGCCGAAAAAGGACGTCTGCGGGTTCTCCGCCGAGACCGCGAGCTTGAACTCGGGCCCGATATCCTGCCAGACCCGGACGCCCGGTTGACGCGCGCCGAGGAAGCCCGGCACCAGTTCGAAATCGATCACGCCCGGCGTATCGGCGCCTCGCGGATCGATGCCCGCCTTGCTCGGCGTGTTCAGCGACCATGATTGGCCGGCGAGGACATGCAGGCCGAGATCGCTGCGGTCGATCTCGATGCTGGCCTGCCGCAGCCGCGGATTGAACGAATTGGTCGCGACCGAATTGGCGGTCTGCGCCGCGCCCTCGAAATCGAGCTCGCCATAGCCGGCGACGTGGATGTTCTCCGTGGCGTTGGCTTCGGCGAGCACCGAGAAGCGGGTCTGGCGCGCGGTGAAGCGCGACTCGCCGGTGTTGTAGTTCTTGCTCTGCGGGAACGGGATGAAGTTGTAGACCGAGCCCGAATCGGAGGCGAGGTTACGGCTGCGATAGATGCCGGTGAGATCGACCCAGCCGCCGAAGGTGAAGGTGACGCCCTTGTAGCAGAGCTTGCCCGAAGCGCAGGGATCGAACGGCACCGGCGCCTTCGCCGTCATCTGCGCGTTCTGAATTGCGCTCTGTCTTGCGGCCAGCGCCTCCTCCTTGCGCGCCTGCGTCTCCATTTTCTGCTCGAGCTGCTTCAGCCGTGCCTTCAACGCACGCAGCTCGGACGCATCGTCCTCCGCCAATACCGGACCCGCTGACAGCAGCACGCTGCCGAGCAGAATTCCCCCGAGAATTCGCATCGCTTCCTCCACACGAGGTTGTTTCCTCAGGCGAGAGAGAGCGGTATTCGGGGAGTGATATTCGCGCCGGGGCGCATTATTCCGGTCACGTTTTTCTCATCGCGGCGCCGGGAATAGATTGCCGCGACGGACGATATCGCGCGCGAGGAGATAGTGAGCGGCCTTACCGGTAAGCTCTGTCATTGCGAGCGAAGCGAAGCAATCCATCGCGCGGCATATGCGGAGCCATGGATTGCTTCGTCGCTATCGCTCCTCGCAATGACGGATGTTTCCGCAGCGTCCATCCGCTCAGAACAGCGGCGGAATCTGCGCGACTTTCAGCGGCCCCAGGAACACCGCGCCGTCGGCGAAGCGCAGCGGGAAGCTGCGCGCCTTCTTGCCTTCGAGCGTGGCCTCGGTGCCGAGCGAATTGATGCCGGCGGAAATGCCGGCATTGGCGTTCTGCTTGATCACCTTGCCGAGGCCGGGGATGGCGCGATCCAGCGCGCCGAACAGATTGCTGAGGTCCTGGCTCTTCACACCCGGCGCGACGCGGTCGAGCGTCGACTGCGGCACGCCCTCCTCCAGCATCTTGTCGATGCCGAGCGCGGGGATGACGCGCTCGAGACCGGCGACCGTCATCTGCAATTCGCCCTCGATGCGACCCTGCGCGTTGAGGCGCAGCGTGCCGGCCGCGACCGACAGCACATCGCCCTGCTCGATCCGCGACTGCTGGATTTCGACGCTGCCGCCGGCGGCCTGGATCTCGCGGAAGCGATCCGGCCACGGCTTCGGCGAGAAATCCTTCAGGCCGTTGAGCCGCGCATGGATGTCGGCGTTGAACGGCTGGGCGAGCAGCGGATGCACGTCCTGCAAGGTGCCGCCGGCAATCTGCAGCACGGTCTCGATCGCGGGACTGTCCGGCGCCGAGCCGTCGACCTGCCTGCCGTGCAGCTCGATGTGATTGACCCGCGCCAGCGGCGCCGGCGCGGCGCCGCCGGTGCGGTCGATGGCGAGATCGTCGAACACCAGCGAGGCGCGCTGCGGCACCGCCGGCAGGCCGACGACGCTGCTGCGTCCCTTGCTCCAGCCCACCGACAGCGTCGGCTGCGCGCCGCGCTCGGCGATCGTGGCCGGGCCCTTGAATTCGGCGATCACGAGCTTGGGATCGTAGACCTGCGCCACGACCAGGATCTCGGCGAGCCGCGCCACGAACGCCATCTGCGGCGAGGCGGTCTGCGAGACCAGCATCACGCTCGGATCGGTGCAGCGGACCTCGAACCGGAACGGGTAGCCCGCCACCGAACGATCGCCGCAATCATAGACCCGGCCGGCCTTCGCCTCCTGCGCGCGCCAGGCATCGGCCTGCACGCCGACCTGCGAGGCGGCGAAGAACCAGAAGCCGCTCCACGCGACCGCGGCGATCAGGACCGCGACGGGGACGGCATAGAGGCCGAAGCGCGAGCGGCGGCGGGGGGCGGAGGTCTGATCCGACATGCAGGTCCTTTGGCGGGCGAATTTGTCAAAATCTAAGCGGCCGCGAGCCTTGAACAAGCCCCGAGCAACCCTTGAGCGAGCCTTCAGCAAGCCTTGAGCAAGCCTTGAGCAAGCCTTGAGCAAGCCTTGAGCAAGCCTTGGAAACATCACGGAATCCGCTTCGCTTCGACGGCCCGTTCTGCTAGCCCATCAGCGCGATGTCAGCAAATCCTCCCCATTCCGAAACCGACGGCGACCTCTGGGTGTTCGGCTATGGCTCGCTGATGTGGAAGCCGGGCTTCGAGTTCCTGGAACAGCTGCCGGCGCGGCTGATCGGCGAGCATCGCGCGCTCTGCGTCTATTCGTTCGACCACCGCGGCACGCCGGAGAAGCCGGGCCTGGTGCTCGGGCTCGACCGCGGCGGCGCCTGCCGCGGCATCGCGTTCCGCGTCGCCGCCCGCCTGCGCCACGACACCATCGCCTATTTGCGCGGACGCGAGCAGACCACCAACGTCTATCGCGAGGTGATGCGCTCGGTGTGGCTGGAGAATGCGGCGCGCGAGCGCGTCTCTGCGCTGGCCTATGTGGTCGATCGCGGCCATGTGCAATATGCCGGGCGGCTGTCGCTCGCCGAGCAGCAGCGCCTGGTGCTGCAGGGCCATGGCCGCTCCGGCAACAACCGCGACTATGTGCTCTCGACCGTGGCCTCGATCGAGAAGCAGGGCTTTCGCGACACGCAGCTGCACCAGCTGGCGACAACGCTGCACGATGCGGGCACGCTGCATCGCGATGCGCGCGCGGCTGACAGGCTCGATCCGGGCTGAGGCGCGGAACCTCGCTCGCGAATTTTTGCCACGGCGCGAACAACATTGTGGTCTCAATTTCCGGTCGCTGGAATGGAATGACCGGAATGCGCCTCTCATTGCCCAAGCTCGCCGCAATCGGCCTGCTGTTGCTGCTGAATTCCCCATCTTATGCAGGTCTGAGAGAGGATGGCGCGGCGTGCGACGCCAGGGATCCGCACCCCGAGCTCGCGATCCCCGCCTGCACCCGCCTGATCGCGGCCAATCCCAGGGGACGCGACCTTTCGATCACCTATTACAACCGCGCGCTCGCCTGGCATAACAAGGGCGATCTGGAGAAAGCCAAGGCGGACTACGATCAGTCGATCGCGATCAATCCGTCGTTTGCGCCATCCTATGGCCAGCGGGCCAAGGTCTTCCTGCAGAACCAGGACTATGACCGCGCGCTGAGCGACTTCGATCAGGCGATCCGGCTGAAGCCTGCCGGCCCGTTCAGCGCCGGCTGGTTCAACAATCGCGCCGAGCTGTTCGTCGCTACCGGGGACTACGATCGCGCGCTCGCCGACTACGGCAGATCGATCGAGCTCGATCCGAGCTCGTGGTACGCCTATGTCAATCGCGCATTGGTCTACGATTTCCGCGGCAAGGACCGGCTCGCGGCGCTGCATTGCCAGGATGCGATCAAGGTCGCACCGCGCGCAGGCGGCCCCTATTATTGCCGGGCGGTGGTCGAGATCAGCGCCGGCGACATCGACAATGCGTCGCGGGATATCGAACGCGCGATCGCCATCCAGGACGGGCAATCCGAGTTCTATTCGCTGCGCGGCCTGACGCTGGCCAGCAAAGGCGAGCTCGATCAGGCCGTGCGCGATTACGATCGCGCCACTCAACTCAATGCACAGGGCGCGCTGAATTACGCACGCCGAGGCCTCGCCGACGAGAAGAAGGGCGATATCGAAGGTGCGCGCGCCGACTTCCGCCATGCGCTCGACGTCATCGGCCTCGATCAGCTCGACCGGACGCAGGGCCAGCGCGTCGCCAGGGACGGCCTGCAACGGCTGGACAAGGTCGCCACCACGGACAAGAGCGTGATCGTGGATCACGGTGCGGCCAAGCCACCCCCCGCGGTCGCCGCGGCTGTGCCGATCGCGCCGATCGGCGTGGGTCAGAAGGCAGCAATTCCGGAGCGGCGCGTCGCGCTGGTCGTGGGCAATTCCAGATATCGCTCCGTGCCGGTGCTGCCGAACCCCGGCCAGGACGCGGCGGCGATTGCCGATACGCTGCGCGCCGTCGGCTTTCAGGATGTCCGCCTCGTGAACGACGCCACGCGGGACAGCCTGGTCGAGGCGCTGAAGTCGTTCGCCAACGCGGCCGACGGCGCGGACTGGGCGGTGATCTACTATGCCGGGCACGGCATGGAGATGGCGGGCGAGAACTATCTGGTGCCGGTCGACGCGAAACTCGCCACCGACCGCGATGTGCCGTTCGAGGCGGTTGCCCTGACCCAGGTGCTGGGCGCGACCGAAGGTGCGCGCAAGCTGCATCTCGTCATCCTCGATGCCTGTCGCGACAATCCCTTCGCCAACCAGATCAAGCGCACCGTCGCGTCGCGCTCCATCGGCAGGGGACTGGCCCAGGTCGAGCCCGACAGCGGCACGCTGGTCGTCTACGCCGCCAAGCACGGCCAGGTCGCGCTCGACGGCGACGGTGGTCACAGCCCGTTCGTGACCGCCCTGATCAAGCGCATGCAGACGCCGCGGATCGAGATCCGCAAGCTGTTCGACTTGGTGCGCGACGACGTCATGGCGGCGACGGATCGGCGGCAACAGCCCTTCAGCTATGGTTCGGTGCCGGGAAGCGAGGATTTCTACTTCGTCGGCGCGAGCCAGAATGCGGCGAAATAGTCCGCATGCGGCGCCCGCGGCCCGGCGCGCCTATCTGCCCAGCAGCGCAAACGCCTCGTCGACGCAGGCCTCAAGGCTGCGATGCGCCGTGTCGACGATGAGCCGATCGCGATCCCAGGCATCGTAAGCGCGGCGCGCGACAGCATCCCAATCCGGCAGAGCGAGCCCCGCGATGTCGCTCGTTCTCGTCTCGACCCGCCGACGATGCTCGGCCGGATCGCTGCACACGATCTCCAGCCATTTCACGTCGGCGCCGGCCCGTTGCGCCGCCGCCTCCCATCCTTCGCGCGACGCCTGGCAATCGTTGACGCAGTCCGCGAGGACGTCGAAGCCGAGCGCGAGATTGTCGGTGGCGACGGCCTGCGCCGCGCGGTAGGTCCAGTCGGCGAGATCGCGCGGCGCGGAGGGCGATGCCCAGATCGCCTGGTCCATCGAATCGATCCGCAGCCACATCGCGCCGATGCGCGGCGCCAGCTGCCGCGCAATGCCGGATTTGCCGGCGCCGGGCAGCCCGGCCAGTGCGATCAGTCGTGCCATTGCACCCTCGCCCCCTTGCGATCATCAGGGCCGAAAACTAGCTCAGTTCCACCCGCGTTCCCACGCACCGTGACGCGCACCGCACCGGATTCGAGCGCATTGATCGACAACCACACGATCGAGAATACGGCCGCCGTCGGGCGCTGTGTTGCGGTCAGACACATCGCGGCGGCGGTATGGCGCCGCCCTGTGACATTTAGGCTTTTGCATCCCGGCGCGGACGGATAGAAGCTCTTCCGCAAACAGCGCTCGCAAATTCGATGAACCTCTCCGCCCCCTTTGTCCGACGGCCGGTCGGCACCACGCTGCTGTCGCTTGGCCTCGTGGTGGCGGGCATCATTGCGTTCTTCAAGCTGCCGGTGTCGCCGCTGCCCGACGTCGACATCCCGACCATCATGGTGCAGGCGACGCTGCCCGGCGCGAGCCCTGCCGACGTCGCCTCCACGGTGGCAAGCCCGCTCGAGCGCCATCTCGGGCAGATCGCCAGCGTCACCGAAATGACCTCGGTGTCCTCGCTGGGCTCCGCCCGCATCACGCTGCAGTTCGACATCGACCGCGACATCAACGGCGCCGCGCGCGACGTGCAGGCGGCGATCAACGCGGCGCGCGCCGACCTGCCGACCAACCTGCGCGCCAACCCGACCTACCGCAAGTTCAACCCGGCCTCGGCGCCGATCCTGATCTACACCTTGACCTCGGACACGCTGACGCCGGCCGAGCTTTATGACGCCGCCTCCACCGTGCTGGCGCAGAAGCTGTCGCAGGTCGAGGGCGTCGGCGAAGTCTCGGTCGGCGGCGGCTCGCTGCCCGCCGTGCGCGTCGAGCTGATCCCGCCGGCGCTCTACAAATACGGCATCGGGCTCGAGGACGTCCGCGCCGCGCTCTCGAGCGCCAATGCGCACAGCCCGAAGGGCGGCATCGACGTCGGCAACCAGCGCTACCAGATCTACGCCAACGATCAGGCCCGCAAGGCGGCCGACTACAGGCCGCTGGTCGTCGCCTACCGCAACGGCGCGGCGGTGCGCCTGACCGACGTCGGCGACGTGATCGATTCCGTCGAGAATGTCCGCACGCTCGGCGTTTCCAATGGCAAGCCGGCCGTCGTGATGATCGTGTACCGGCAGCCGGGCGCCAACATCATCAAGATGGTCGACAGCGTCAAAGGGCTGATGCCGCAGCTGAAGGCCTCGGTCTCGCCCGCGGTCGACATCACCCTCGCAATGGACCGCTCGAAGACGATCCGGGCCTCGCTGCACGACGTCGAGATCACGCTGTTGATCGCGGTGGCCCTGGTGATCCTGGTGGTGTTCGCCTTCCTGCGCAATGCGCGGGCGACGCTGGTCCCGGTGGTGGCGGTCGGCGTGTCGCTGATCGCGACCTTCGCCGTGATGTATCTGCTCGGCTACACGCTCGACATCTTCTCGCTGATGGCGCTGACGGTGGCGACCGGCTTCGTGGTCGACGACGCCATCGTGGTGCTGGAGAACATCACCCGCCACATGGATGCCGGGCTGTCGCGGCTCGAGGCCACGCTGGTCGGCACCCGCGAGGTCGGCTTCACCGTGCTGTCGATGAGCGTGTCGCTGATCGCGGTGTTCGTGCCGATCCTGCTGATGGGCGGCCTGGTCGGCCGCCTGTTCCGCGAATTCGCCATGACCATCACGATCGCGATCGTGATCTCGCTGGTGGTCTCGCTGACCACGACGCCGATGATGTGCGCGGTGCTGCTGCGCAAGGAGGAGGGCCAGCCGCACGGCCGGATTTACCGGATCAGCGAGCGCATCTTCGAGCTGATGCTGCACGGCTACCGGGCGACGCTCGGCCTCGCGCTGCGCCATCCGCTCCTGGTGATGCTGATCCTCGGCTCGACGCTCTATTTGAACTTCCATCTCTACAAGGTGGTGCCCAAGGGCTTCGTGCCGCAGCAGGACACCGGATTGCTGATCGGCTCGATCCAGGCCGACCAGAGCACCTCGTTCCAGCTGATGCAGCAGAAGCTGATCCAGTTCATCGACATCGTGAAGTCGGATCCGGCGGTCGACACCGCGGTCGGCTTCACCGGCGGCGGCGGCGTGGGTCCCGGCGGCACCAACACCGGCACCGTGTTCGCCTCGCTGAAGCCGATGGACGAGCGCCGGCTGCGCGCCGACAAGGTGATCGAGCGGCTGCGCGAACCGTTGGCGAGCGTCGCGGGCGCCACCCTGTTCCTGCAATCGATCGGCGACCTCGGCGCCGGCGGGCGCTCGGGCAACGCGGCGTATCAGTACACGCTGAAGGGCTCGACCTTCGAGGAACTGAACGAGTGGACGCCAAAGCTCGTCGCGGCATTGCAGAAGGAGCCGACACTTGCCGACGTCAACAGCGACCAGCAGAACAAGGCGCTGCAGGCCAATCTCGTCATCGATCGCGACGCCGCCTCCCGGCTCGGCATCACCGTCAGCCAGCTCGACAACACGCTCTATGACGCGTTCGGGCAGCGCCAGGTCTCGACAATCTTCGTCGCGCGCAACCAGTATCACGTGATCATGGAGGTCGCGCCGCGCTTCTCGCAGGACCCGCAGACCCTGAAGGAGGTTTATATCTCGACCTCGGGCGGCTCGGCGAGCGGCACGCAGAGCACCAACGCGGTGGCCGGCACGGTGGCCTCGTCCTCGCAAAAAAGCTCGGTCAGCGCGGTCGCCGCCAATGTGGTGCGCAACCAGGCCACCAACTCGATCGGCGCCACCGGCAAGGGCGTCGCATCGACCGGAACCGCGGTCTCCACCAGCGCGGAAACCATGATCCCGCTGTCCAGTATCGCGCGCTTCGAGCACGGCGAGACGCCGCTCTCGGTCAACCACCAGGATCTCCTCGTCTCCAGCACCATCTCGTTCAACCTGCCGCCGGGCGTCTCGCTGAGCACGGCGACCACCACGATCGAGAACGCGATGCACGCGCTCGGCATGCCCGCGGGCATTTCCGGCGGGTTTGCAGGCTCCGCGAAGATCTTCCAGCAGGCGCTGGCGAACGAGTTGTTCCTGATCCTCGCCGCGCTGGCGACGATCTACATCTCGCTCGGCATGCTCTACGAGAGCTACATCCACCCGCTGACCATCCTCTCGACGCTGCCCTCGGCCGGCGTCGGCGCGGTGGCCGCGCTTATGCTGTCGCATACCGATTTCGACATCATCGGCATGATCGGGGTGATCCTCCTGGTCGGCATCGTGAAGAAGAACGCCATCATGATGATCGACTTCGCGCTCGATGCCGAGCGCCAGCGCGGGCTGTCGTCGCGCGATGCGATCTACGAAGCCTGCCTGATGCGGTTCCGCCCGATCATGATGACGACCCTCGCCGCCTTGTTCGGCGCGGTGCCGCTGATGATCGGCCTCGGCGAAGGCAGCGAGCTGCGTCAGCCGCTTGGCATCGCCATCTTCGGCGGGCTGATCCTGAGCCAGATCCTGACGCTCTACACGACACCGGTGGTCTATCTCTATCTCGACCGCGCCAGGCTCTGGACCCAGCGCCGCCGCGCGGCGCGCCGCGCACGCCGGGCCGCAGCACGCGCGTCCTGACTAGGCGACGAAGGTGCCGCAATCGAGCCCACGGATCGGGCCTCGCCCACTTTCCAGGCGTGGACGACTCTCATAGGGAGGGGAATGACGAGGCTCGACAAACGGTGAGCTCTCGCGGCGCATCGCTCGTGGCTCTCGTCATCCCCGGTTAGATCAGTCTCGAGTGCTCGGCACGGGCGTGTTGAGCAACTGTTGCTCCCACAGAAACGCGATGCCGCTGCCGCCGGCATGCTGCGTGACCACCTCCGTCAGTTTGGCGGCCTGTTCGGTCCGGGCCCAGTCGCGCTGCCATTCTGCCGCCACCGCCAGCCAGGTCATCACGTTAGCGCCAGCCGCGATCATGCGCTGGATGGCGACCTCGTGCGCCTCGACCGACACGGCGCCCGACGCATCGGTGACCACCGTCACGTCCCAGCCTTCGCCGAGTGCCTGGATCACCGGCATCGCGACACACACCTCGGTCCACAGGCCCGCGATGACAAGCTGCTTGCGGCCGGTCGCCTTGACCGCATCCACCACCTTCCGGTCCTGCCAGGTGTTGATGAACGTACGGTCGATCACCTTCTGGCCGGGAAACACATCCGTAATCTGGGGGAAGAGCAGTCCGCCTCGTTCCGCCACCACGCTCGTCAGGATCGTGGGGACATTGAAGGCCTTGGCGGCCTTCGCCAAGCCCGCCGTATTGTTGATCACCATCTGCGGTTCGTGGCTGTTCACGTTCGCAAGCTGGTAAGGCTGATGGTCGATCAGAACGAGCACCGAGTCTTCAGGGCGAAGAAGCGAAGCAAGCCCATTACGAAAGCTCATGAATACATCCTCTGTTGTGGTGAGACATGCGCCGCCTGCGGCGCCGTGCCCGGACACTTGTCATTCCCCTTTGTGATACGATAGCGCCCTATTCCGCCAAGCTGTGTCGCAAAATGGGGAACGCTGATTTGGACATCGAAGACGTGATTGCATTCGTCGAAGTTGCCGATGCTGGCGGCGTCTCGGCCGCCGCGCGCCGGCTTGGCGTTTCGAAGTCGATCGTCAGCCGGCGGCTGATCCGGCTTGAGGCGGAACTAGGCGTCCAACTTCTTGCAAGAACCACCCGTGGCGCTGCTCTCACAGAAGCCGGCAACACATTTCGAGATCATGCAGCCAGAGTCCGCGCAGAAATCGATGCAGCCAAGGAAACAATCCTGCCTGGCGGAGAACTAAGTGGCCGCTTGCGAATTGCTGTGCCGCTTTCTTTCGGACCCACCCACTTCGCCCCCATACTCGCGGAAATGGCGCGACGCTACCCGCAGCTTCACATCTATACCGCCTACAGCGATCGCTTCGTCGATCTTATTGCCGAAGGATTCGATTGCGCCATCCGGGTTGGTTATCTTCCAGACTCCAACCTGATCGCGAGACGCGTCGGACCGATCTACGGGAAGCTTGTCGCGAGCCCGGACTATATCGAGGCGCACGGTGCCCCCGAGACGCTCGACGAACTCATCGCCCATGAAGCGCTGATGCAGGGTACCGAAACCTGGCAACTCATGGATGGCGACGAAATCGTCACGGTTCATCCGCGGGGGCGCTTCAAGGCCGACAACGGCACAGCTCTCGCCGTCGCCGCGGCGGCAGGGCTCGGCGTCGCCTGGCTCCCCGATTGCGTCATCCATGACTACTTGGCATCCGGAGCGCTGGTTCCGGTGATGACACGCCATCCACCACCTTCGGCAGGTGCATACGTCGTTCGCCCGCCGGGCCAACATCCCTCACGGAAGGTACGGGCCCTCACTGAATTGTTGATCGAGCGTCTCGAAGAAAATCCGCCCCTTGCGTGAGCCGCTCCTGTCCGAATGATCCATCGATCACGAAAGAGACGACGTATGCCGAGCGGGCTTGGGCCGCAGAGGACACGCGGTCCGGAAACCGCTTCGCACTTTTCCGGGTCATGCTTCGCCGGTCGTTGACAGACCCGCGCCGATCTTGCCACCCTGCCGCAAGGTGACAGACGCAAGGAACCCAGCTGTGACTCTCGCACCTGATATCGCCGCGTCGCGCTGGTTCAACACCAGCGAACCCCTGACCCTGGCCGCGCTGCGCGGCCGCCCGGTCCTGCTGCACGCGTTCCAGATGCTGTGCCCCGGCTGCGTCGCGCACGGCACGCCGCAGACCCAGCGCGCGTTCGAGCTGTTCAAGCATTCGGATCTGCAGGTGATCGGGCTGCACACCGTATTCGAGCACCACGCGGCGATGACGGAGGTGTCGCTGGAAGCCTTCATCCACGAGTACCGGCTGACCTTCCCGATCGGCGTCGACGAGGCCGGCGAAGGCACGCCGCATAGCCGATAGCGGCCCCGCCCCGGCTGCAACCCGGCTCACGCGACTGCGTTATGACGGCGTCGCGCATTGCGTGATAGCGTTCCGCCAACCAGAACCATCGCCTTGCGGGAGGATGTCATGAAAACCTATCAGCTCTACATCAACGGCCAGTATGTCGACCCCGCCAATGGCGAATGGTTCGACAGCATCGATCCCTATCGCGGCGAGACCTGGGCGAAGATCCCGCGCGGCACAGCCGCCGACGCCGACAAGGCGGTGAAATCAGCCAATGAGGCGATGTGGCGCGGCCCCTGGGCGAAGATGACGGCCTCCGCACGCGGCAAGGCGATGCGCAAGCTCGGCGACCTCGTCGCGGCCAATGCCGAGCGCCTTGCCGAGATCGAGGTGCGCGACAACGGCAAGCTGATGGCCGAGATGCTGGGCCAGCTGCGCTACCATCCGGAGTGGTGGTGGTATTTCGGCGGGCTCGTCGACAAGCTTGAGGGCGGCCTGGTGCCGATCGACAAGGCGGACACCTTCGCCTACACGACGCATGAGCCGGTCGGCGTGGTCGCGGCGCTGACCGCCTGGAATTCGCCGCTGCTGTTCGTCGCCTGGAAATGCGCCGCCGCGCTCGCCGCCGGCTGCGCTGTGGTCGTCAAGCCGTCGGAATTCACCTCGGCCAGCACGCTGGAATTCGCCGCGCTGACCAAGGAGGCCGGAATTCCCGACGGCATCTTCAATGTGGTGACCGGCTTCGGTCCCGAGGCGGGCTCCGCGCTGATCGCCCATCCCGGCGTCGCCAAGATCACCTTCACCGGATCGGACACGACCGGCGCAAAGGTCTACGAGACCGCGGCCAAGAGCCTGAAGCGCGTCTCGCTCGAGCTCGGCGGCAAGTCGCCCAACATCGTGTTCGAGGACGCCGACCTCACCGCCGCCGCGGCCGGCGCGATCTCCGGCATTTTCGCCGCGACGGGGCAGACCTGCATCGCCGGATCGCGCCTTCTGGTGCAGAGCTCGATCAAGGAGAAATTCGTCGCGCGGGTGCTGGAGCTGGCGAAGTCCGCCAAGATCGGCGATCCCATGCAGTCAGACACCAATGTCGGCCCGATCACGACGCCGGCGCAATACAAGAAGGTGCTCGACTACATCGATATCGCGAAAGCCGAGGGCGCGCGCTGCCTGCTCGGCGGCAAGCCGGCCTCCGGCGACGGCATCAAGGGCGGCCAGTTCGTCGAGCCGACCATCTTCACCGATGTCGACAACACCATGCGAATCGCGCGCGAGGAAGTGTTCGGCCCGGTGCTGTCGATCATCTCCTTCGACACCGAGGAAGACGCCATCCGGATCGCCAACGACACGATCTACGGCCTTGCCGCCGGCATCTGGACCAAGGATCTCGCACGCGCCATCCGCGTGCCGAAGCAACTGCGCGCCGGCACCGTGTGGGTGAACACCTACCGGGCCATCAGCTACATGATGCCGTTCGGCGGCATGAAGCACTCCGGCGTCGGCCGCGAAAGCGGCATCGACGCGGTCCGCGAATATCAGGAGACCAAGAGTGTCTGGATCTCGACCGCGACGGACGTGCCGGCGAACCCGTTCGTGATGCGGTAAGCTTTCCGCACTGACGTCGCTTGCTTTACCTCTTTCGGACGGACAGAGGTACGACGGCACCCGCGCGCCAAGCGGCCGCACTTGACGTGCAGCGCGGAGCAGCGATCATGAGTGCCTACGGCATACACCGAAGAGTGTGGCCGATATTTGGGGAGATTCGCCATGACGCTTCGTTACTCAGGCGCATTGTTCTGCGCGCTCACACTTGCCGCCGCCCAACCGGCGTTCGCCGACAAGAAATACGGCCCCGGCGTCACCGACACCGAAGTGAAGATCGGCCAGACCATGCCCTACAGCGGTCCAGCGTCCGCCTACGGCACCCAGGGGCGCATGGAAGAGGCCTACTACGCGATGATCAACGCGAAGGGCGGCGTCAATGGCCGAAAGATCAAGCTGATTTCACTGGACGACGCCTATTCGCCGCCGAAGACCGTGGAGCAGACGCGACGTCTCGTGGAACAGGACGAGGTGCTGGCAATCATCGGCACCATCGGCACGCCGACCAATTCAGCGATCCAGAAGTATCTCAACCAGAAGAAGGTCCCGCAGATCTTCATTTCGACCGGCGCGGCCAAATGGGACGACCCGAAGAACTTCCCATGGACCACGCAGCTCTATCCGCCCTACCAGATGGAGGGCATGATCTTCGCCAAATACCTGTTGAAGAACAAGCCCGACGCGAAGCTCGGCGTGTTCTCCCAGAACGACGATGCCGGAAAGGATTACGTCAAGGGGCTGAAGGATGGCCTCGGCGACAAGGCGAAGACGATGATCGTCAAGGAGGTGACCTACGAGGTCTCCGATCCCACCGTCGACTCGCAGATCGTCTCCCTGAAGGCATCCGGCGCCGACACGCTGTTCACGATGGCGACGCCCAAGTTCGGCGCGCAGGCGATCCGCAAGGTCTACGAGCTCGGATGGAAACCGCTGAATTACGTGGTCAGCGTCTCCTCATCGATCAAGGGCGTCATGGAGCCGGCCGGCGTCGAAGCCTCGAAGGGATTATTGACCGCACTGGCGTTCAAGACGCCCACTGATCCGAGCTGGGAGAACGCGGCCGATGTGAAGGAGTTCAAGGATTTCCTGGCGAAGTGGTATCCGCAAGGCGACATCGCCGACGGCAGCAACGTCACCGGCTACATCTCGGCCTATATGACAGTGAAGATCATCGAGATGTGCGGCGACGATCTGACGCGCGAGAACCTGCTGAAGCAGGCGACCAACCTCAACAAGGTCGTCGCGCCGCTGCTCCTGCCCGGCATCGCCATCTCGACACGGCCGGACCGCTATGCGCCGTTCACGCAGATGCAGATCGCGACGTTCGACGGGAAGAGCTGGGTGCCGCAAGGCGAGACCTTCAACACCGACGCGGCGGCCGGTCAGTGATGGCGACGCCATTCGCGATACGGTAACTCACCGCATCGCGGCCTACCCTTTCGCGTTCGGCACACCGCCGAACAGTTTCGCCTGCTCGGCGCGGCCGGCCTCGACGAGGCGGGTGGTGGCGGTTTCGATCTGGTCGCGCAGGCGGGTCATGAACTCATCGCGCGGCAATCCCGGCGGCAGCGGATCGAGGAATTCGACCACCAGCGTGCCGGGATAGCGCATGAAGGTGCGGCGCGGCCAGAACAGCCCGGAATTGAGCGCGATCGGCAGGCACGGCACGCCGCTCTCGGCATAGATCTGCGCGACGCCGGCCTTGTAGTTCGGCGCCGCACCGGGCGCGGTGCGGGTGCCTTCGGGGAAGATCACAAGCTGGCGGCCGAGCTTCACCTCGGCCGCCGCGCGCTTCAGCGTCTTGATCAGCGAACGCGGACCACCGCCGCGCTCGACCGAGATCATGCCGACCTTCTTGAGGTACCAGCCGAACACCGGGATCATCATCAGCTCGCGCTTCAGGATGAACAGCGGATGCTCGAAGAAGCGCACCAGCGCGAACGTCTCCCAGAACGACTGGTGCTTCGAGGCGACCACCAGCGGCCCGCTCGGAATCTTCTCGACCCCGCGAAACTCGATCCTGATGTTGCAGATCACGCGCATCAGGAACAGGCTGATGTTGGCCCACGCGGCCTCGATCGCCATCAGCGCGCCGCGCGGCAGCAGCAGCGCCGGCAGCGCGATGATGCAGAGCGCCACCAGCACCAGATAGAACAGCACGTTGAAGATCAGCGAACGCAGGAAGATCATCTAAGTCCCAGTACTAATTCGCCAGCGCCGTAGCCGGGCGGGGTGGCGGCGTTGCCGGCTGCTCGGCGAGATCGGAGGTCAGGTCGAGGCCGAGATCGGCCAGCCGCACCCGCATCTCCGCGGCGACATATTTGGCATATTCCGATAGCAAGAGACGGAACGTTCCGCCACTCGTCCACCACGGCTCGTCGCGCCATTTGTCGCCGACCACGGCGAACGGGATCAGCGTGACATCGGGCATCGCATGTGACAGTTCCACGAGCGCCCGCGGCATGTGGTAGTTCGAGGTCACCACGATCAGCGACTTGAAGCCGCGCTCGCGCGCCCAGCGCCGCGTCTCCGCCGCATTGCTGCGGGTGTTGACCGCCGAGCGGTCGAGATCGACGCAGCAGCGCATCAGCCCCTGACTGTCCGGAACCGAGCGGGAAATGTCGTGGGCGTCGTTGGTCGGATGCACGCCCGAGATCAGCAGGCGCTTGCCGTAGCCCGCGGCCAGCAACTCCATCGCGTCGGACACCCGCGACGAGCCGCCGGTCAGCACCACGATGCCGTCGGCGTTGTGCGGCGGATCGGTCTCGACGCCGCGCAATTGCGAGAGGAAGCCGACAAAGCCGACCGCCGCGGCGACGAAGGCAAGCGCCAGCGGCGCGACGATGGCGGCGCGCAGCCAGCCACGCGGGCGCGCGGCAAGGCCATTCGGCGACGTATCGTCGGACTGCAAACTCATGTGATGCGGTTATCCTTCCCCCCGGGGGATTTTAAAGCATGATCCGGAAAAGTGGAAACCGGTTTTCCCCTCCGCCAGGGCCGCATGCATGCGCGCGAAATCACACCTGGGCGACGAAATGCGGGCGACGAAATGCAATCACGAGGCGGCGCCATGATTTCGAGTTTTCGCGGCGCCGTCAGTCGATGTCGTCGAGCGTGGCAAACAGGGTGCGCCGCGATGCCCACGCGGTGATCGCCGCGATCAGCACCGCCTGCATCGCCAGCACGAGATAACCCGACGGACGCAGCGAGAACGTGCCGAGCAAGGCCGCGAACTGGTCGCCCACCGGCGTGCCGGAGAACCAGTTGGCGATCGATTCGGAGAAGCCGAACGCCAGCATCGCCGCGCCGCCGCCGATCAGCCCGCCTTGGAGGCCGAGCCGAAGGAAATGCCGCAGGAAGCGGTTGGCGATGAAGCTGTCGCCGGCGCCGACGAAATGCAGCACCTCGACGATCGGGCGGTTGGCAGCCATCGCGCCGCGGGTCGCGAACGACACCGAGATGATGGTGGCGATAATCACGAGGATGAGGATGCCGACACCGGCGAACATCGTGGCGCCGGTCATCGAGCGCATGCGCTCGATCCAGGCGCGGTGATCGTCGACGCTTGCGGTCGGCGCCACCTGCGTCACCCGCGCGCGCAAGCCGGTGAGATCGAGCGTGGTGCCGGGCTGCACCCGCGCCACGATGACGCGCGGCACCGGCAGTTCGTCGATCGAGAGCCCGCTGCCGAGCCACGGCTCCAGCAGCTTGGCGGATTCCTCCTTGCTGAACGGACGGACCTCGAGAATGCCGGGCTGCGCCCGCATCGCCTCCACCGCGGCCTGCGCGTCGCGATCGAGGTCGCGGCCCGGCGAGGGGCGCACCTGGATGGTGATCTCGCTCGACACTTCCGACTGCCATTCAGCGGCCGACGCGCTGACCAGCAGCACGGTGCCTGTCGTCAGCGAGGCAAGGAAGGTCATGATCGCGACGACCGCGACCAGCGCACGGCCCGAAATCGACGCCCGCGGCACGATCGGCGACATGTTGCGCGCGGTGGCCGGGACCTGCGGGCGTTCGCGCCCGAGATCGACCAACGACACTTTCTCGTCGCCGCTCCTATTCATAGATGTGCAGCCGTCCCTGATGCAGCACCAGCCGCCGCGCCTCGTATTGATCCATCAGCGTGATGTCGTGGGTCGCGATGATGACCGCGGTGCCGGATTTGTTGAGCTCGATGAACAGCCGCAGCAGGCGGCGCCCGAGCGTCGGATCGACGCTGCCGGTCGGCTCGTCCGCCAACAGCAGCTGCGGCCGCGAGATCACCGCGCGCGCGATCGCGGCGCGCTGCTTCTCGCCGCCCGACAGGATCGGCGGCAGCGCATCCATGCGCTCGCCGAGGCCGACCCATTTCAAGAGGTCGATCACCTCTCGGCGATAGCTCGATTCCTCGCGGCCCATCACGCGGAACGGCAGCGCGACGTTCTCATAGGTGGTCATATGATCGAGCAGGCGAAAATCCTGCAGCACGATGCCGATGCGCTTGCGCAGGTCGGCGACCTGGTCCTTGCTCAGCAGCGAGACGTCCTTGCCGAACAGATTGACCAGCCCGCGGGTCGGCCGCAACGACAGGAACAAGAGCCGCAGCAGCGAGGTCTTGCCCGCGCCCGACGGCCCGGTGAGGAACTGGAACGAGTGCGCCGGGATCATGAACGAGAGGTCGCGCAAAATCTCCGGGCCGAGCCCGTAGCGCAGACCGACATTTTCGAACCGAACCAATGCGCTAGCTCCGTTCGAGAGGGCCGATGGCCCAATACCCCACACCGACGGCGAAGACGGCCCGAACTTCGGCCGAGCGTCCGCGAACCGCACAGAAAGCTTGTGCTTCGGTTATGGTTTCCGATTCGTTAACGGTCGCTAAGTAGCATCCGGGCATCCACACGGTGGAGATTCGGCCTCCATGCATATTGTTTGCCCGCATTGTACAACATCCTACGCCATCAATCCGGCCACCTTGGGCGAGGCCGGACGTACCGTCCGTTGTTCCCGCTGCCGGGAGGTCTGGCTGGCCCGGCCGGAGGACGCCATCGGGGCGACCGCGCCCACCCTGGCCTATCAGTCCGCCGGTTCCGATCTCGCCGCCGAATGGGAGGCCTTGGGCCGGGAGGAAGCTGACGCGACCCCGGTGGTCGAGAGCCCCTCGATTTCGGCCGATTTGCCCGCCGAGGGCAGCGACGCAGCCTCGGAATGGCCGGCGCTGGCCGAGGCGGATGCCGCAGCCCATGCCGACGCCGGGGACGCCGGAACCAGGGGGCGCCTCCGCCTGCCCCGGCTTCCCCGCCTGTTCCGCCTGCCCGCCCTGCCCCGAATTCCGTTCATGCCCGTGATCGGCGCCCTGCCGACCACCTGTGGCGCCATGGCCGCGCTGGTCGTCGCGCTGTTCGTCTGGCGCAACGACGTGGTGCGGCTGCTGCCGCAGACCGCGTTGTTCTACAAGATGGCCGGGCTCGACGTGAATTTGCGCGGGCTCGCCTTCAAGGATCTCAAGATCACCAACGAGACCGTGGACGGCAAGCCGGTACTGGTGATCGAGGGCATGATCGTCGGCCAGACCAGGAAGCCGGTCGAATTGCCGCGGCTGCGCTTCTCGGTCCGCGACGCGCAGGGCGCCGAAATCTATGCCTGGAACGCCGTGCTGGAGCAGCCGGTGCTCAATCCCGGCGAGCGGGCCTTCTTCAAGTCGCGCCTCGCCTCGCCGCCGCCCGAAGGCCGCAATATCGACGTACGCTTCTTCAACAAGCGTGATCTCACCGGCAGCCGCGCGTGAGCCGCCGGTCAACTCCATCGGGAACCGACCAATCACCATGACGCGTGTTCTGATCGCCGACGACGAAGACTCGATGCGCTCGCTGGTGGCGCGCGCCATCGCCATGGACGGCCACGAAACCGTGACCGCGCAGGACGGCGCCGAGGCGCTGGAGGTGCTGACGCGCGACGAAGGCGCGTTCGACCTTCTGCTCACCGACATCCAGATGCCCGTGATGGACGGCATCGCACTGGCGCTGACCGCGGCGCGCGACTTCCCTGCGTTGAAGATCCTGCTGATGACCGGCTTCGCCCATCAGCGCGAGCGCGCCTCCGGCCTCGAGGCGATCGTGCATGACGTGGTGACGAAACCGTTCTCGGTGGCCGATATCCGCACCGCAGTCGCGGACGCGCTGGCGGCGCGGAAGGCCAGCTAGGGTTACGAGCTCAACTCGGAAAGCATGCTCGGGCGGTCAGCGTCACCGGCGACAAATTGAGAAATTGTGCAAATTGAAATGCATAACTCGCACTGACCACGTTGCCGCAGGCTGACGTGGAATAGGTGAATGTCTGCGCCGGCAGCGTAAGGCCGAACGCCTGCTGCGCGGCGTAATTCGTGATGGCGCTGCCGCTTGGACAGAGCGTGCTGTTGACGGTCGCGCAACGCGCCGCCATTTCAGTGCCGTGCTGCAGCCCGAGCTGGGTCCAGAACAGCAGCCCGAATTCGACGATGCCAAATATGAACAGGAAGAACACGGGAGCGGTCAGGGCGAATTCCAGCGCCGAGGCCCCGCGATTGTCCTGCCATAGCGTTGTGAGTTTCACTGCAGCCTCGCAGTGGACTGGGCGCTATAGGTGTATGAGGCCGCCACGATCTGATAATTGATCAGCGTGTAATACGTCCCTTGCGCCGAAACCATGGCATATGTTCCGGCCTGCGCGCCGCTGGGGCAGACCGCACCACAACTGACGGTGCTGACCCCCGAGCTCGTCGGGCATCCGCAAAACTGGTACGGCTTGGGCGAAGCGTTGATGGCTGTGGAATTCGTGGCGGCTGTCACGGCGCCGGTAACGCCAGTCTCGTCAAAGCCGCGCACAATCGCGTATTGCGCTCCCGCCTGCGCGGCATTTTCGACCTGCATCTTGCGATAGAGTGCAAGCCCGATGTCGGTTACCGAGACGACCATCAGGGACAGCAACGGGATCATGATGCCGAATTCGATGGCCGCGACGCCGCGTCTGTCGTGAACGGCGGCGCTCACGCGCTGTGTCAGAGAGCAAAGCAACCCGCCGTGGCTCGTGGGTGAGGATTTCTGGATTTGCATCGGGGCCAACCTCATTCGATGAGTTGCGCGGTCTGCGAGCCGATCGTCGCGGTGCCGAGCGCCGAACAATTGACCTGAACGCTCGACGTGCCGGTGAACGTCAGGGTATCTGCGATGATCTTGGTGCAGGATGTGCTGGTGCCGTTACCACCACTGAAGCTGAGGTTGACCTTTGGCAGGTAGATGGCGCCGCCGAAGTTCTGGGTGCCGCCACCCGTGAGATTAAATGCAGTCCCGGCCGGCATGTTGCGGTCGCCATACATGACGATGCCCTTCGTGGAGCCCGAGGTCGGCGCCGTCAGATCGATGATCGCGTTGCTGCCGATCGAAGCCGTGCCCCACTTGCTTCCCGAGCCGGTGAAGACCAGGGTCACGCCGCTGCCCGTGATGGTGGCGTTTCCCGCGACGCTCAGATTGGCGCCGTCCAGGTAATAGATGCCCGGATCGAGGTTCAGCGTTGCGCCGGCATTGACCGTAATGCTGCCGGAGTAGCAGCCGGGGCTGAGCGAGTTCGTCTTTCCGTTGGAATTGACCGTAATCTTGGCATTCGTGCAGCTCGGCTTCGACGGCGGAGAGACGTTCGCATACGGGTCAGCCATTGGCTTCACATGCGTCTTGACGCCGTTGGTGGCGGTGATGTTGCTGGTGCCGGAGACGTCGCCGACGACGCCGACCTGATTCGCAGAGACGGTCGCGCTGCCGGCCACGTTGAGCGATGGGCTTGCACCCGAGTTGCTGTAAAGGTTGCACTTGATCAGGTTGAGCTGGTTGCCGCCGCTCACGTTGACCGCGGGACTGGCGCTGGCGTTGAGCGCAAGCACGCAGCCCGTCCCGGAATTCGGCAGGGCGACCGCGCGCGCGGTGACCGGCACGGGGGCCGAGCCGAACAAGGCCGACAGCAACCGCTGTTGCGGTTGGCTCACGATGACTTCGATCGCCTGCAGGTTCGACGTCTGACTGCCGGTTTTCGGCGGTTGATTGACCGTGACCGTGACGTTGTTCGCCCCGTTCGCGTAACCGTAGTTTGCCGTAACCGCGTTGGCTTCGGACAAAAGGTCGGCGCCTGCACTTGCCGCCGTTGCGGCGCTGACCGCGCCGGAGTCGGCGGCGCTCTGCATGTTCTTGTGTTTGTAGTACCACCATCCCACTTCGGTACCGAGCCCTGCCGTGCCGACCAGGACCGGCATGAGCAGCGCTGAAATAATGACATAGCTGCCCGACTGGTCTCGAACGAAGTGTCGAAACAGGCTGGTCTTCCGTTGGTGCCGGCGAGTAATACCCAATGGCCGGTATGACGATGCAATGAATAAACGGCTGTGCCTCATGTGCTCTCCTGAGACGCTTGCCAATTTTCCGAAGTACGGTGAAGCAAGCGACTTAAATGCGCGCCAACGGGAACCCTGCAATTTTAATGAAATTGTGCGAAACCGGCGGACCCGATCGCACCGATTGCAACGCGAGGTGCGTCGCCAGCGGAAGCTGACGTCTGCCGGCTTACGGCCGTCGTGCAGATTTCGCGTCATGCTCGCGAAAGCGCGGCATCCAGCTTGCCACGGCCGTTCGATTCAGGCGTTGATGTCTCTTGAATGCTGTCACCCGCTTTCGCGGCGACAGTCGAGGACGAGGCGCGGGCCTCAATAATCCTTCAGCAGCCGCTCGATGTAGTCGAGCTCGATCTGCGGCCGCGACGGATCGGCGAGGCGGCGGCGCAGCTCTTCGAGGATGCGGCGGACGCGCTGCACGTCGATCTCGCCGGGGATCTTCACCGTGTAGTCGTCGCCGAATTCGCGGCCATGCAACGGACGGCCGAGCGGATCGGTCTGGTTGCCGCCGCTCTGCTGGCGGCCGGCGCGGTTGCCGGGGCTGTCGCCCGGCTGGTCGCCATCACCCTGCTGCATCGCGTCGGCAAGGCTCTGGGCGCCCTTGCGCAGCGCATCGAGCGCGCGGCCCTGCGAATCCACCGCACCGTCGGCATTGCCCTCGCCGAGCCGCCCGGAGGCATCGCCCATCGCGGAATCGGCCTGGTCGAGCCCATCATCGCCGTCATCGCCCTGGTCGCCGCCTTGATCGCCCTGCTGCGCCTGGTCGCCCTTCTGACCCTGACCTTTCTGGCCCTTCTGGCCGCGCTGGTCCGGTCCCATGCCGCGCTTGGCGAGCTCTTCCTGCAGCTTCTTCAGGCGATCGCGCAGCGCCTGCTGGTCCTGCTGCAGGTCGCCCATCGACTGCTCGCCCTGCTTGCCGCGCATGCGATCGCGGCGGGAATCCTGACCCTGCTTGAAGGTCTTGTCGCGCAATTGCTGCTGCTTGCGGATCATGTCGCCGAGCTCGTTGAGCGACTGCTGCATGTCGTCGTCGCCCTGATTGGGCTGCGCCATCTGCAGGTTTTCCAGCATCTGCTGCATCTGCTCGAGCAGCTGCCGCGCCGCATCCTTGTCGCCGGAGCGTGACAGCCGCTCCATGCGATCGAGCATGTTCTTGAGATCCTGCTGGCTCAGCACCTTGGCGTTGGGATCGAGCGGCCGGGCGAGCTGCTGCGGATTGTTGCGGAACTGCTCGACCATCTGGCGCAGGAAATTGTCCAGTGCCGCGCGCAGATTGTCGGTGAGCTTCTTGATCTCCTCGTCGGTCGCGCCGCGCTCCAGCGCCTGCTTGAGCGCGTCCTGCGCCGCGCGCAGCGCTTTGTCGACGTCCGAGATGTTGCCGTCCTCGATGGTGACGGCGAGCGACCACAGGCTGGCGACGACCTCGCGCAATTGGTCGTCGGTGCGCGCCGCCTCGAGCTGCCGGCTCACGGTGTGGAGACCAAGGTAATGGCCGGTCTCCGGCATGAACATTTCCGGCGCGATCATCAGCGCCTCGAGCGCGGCGAACACCTGGCCGTTCTGGTTGGCGTCGAGCGCCAGGATACGGCGCTGCTCGATCAGCGCGCGCGCCAACGGCTTGGTGAACAGGCGCTCCGGCAGCCGCATGTTGAACGGCTCGCTCTTGCCTTCATTGCCGGCCTCGTCCTTCGCCGTCAGCGTCAAGGTCACGTCGGCGCCGGCATAGGGGTCTTCACTGAGGTCCTTCACGGTCTGGCCGACGCCGTTGCGGGTGCGCGCGTTGGGCAGCACCAGCGCGAATTGCGGCGGCTCGAACAGCGGCCGCGGCTGCGCCGCCTTGCCGTCGGCATCCTTCTTGCCGTCGGCATCCTTCGGCGCATCGGTCGGCCGCGCCGCGAATTGCGCGCGCGCTTCGCTGACGCCGTAATCGTCCTCGAGCCGGTAGGACATCTGCAGCGCGCCGCGCGCCTGCCGCTCCGGATCCTTGGCGAGCGCAATCGACGGCGGACGGTCCGGCGTCGCGGTGAATTTCCACTGCGGCTGGCCGGTCGGCGCACGGACATGCGCGGTGCCGTCGCCGGTGATCTTGAAATGCCGCTCGTTGGTACCCTTGGGCGCCTGCCCGTCCGGCGCGACCTCGGTGACGCCGCCACCGACGACGACGTCGATGCTGCCGCCGCTGGAGCGCACCAGGAGCGTGCTGCCGGCCGGAACCGCGAGCGGGGTGGTGTCGGCCGCGTTGGCGTCCTTGTTGGCGTTCGACAGAATGATCGGCGGCTTGCCGGTGTAGTTGGGCGGCGTCACCCAGGCATCGACCCGGACATTGGCCGGCGCCATGATGCCGTTCCAGTCGAATGCGGAGGCGACCCGCAGGCCGCGCTCGTCGCCGGCGGCGACATAGCTCGCGACCAGCATCACGATGACCAGCGCGCGCAGCGCCCAGGGGTCGTGCAGCGAGACCCGCGGCCGCGGCAGCCCGGCGCGGATGCGCTTGATCGAGGCCAGCGTGCGCTCGCGCTGCGCTTGCCACAGCGCCAGCGCAAACGGGTCCTTGTTGGTGAGCGTGTCGGAGAGCGTGGTCGCCGGGCGATGGCGGATGCCGGCGCCGCGGTCGAGCCGGCTCAGGCCCTCCTCGCGGCTCGGCCAGCGGAAGCGCACCAGCGGCGACAGCGCCGCGAGCGCGGCAATCGCGAATAGGCCGGCGCCGGCCACGCGTGCGACAAACGGCAGCACCAGCCACAGGCCGGCCCAGGACGCGACCAGGAACAATCCTGCGACCGTCAGGAACCGCGCCAGATGCGGCCAGGCCCGTTCCCACGCAATCGCGAACCTTGCCCGCTGCAGAGCCTCTGTCAGTTTCAGCCGCGCGACCGCATCGCTGTCGCGGACGGCGCGTGACGGGTCAGAGGGATCGATGTTGGCTCCGCTCAATAAAATCTCCGGGGTAGCCGGCAGGTCAGCCTAGCACGGCGGCGGCTTTGAGGCACCCGTTCCAAGGCGTAACCCACACCGGGAAATACGCATAACACGAAGGCGTGACTGCGGCGGTTCGACCCCGTAACGTCGCGGCCGAACCATCGCATTAACGCATGAGGAACGCGATATGGACCAAAAAACGCACGACAAGGGGCTCGAAATCCGCAAGGCGGTGCTGGGCGAAGCCTATGTCAACAATGCGCTGAAGAATTCGGACAGCTTCAACAAGCCATTCCAGGAACTCGTCACCGAATATTGCTGGGGCGCGGTCTGGGGCCGTGAGGAATTGCCGCGCAAGACCCGCAGCATGCTCAACCTCGCCATGATTTCGATCCTGAACCGGCCGCACGAATTGAAGGCCCACATCAAGGGCGCGCTGACCAACGGCGTGTCCCGCGACGAAATCCGCGAGATCTTCATGCAGGTCTCGATCTATGCCGGGATCCCGGCCGGCGTCGACAGCTTCCGCATCGCGCGCGAGGTGTTCGCCGAACTCGACAAGGCGTGAGCGAACTCCACTCGTTGTCGTCCCGGCCAAGCGCAGCGCGAGCAGGGACCCATAACCACAGCTCGTTGTCGCTACGACGGCTGTGGCCCCAGCGGAACCAAACAACTTAGTCCTGGGGTTATGGGTCCCTGCTTTCGCAGGGACGACATCGAGTACGGGGTGCACGGCTCGCCACATAACGACGTAGAGGAAACGACTCATGGAAATCGGATTCATCGGCCTCGGGAAGATGGGCTTCCCGATGGCGCGCCGGCTGATCGAGGCCGGCCACAAGCTCACCGTGTTCGACACCAGCAAGGACGCGCTCGACAGACTGGTTGCGCTCGGCGCGGTGGCCGCAACCTCGCCCAAGGACATCGCCGACCGCGTCGAGACCGTGATGGCGAGCCTGCCCTCGCTGCAGGCTTCGCTCGAGGTCGCGACCGGCGCGGGCGGCGTGATCGAGGGCACGCGCGTCAAACGCTTCATTGACCTCTCCACCGTCGGCTCGCAGATGGCGGTGAAGATCCACGATCTGCTGGCCAAGAAGAACATCGTGCAGATCGACAGCCCGGTCTCC
This sequence comes from Bradyrhizobium sp. UFLA06-06, assembly GCF_054820065.1. Classification (NCBI taxonomy): domain Bacteria; kingdom Pseudomonadati; phylum Pseudomonadota; class Alphaproteobacteria; order Hyphomicrobiales; family Nitrobacteraceae; genus Bradyrhizobium; species Bradyrhizobium sp. UFLA06-06. The sequence goes on from NZ_JADFUD010000049.1 coordinate 37,841, forward strand.
GGCGGCGTCTCCGGCGCCGAGAAGGGCACGCTCGCGGTGATGGTGTCGGGCCCGCGCGCCGATTTCGAGCTGGTGAAGGGCGCGCTCGACGTCATCGGCAAGGTGTTCTTCATCGGCACCAAGCCGGGCTCCGGCCAGACCATGAAGCTCGCCAACAACTTCCTGTCGGCGACCGCGATGGTCGCGACCTCGGAGGCGGTTGTGATGGGCGTGAAGTCCGGGCTCGATCCGGCCGTGATGATCGACGTCATCAATGCCGGCTCCGGGCTGAACACTGCAAGCCGCGACAAGTTTCCGCGCTCGGTGTTGCCGCGCAGCTTCGACTTCGGCTTCGCTACCGGGCTGATGGTGAAGGACGTGCGGCTTGCGGTCGAGGAAATGCGCTCGCTCGGGCTGTCGATGGAAGTCGCCGAAGCGGTCGGCCGGCTCTGGGAAGTCATCATCCGCGACGAGGGACCGGATTCGGACTTCACCGCGGCGATCAAGCCGATCGAGAAGGCCGCGGGCGTGATCGTCGGTGGTGGTAAAGGCGGCGCGCACGCTGCGAAGTAACGACTGCGTAGGATGGGTAGAGCGCAGCGAAACCCATCAATTGCGTCCGCGCAGCAGATGATGGGTTTCGCTGCGCTCTACCCATCCTACAAGATCACAGCCACGGCGCGGGCTTGTCCATCGCGATCAGGGCGTCGACGTCGATGCGCGGGCGGACCACGGCGTACTGGTCGTCCTTAACCAGCACTTCGGGCACCAGAGGCCGCGTGTTGTAGGTGCCCGACTGCACCGCGCCGTAAGCGCCGGCGGTCATGATCGCCAGCAGGTCGCCGGCCTTCGGCTGCGGCAGCGAGCGGTCGAGCGCGAGGTAATCGCCGGTCTCGCAGACCGGGCCGACCACGTCGGCGATCATGGTCGGAGTGCCGGGCGCAGGCTGGCGCACCGGCAGAATGTCGTGATGCGCCTCATACAGCGTCGGCCGGATCAGGTCGTTCATCGCGGCATCGATGATGACGAAGTTCTTGGCATCGCCCGGCTTCACATAGATCACGCGGGTGACGAGGATGCCGGCATTGCCGACGATCATGCGGCCCGGCTCGAACATCAGCGTGCAGCCGAGATTGTGCGTGACGCGCTTGACCATTGCGGCATAGGCGTCGGGCGCCGGCGGCGCGGCGCGATCCATGTAGTAGGGAATGCCGAGGCCGCCGCCGAAATCGATATGCGAGATGTCGTGGCCGTCGGCGCGCAGCGTCTGCACGAATTCGGCGAGCAGCCGGAAAGCGACCTCCAGCGGCCCGAGATCGGTGATCTGGCTGCCGATATGCACATCGGTGCCGGTGACCTTGATGCCCGGCAGCTTTGCCGCGCGGGCATAGACCTCGCGGGCGCGGGCGATCGGAATGCCGAACTTGTTCTCGGACTTGCCGGTCGAAATCTTGGCATGGGTGCCGGCATCGACATCGGGATTGACCCGCACCGAGATGCGGGCCGTCTTCTTCATCTCGACCGCGAGACGCGACAGCATCTCGAGCTCCGGCTCGGACTCGATATTGATGCAAAGGATGTCGGTGGCAAGCGCGGCGCGCAACTCGCCCTCGGTCTTGCCGACGCCGGAGAACACGATCTTCGAGGGCGGAATCCCGGCCGCCAGCGCCCGCTTCAATTCGCCGCCGGACACCACGTCGGCGCCGGCGCCGAGCTTGGCCAGGGTACGCAGCACCGATTGGTTGGAGTTCGCCTTCATGGCGTAGCAGACCAGCGCCTTCTCGCCGGCGAAGGCTTCGGTGAAGACGCGGTAGTGGCGCTCCAGCGTCGCGGTCGAATAGCAATAGAACGGCGTGCCGACGGCCTCCGCCAGCTCAATGAGATTGACCGCCTCGGCATGCAGCACGCCGTCGCGATAGTCGAAATGGTTCATGACACGCTAGATTGTTTGAGCATGATCTCCGCGCAAACGCCTTCCGCGTTTGTCGCGAGGGAAAACCGGTTTCCACTTTTCCGGATCATGCTCCAGATACTAATTGCCGAGCAGCGGATCGAGGATGAAGGGCCGTTTATTGCCTCGCGGCGCGGCCGGCGCGGCATCCGAGCCATAGGTCGGATTGAACACGCTGGGCTGTGCCGCCCGTTCGCTCTCGGTGTCGCTCGGTGCCGCGCCCGGCGCGACGTTCGCGGTCGGCGGCAAGTCGAGCGGTCCCTTGCGGCCGCAGCCGCCGAGCGCCAGCGCTGATACGCCCAGCACAATGATGGCCCATCCCGAGGGGGTCAGGCGGTTCTTGCTAATCACGACGAATTCCCCAATTCGGGCGGCACCATACAAACATTGGCGTGCTCTGGCGAGAGGCGGAGCGCTATGAAATCACGGCCAAATTTTCCGGTTCAGCCCAATTTTTGCTCTTTTTCCAGCCGCTTGGCCCAGGCCTTGGCCTGCGCCATCACATTCTTCGGCGCCGTGCCGCCGAACGAGGTCCGGCTCTGCACCGAGGATTCGACGCTGAGCACCTTCAGCGCGTCCGCCGTGATCTTCGGCTCGACCTCCTGCATGGCCCTGAGCGGCAGCTCGTGCAGCGCCACGCCCTGCTTCGAGGCCAGGCCGACGATGCGCCCGGTGACGTGGTGGGCGTCGCGGAACGGCATTTTCAGGGTGCGCACCAGCCAGTCGGCGAGGTCGGTCGCGGTGGCGTAGCCCTCGCCCGCGGCGGCCTTCATCTTCGCCTCGTCCGGCACCAGGTCCTCGACCATGCCGGTCATGGCGCGGATCGCCAGCGACAGCGCCTCGAAGGCCTCCATCGCGCCCTGCTTGTCCTCCTGCATGTCCTTTTGATAGGCGAGCGGCAGGCCCTTCATCACGATCAGGAGCGCGGTGAGCGCGCCGATCACGCGGCCGGTTTTGGCACGGACCAGCTCGGCCGCGTCCGGATTGCGCTTCTGCGGCATGATCGACGAGCCGGTGGTGAACTTGTCGCTGAGCTTGACGAGGCCGACCAAGGGCGAGGTCCAGATCACGATTTCCTCGGCAAAGCGCGACATGTGCACGGCGCAGATCGCGGCCACCGACAGCGTCTCCAGCACGAAATCGCGGTCGGACACCGCGTCGAGCGAATTGGCCATCGGACGGTCGAAGCCAAGCGCCTTGGCGGTCGCGGCGCGGTCGATCGGAAACGAGGTGCCGGCGAGCGCGGCCGCTCCCAGCGGCGATTCGTTCAGCCGCTTGCGTGCGTCGGCGAAGCGGCCACGGTCGCGGCCGGCCATCTCGACATAGGCCAGGAGATGATGACCGAAGGTCACGGGCTGCGCGGTCTGCAGATGGGTGAAGCCCGGCATCACCGTGCCGGCATGCTCCAGCGCGCGGGCGACCAGCGCCTGCTGGAACGCGGCCAGCGCCGCATTGGTCTCATCGATGGTGTCGCGGACATAGAGCCGGAAATCGGTCGCGACCTGGTCGTTGCGCGAGCGCGCGGTGTGCAGCCGGCCCGCCGCGGGCCCGATCAATTCGGACAGCCGCGACTCGACATTCATATGAATGTCCTCGAGCGCGCGCTTGAAATCGAAATCGCCGTTGTCGATCTCTGACAAAATCGTGTCTAGACCTTTGCCGATATTTTTCGCATCAGCTGACGTGATGATGCCCTGCGCGGCGAGCATCGCGGCGTGGGCCTTGGACGCGGCAATGTCCTGGGCATAAAGGTGACGGTCGACGTCGATCGAGACGTTGATTTCCTCCATGATCGCGTCGGGACGTTCCGAGAACCGGCCGCCCCACATCTTGTTGCTCATGACATCTCGCTCACGAATTCGTATTTCAGCCTTGCGGTTTCATGGCCGGAGGCGGCGAAACAGCACCGCAGTTCCGGTCGTATTCCCGGCACTGCTTAGCCACATCTGACCCAGGATGACAAACGATATGCCCGAGACGACCCCACCCAACCCGACCGTCAGGCCGACCGCCAAGTGGCGTATCCCGCTGGTGATCGGCGCCGTGCTGGCCGGGGCCGTGATCGGCTATGTCGGGGTCTCCAGCCTCAAGCATCCGGCGGGCGGCGATATCGCCTGCAACAGCGCGGTGGCTCTGGCGAAGAAGATCGCCCCGCTCGCCCACGGCGAGGTCGCGGCGCTGACCATGGCAACCACCCCCCTGAGGCTGCCCGACCTGACTTTCGAGGACGCCAACGGCCAGCCGAAGAAGCTCTCGGACTGGCGCGGCAAGACCGTGCTGGTCAATTTGTGGGCGACCTGGTGCGTGCCCTGCCGCAAGGAAATGCCGGCGCTCGACAGCCTGCAGACCAAGCTCGGCGGCAAGGATTTCGAGGTGGTCGCGATCAACATCGACACCCGCGACCCGGACAAGCCGAAAAACTTCCTGAAAGAGGCCAATCTGACCAGTCTCGGCTATTTTTCGGATCAGAAAGCCAAGGTTTTTCAGGATCTTAAGAACATAGGCAAGGCGCTCGGCATGCCAACCTCGGTGCTGGTCGACGGCAACGGCTGCGAGATCGCCAATATCGCCGGTCCCGCCGAATGGGCGAGCGACGACGCGATCAAGCTGGTGAAAGCCGCGCTACAGCCGGCCGCAGCCGGGTTCTAGAGATCTCAGACCCTCATGGTGAGGAGGCGCGGAGCGCCGTCTCGAACCATGCCGGCCCGTCGGTGGCCTCAATCCTTCGAGACGCCGCTGCGCGGCTCCTCAGGATGAGGACAAGCGCGCTTGGAGTGTGGGATCAGGCGACGGCGTTGAGGTTGTCGCCGATGCCGGGCGACAAATTCGCGGTGGAAGGCGTGCCGAGCAGGGTCTGAACCGCGAACTTCTCGGCGTCGAGGTTCTGCTTGGTGACGCGGGTCGCGATCTCACCCTGCAAATTGCCCTGCTGCATCGACAGGATGCTGGTGACCATGCTCATCATGTCCATGCGCGGCACTCCCAAAACTGGGGTTTGAGGTAACGCGCGAAAGTTAATGCTTGGGTAATCGATGGCCGCGTCAGGCTGACGCATTGGCCTCGAAGGTCCCGCTCGCTCGATGATCCGCGTCTCAGGCCGCGTTCGCCGCGAAGGCCGCGCCGAGGGTGCGCAGCGCCTGCCGTGTCCGCGCGTCGGACAGCCTTGAGTGCAGGACGACGTCGCGGGACGGCAGCGGCGGCAGGCCAAGCCGCGGCCCGAGGTCGACGGTATCGGCCGGCGCCACGCGCCGCGCCAGCGCCGCGACCGCAAGGCCTGCGGAGAGCGCAGCTCCGATCGTCGACAGCCCGCCGCCGACGAACGCCTCGGTCCAGGCGATGCCGGCGGCGTCGAGAACCTCGACCGCCATGGCCCGCACGCTGCATGGCTCGGCTTGCGTGGCGAGGCGCAACGGCTCGCCCGGCCGATGGTGAAAATCAGGCGCGGCCATCCAGCCGAACGATTCCTCGAACAGCACGTCGCCATCGCGGCGCTTGGCGTCGTGGCGAAGCACGATCGCAGCATCGAGCTTGCCGTCGTCGAATGCGCTGAGCACCGAATGCGACGTATCGACGTGCAGCTGAATCACCAGCGCGGGATCGGTGGTGTTCATCCGCTTCAGCAGCGAGGCGAGTTCCGATCCGACGATGTGGTGGCTGATGCCGACGACCAATCGCCGATGCTCGACGGCAAACGAGCTGATCGCCGATTGGTGCGCGGCAACCAGATTGCGCGCGGCGCCGAGGAAGGCGGCACCTTCAGCTGACAGCCGAACCAGCCGCGGCGTTCGCTCCAGCAGCCGCCGGCCGAGGCCGTCTTCCAGACGCCTGATCTTCAGGCTGACCGCGGATTGCGTGGTCTCCATCGCCTGCGCCGCGCGCGTGAAGCTGCTGAGATCGGCGACCAGCACAAAGGCCTGCACTGCCTCGATATCGAGTGCTTTCATGGCCATACATTTAAAATCACAATCATTGAAATACTATTTCATATGATTTTTCAATGATCAAGAAGCTCCTAGGTTGGGTCCAACCCGACAGGAGAACCGCCATGGCGCCCGCTTCAGCCATCCCATCCGTCTTGCCATCCGTCTTGCCATCCCTCTCGCCGCGGATGAACGGCATCAAGGCATCGCCCGCGTCGGTGCTGCGGCGCCGTGCCCGCGAACTGCGCGCGGCCGGGCGCGACATCATCGAGCTGTCGTCGGGAAATCTGGATTTCCCGACGCCGGATCACGTGATCGCGGCGGCGCATCAAGCGGCATTGCGCGGCGAAACCCGCTACACCGATGTCGACGGCACGCCGGAGCTGAAGCGGGCGGTGCGGGCCGCGCTGCTGCGCGACCATCATCTCGACTACGGGCTGGACGAGATCGTCATCACCAACGGCTCAACCCAGGCACTGTTCAACGCGCTGCTGGCGACAATGGCGCCTGACGACGAGGTGATCATCCCCGCGCCCTATTGGGCGCCCTATCTCGATCAGGTGCGGCTTGCCGGCGCGGCGCCGGCGGTGGTGCCGTGCGCACAGAACAACGGCTTCAAGCTGCGCGCAGAGGATTTGCAGGCGGCGATTTCGGCGCGAACCCGCTGGATCATCGTCAACAATCCGGTCAACCCATCCGGCGCGCTGTATTCGCGTGAGGATCTGTCCGAGATCGCCGCGGTCCTACTGCGGCATCCGGACATCTGGGTGCTGGCCGACGGGCTCTACGAGCACATCGTGTTCAACGGCGCGCCCGCGCCGACGCTTGCGGAAATCGAGCCGCGCCTCAAGCCACGGACGCTGACCGTCAGCGGCCTCGCCAAGAGCTACGCCATGATGGGATGGCGCATCGGCTATGCCGGCGGGCCATCGACGCTGATCCGCGAGATGGTCACCATCCAGTCGCAGACCACGTCCGGCGCGTCGTCGATCAGCCAGGCCGCGGCGGTTGCCGCGCTCGACGGCGCGCAGGATGTGCTGCTTGAGCGCGCCGCCATCCTGCGCGCCAAGCGCGACCGCTTTGCCGACCTGCTGAACGAATGCGCCGGGCTATCCTGCACGCCGCCGGAAGGCACGTTCTATCTGCTGGTCGCCTGCGCCGGCGTGATCGGCAAGCGCGCGCCGGATGGCAGGGTGATCCGGACCGACCGCGATTTCTCGGCCTATCTGCTCGAGGCCGCCGATGTCGCGGTGTTTCCCGGCGAGGATCTCGGGCTGTCGCCCTATATCCGCCTCAGCTTCGCCAACCCCTTATCGATCATCGAGCAAGCCGCAAAGCGGCTGCAGCGCGCGTGCGAGGCCCTGCAATGACGCCTCACGGACAGAGCCAGCGCCTCGCATTGGCGGCGCATCTGTTCGGACTTGGAACGGGTGTGACGATGATTATCGGTCTGGTGCCCGCGGCGCTTGCGCTGCTGCGGGCACTGACCTGAAGACGCAATGATTACCGCGTCGGGATCGGCTTGTCGCCGCGATAGTCGTAGAAGCCGCGCTGGCTCTTGCGTCCGAGCCAGCCGGCCTCGACATACTTCACCAGCAGCGGGCACGGCCGGTACTTGGAGTCGGCCAGCCCCTCGTGCAGCACCTGCATGATCGACAGGCAGGTGTCGAGGCCGATGAAATCGGCGAGCTCGAGCGGGCCCATCGGATGGTGCGCGCCGAGCTTCATCGCGGCGTCGATCGCCTCGACGTTACCGACGCCTTCATACAGCGTGTAGATCGCCTCGTTGATCATCGGCAACAGGATGCGGTTGACGATGAAGGCGGGGAAATCTTCCGACACCGCGACCTGCTTGCCAAGCTTGGCGACAAACGCCTTGGCGGTGTCGAAGGTCATGTCATCGGTGGCGATGCCGCGGATCAGCTCGACCAGTTCCATCGCCGGCACCGGATTCATGAAATGAATGCCGATGAATTTCTCCGGGCGGTCGGTCGAGGCAGCAAGCCTTGTGATCGAGATCGACGACGAGTTGGTCGCGACGATCGCCTCGGGCTTCAGCACCGCGCAGACCTCATGGAAGATCTTGCGCTTGGTCTCTTCCTTCTCGATCGCGGTCTCGATCACGAGATCGCAATCGGCGAGCGCGTCGAGCGACTCGGCGGAGGCGATGCGGTCGAGCGCCTGCTTGCGCTCGCTCTCGCTGATCGCCTTCTTGGCGACCTGGCGGGTCAGATTGCCGTTGATGGTCGCCAGCGCCGACTTCAGCCGGTCGCCGGACACGTCGTTGAGCACCACGTCGAAGCCGGCCAGCGCCGCCACATGGGCAATGCCATTGCCCATCTGACCCGAACCGATCACGCCGACCTTTTTGATTGCCACCGTCATCTTGTCATCCACCGGAACGGCGCGCACATCGCGCCTGCCCAATTCCAACGATACCCGAAGCGAAGCCTTCCGGGTTGCCCAATCCGCCGGAAAACGTTTCCCGGGACCATGATGTGATTACAGGTAATCGCACCCGGATCCCATTTCCCCTGTCGAGCATGATACTTTCGGAAAAACGTTTCCGGATCATTGCCTCGAAAATAATAACACCGGCCGGAGCTTACCCATCCGGCCGGTGTCTTGTCGCTTACTTTCCGAGCTTGCCGAGCGCTTCGGTGAGCTCCGGAACCGCCTGGTAGAGGTCGGCGACCAGGCCGTAATCGGCGACCTGGAAGATCGGCGCGTCCTCATCCTTGTTGATGGCGACGATCACCTTGGAGTCCTTCATGCCAGCCAGATGCTGGATCGCGCCGGAGATGCCGACCGCGACATAAAGTTCCGGAGCCACCACCTTGCCGGTCTGGCCGACCTGCCAGTCGTTCGGCGCATAGCCGGCATCGACCGCGGCGCGCGAGGCGCCGACGCCGGCACCGAGCTTGTCGGCGAGCGGCTCGATGTACTTGGCGAAGTTCTCGCGGCTCTGCATGGCGCGGCCGCCCGAGACGATGATCTTGGCCGAGGTCAGCTCCGGACGGTCGCTCTTGGCGACTTCCTCGCCGACGAACGTCGACAGGCCGGGATCGGCGGCCGATGCGGCGTTCTCGATCGCCGCGCTGCCGCCTTCGCCGGCGGCGGCGAAGGTCGAGGTGCGCACGGTGATCACCTTCTTGGCGTCCTTCGACTTCACGGTCTGGATCGCGTTGCCGGCATAGATCGGTCGCTCATAGGTGTCGGGCGCGACGACCTTGATGATCTCGGAGACCTGCATGACGTCGAGTAAGGCTGCAACGCGCGGCATCACGTTCTTGAAGCGCGAGGTCGCGGGCGCGACGAACGCGTCATAGCCGGGAGCCAGCGCGACGATCAGCGCAGCCAGCGGCTCGGCAAGGTCGTGCTCATAGGCGGGGCCTTCGGCCACCAGCACCTTGGTGACGCCGGCAAGCTTGGCGGCTGCTTCCGCCGCCGCCTTGGTGCCCTGGCCGCCACCGGCAACCAGCACATGGACATCGCCGCCGAGCTGGCTCGCCGCGGTCAGCGCCTTGTTGGTCGCGTCCTTCAGCGTCTCGTGGTCGTGTTCAGCAATCAACAGCGTCGTCATCAGAGAACCCCGGCTTCGGTCTTGAGCTTGTTCACGAGTTCGGCGACGTCCTTGACCTTGACGCCCGCCTTGCGGCCTGCCGGTTCCGCGGTCTTCAGCACTTCCAGACGCCGCGTCACATCGACGCCGTAGTCAGCGACGCTCTTGTCGTCGATCGGCTTCTTCTTCGCCTTCATGATGTTGGGCAGCGACGCATAGCGCGGCTCGTTGAGGCGCAGGTCGGTGGTGACGATCGCCGGGCCCTTGAGCTTGATGGTCTGCAGGCCGCCGTCGACTTCGCGCGTGACCTTGAAGTCGGATCCTTCGACCTCGAGCTTGGAGGCGAAGGTCGCCTGCGACCAGCCGAGCAGCGCGGCCAGCATCTGGCCGGTCTGGTTCGAGTCGTCGTCGATCGCCTGCTTGCCGAGAATGACGAGGCCGGGCTGCTCCGCCTCGACCACCGCCTTCAGGATCTTGGCAACCGCGAGCGGTTCGACATTGCCTTCAGCCTTGACCAGGATGCCGCGGTCGGCGCCCATCGCAAGTCCGGTACGAATGGTCTCGGAGGCCTGCGCGGGTCCGATCGACACCACCACCACTTCGGTCGCCTTGCCGGCTTCCTTCAGCCGCAGCGCTTCCTCGACGGCGATTTCGTCGAACGGGTTCATCGACATCTTGACGTTGGCGAGCTCCACGCCCGTCCCGTCACTCTTGACGCGGACCTTGACGTTGTAGTCGACGACCCGCTTTACCGGCACAAGAACCTTCATCGATCCTCTTTCGCTTTGATTTTATGGGTTTCGGTTGGCTGGCGCGGAACCTAAAGGTCCCGTTTCTCCCGGTCAACGCGCCAAAGCCAAAAAACCGTCCCCCGGTTTTGAACCAGTTTAGCGGTTCTGGCCCGGCACCCACAACACGTCTCCCGCGCCCTTATTGTTCTGGAAGCGGCTGGCAACGAACAGGAAATCCGACAGGCGGTTCATATACTGGATGCCAGCCTGATTGACCGGCTCATCGGGTTGGGCGGCGAGTTCCACCATCATCCGTTCCGCGCGGCGACATATCGTCCGGGCGAGATGCAGATAGGCGGAGGCGGGCGTGCCGCCGGGCAGCACGAACGAGGTCAGCGGCGCGAGCTGGTCGTTCAGGCTGTCGATATCGCGCTCCAGCCGCTCGACCTGGCTTGCCAGCATCCGCAGACGTTCGGCCTTGCCTTCGCGCTCGGGCACCGCGAGGTCGGCGCCGAGATCGAACAGATCGTTCTGGATCCGGCCGAGCATCGCATCGACCTCGGGGCTGCCGGCAAGATGCAGCCGTACCACGCCGATCGCGGCATTGGTCTCGTCGACCGTGCCATAGGCAGCAATGCGCAGATCGTATTTCGGCCGCCGCTCGCCGGAGCCGAGCGCGGTGGTGCCGTCATCGCCGGTGCGCGTGTAGATCCGATTGAGAACGACCATGGCAGGCTCCGGTGTTCGATGTTCGCGTCCACCACTCCGATCGGGAGAGGTGGAGAATGACCCGACAAATCTACCTCACCTAACGCCCCATCGCCCAGACCGCGAGCATTGCGATGACGATGGCGACGAACTGCAGCAGCACGCGCAGCCGCATCAGCTTCTGCGACGTGTTCGGCGAGCCGCCCTTCATCATATTGATGAGGCCGAGCAGGAGCACCAGCGCGACGGCGCCGACGGCGATGGGAAGAATGATCGTGCTGAGGAGAGATGTCATTTGCGGTACATAACACCGCAGGACGCGGACTTCCACACAGCCCGGCCATGCAACCAACTGGCTTTTCAGCGCGTAATATCAGATGCTGGGTCGGTTCTCGGGCCGAGCGGTTTTCGACAATGCCGGGTGGAATGTGAAGCAGCTTCGTTACGTCACCCACGTCGTGATGGATGCCTTTTACACGTTCCTCGCCGACGACGGCTGGGCGATCGCGAGCCACATCGCGCTGTCGACGCTGATGGCGCTGTTTCCGTTCCTGATCGTGCTGACCTCGGTGGCCGGCTTCTTCGGCTCCAAGCAGCTCGCCGACCAGGCGGTCGGGCTGATGCTGCAGGTCTGGCCGCAGCAGGTCGCCGAAGCGCTGTCCGGCCAGATCCACGACGTGCTGACCAACACCCGCGGCGACATCCTGACCATCGGCGCGGTGCTCGCGGTCTACTTCGCCTCCAACGGCGTCGAGGCGCTGCGGGTGGCGCTGAACCGCGCCTATGCCGTGATCGAGCCGCGGCGCTGGTACTGGCTGCGGCTGGAATCGATCGGCTACACGCTGGTCGCGGCGTTCACCTCGCTCGCGATGGCTTTCCTGATCGTGCTCGGACCGCTGATCATCGAGGCGGCGCGGCGCTATATCCCGTTCTTCGTCGAATCGAACGAGAGCCTGCTCAACACCGCCCGTTACGGCGTCACGATCCTGGCGCTGGTCGTCGCGCTCTTCATCCTGCATGCCTGGCTGCCGGCGGGCCGTCGCAGCTTCACGCAGATCCTGCCCGGCATCATCTTCACCATGGTGGCTTCGCTGCTCTCGGGCATCGGCTTCGGCATGTACCTGGCACGCTTCGCCAACAACTACGTCACGATGTATGCGGGGCTGGCCTCGGTGGTGATCGCACTGGTGTTCCTGTATTTCATCGCCGCGATCTTCGTGTTCGGCGGCGAGTTGAACGCGGCGATCATCAAGTCGCGGCTGCCGCACGGCGTGTCGCTTCATGCAGCGCAGTCGCGAGCGCCCGCGGAGACACAGGCTTGACCAGGAAGCCGTCGGCGCCGGCAGCGCGCGCCGCGGCTTCGTCCTCGGCCCGGCCGGAAATCCCGACAATCACGATACGGCCGTGCGGCGGCGGCAGCGCGCGGATGCGCTTGATCGCCTCGATGCCGCCGATGCCGGGCAGCACCATGTCCATGAGCACGGCATCGAAGGCGCCCTGCACGAGCCGGTCGGGCGCGGCCTCGCCCTGACCGACAAATTCGGCGTGGTGACCGAGCTCGGTCAGGATCGTGTTGAGCACGACGCGGCCGAACGGATTGTCCTCGACACTGAGCAGCCGCAGCCCTTGCGACATCAGCGCCGCCGCGCTCGCGCCGGAGGCGGTGCCGTCCGACCCTTCGGCAGGCGCCAGCTCCACCTTGAGCGTGAAGGTGGTGCCCCCGCCGGCGCGCCGGTCCGCGACGATGTCGCCGCCCATGGCGCGCGCGAGCTGCCTGACGGAGGACAGGCCGAGCCCGGCGCCGCCGAACCGCGCGGCGATCGAGACGTTGGCCTGCGAGAACGGCCGGAACAGGCGCTTGACCTCCGATAGCGTCAGGCCGATGCCGCTGTCGGAGATCGCGAACGCGACGCCGATCTTGTCGCTCGACCTTCCCTTGGCCGCGCCCACCGGCGCGATACGCAGCTCGATGCTGCCCTGCTCGGTGAACTTCACCGCGTTGTCGATCAGATTTTCCAGCGCCGCGCGCAGACGGACGGGATCGCCGACCGCGAAGGCAGGCAGCCGGTCGGAGACCTCGACGGAAGCCTGCAGCCCCTTGGCTGCCGCGCGGCCGGCCAGCGAATCCGCAGCGTGGCGCGCCAGCGTGCGCAGGTCGAAGAAATCCTGCCGGATCTCGAGCCCCGGCCCCTCGCTTCGGGCGGCGTCGACGAACAGGGTCGCAAGGCTCGCCAGATGCTCGGCGCCGGCCTTGATGGTATCGACCCAGCGCCGCTCGCGCTCGCCGAGATCGGATGTCGCGAGCAGATTGCTGATCGCGAGGATTCCGGTGAGCGGCGTCCGTACCTCATGGGCAAAGGCAGCAAGTGCGGTATCGACCATGCCGGGACCGGCCTTCGGGGCCGGCTTTGGCAAGGGCCGCTTGCGGCGCGGCCTGGCCGCCACCTTGGTGGCGCTGGCCTTGGCCGTTCGCGTCTTGGCGGCACCTATCTTGGCAGTTCGTGTCTTGGTAGCACGCGTTTTGCCGGCGCGCGTCTTCAGCGGCGTCCTTTTGGATGGCCGCTTGCTGCGCCGTGCGCGCGATTTTGACGCCATGGTCTCCGTGATCCCCGCCCCGCTCAACAACATGGCATGCCAGGCGTGCCGGAGTCACGGCAGCGTTTACGGCGCGTCCGCGCAAAGCGCCATGATGGTAACCGCACTCCTTTGCGATCAAACCTGGCCAAAATCTTAGGGCAAACCGACCAGGCGGCGGATATCGGTCGGACTCGCCCCCTCCGCTCGCAACTCGCGCAGTCCGGTCGCCCGGGTCGATTTCGACAGTTTTTGGCCGGCCGCATCTCGGATCAGCCGGTGGTGCCGGTAGTTCGGCACGGGCAGACCGAGCAGTTCCTGCAACAGCCGATGCACGCTGGTCGACCAGAACAGGTCAACGCCCCTGACCACGTCGGTAACGCCCTGTAGGGCGTCATCGATCACGACCGAGAGATGGTAGCTGGTCGGAGTCTCCTTGCGCGCCAGGATCACGTCGCCCCAGGCCTCTGGCCGGGCCACGACGTCTCCGCTCTCGCCAGTCGGCCCCTCACCCGCTTCCTGCCAGCGCAGCTCGCCGGCGCGCGCGCGGGCTGAGGCCGTGTCGAGCCGCAACGCGAACGGCTCGCCTTGCCCGATCAGCCGGTCGCGTGCCTCGGCCGACAGCGATTTGGCTAGCCCCGGATAAAGCGGCGCACCGTCCGGATCGCGCGGCCACGCGCCCCCGGCCTCGCGCTCCGCGACCAGCCGCGCGATCTCGGTCCGGCTTTCGAAGCTCGGGTAGACCAGCCGCTGGGCCGACAGGCGGTCGATCGCCGCGCCATAGGCGGCAAAATGTTCGGACTGCCGCCGCACCGGAGTCTCCCAGGCGATGCCGAGCCAGGCCAGATCCTCATAAATCGCCTGCTCGAATTCCGGCCGGCAGCGCGTCGCGTCGATATCCTCGATCCGCAGCAGCAGGCGTCCGCCCGACTGCCGCGCGAGGTCGTGGTTGAGCAGCGCCGAATAGGCGTGGCCGAGATGCAGGTAGCCGTTCGGACTCGGCGCGAAGCGGAAAACGGGTGGCATGGTCATCGGTCACGCGTCATTGCCGGGCTTGCCCGGCGACTCTGGTTCATGCGCCCGGACAAGACTCTGTTACGATAGGAGATCGATGCGCGGGTCAAGCCCGCGCCTGACAAGCCGATGCAGACCCCGCAAATGCTGATTCATCTCGAAACCCAGGCCGATCTCGACGACGCGATCCACAAACTGGTCGACCAGGACCGCCGCCTGCGCCCGATCCTGGAACTGACCGGCATGCCGGCGATCCGGCAGCGCGAGCCTGGATTTGCCGGGCTTGCCGCGATCATCTGCGGCCAGCAGCTCTCGACCGCGAGTGCGGCGGCGATCTGGGGGCGCGTCAGCACGGCGTTCGACCCGTTCCATCATGACGCGATCCGCAAGGCGCGGGCCGACCGGCTCGGCCGGCTCGGGCTGTCGGCGGCCAAGATCAAGACGCTGAAGCACATCGCGCGCGAACTCGCCGAGGAGCGGCTGAACCTCGACGTCCTTGCCAATGAGGAGGCCGATGCGGCGCACAACACGCTGACCGCGCTGCCCGGGATCGGCCCGTGGACCGCCGATGTCTATCTGCTGTTCTGCCTCGGCCATGGCGATGCCTGGCCCGCGGGCGACCTCGCCGTACAGGAAGCGGTCAAGGTCGGGCTCGGCTTGAAGGAGCGGCCGACGCCGAAGCAGATGGCGCCGCTTGCGGAGCCGTGGCGTCCGCTGCGCGGCGCCGCAGCGCATCTGTGGTGGGCGTATTATCGCGTGCTCAGAAATCGCGAGGGCGTGATCGCCGGTGCAAAGTAGTCGTCGAGAAAAACACACCAACTGCGTGATCGCGTGATATAGAATCAGCGGACAGATACTTTTTCAATTTGCCGGCCTCGCCCATTTAGCACGCGCAGCATGTCCTTATTGCAAGGAGACGGACCTGATTTATCTCCGTATCCCGCTGACGCTTCTCTCGGTATCCTTGGGCGCGATCGCCGCGGTGTGGTGGTGGCTCGGCATCCCGGTCAACCTGCCGCGCGCGCCGATCGATCCGAACGACAAGGTCCAGTGCATCTCGTACGCGCCGTTCCGCAACAATCAGACATCACTTTCGCCGGCGACACAGGTCTCGCCGGAACAGATCGCGGAAGACCTCGCCCAACTCGCGAAGATTTCCGACTGTATCCGCACCTATGCGACCGATCTTGGTCTCGATCAGATTCCCGCACTCGCGGCCAAGGCGGGGCTGAAGGTCATCCAGGGTATCTTCCTCGATCGGGATCGGAAGAAGAATGCAACGCAGGTCGCAACCGCGATCCGCCTCGCCAAGGAATATCCGGACACGATCATTGCACTCGTGGTCGGCAACGAAGTCTTGCTACGCAAGGAAATGTCGGCTTCCGACCTCGCCGCCACCATCCGCTCGATCAAGGCGCAGGTCTCCGTCCCGGTCACCTACGCCGACGTCTGGGAATTCTGGCTGAGCAATCGCGAACTTTCCGACGCCGTCGACTTCGTCACGGTTCATATCCTGCCGTACTGGGAAAATGTTCCAATCCGGGCGGAAGATGCCGCCGCTCACGCCGACGAGATGCGCCGGCAGATCGCGGCAGCTTTTCCGGGCAAGGAAATCTTTATCGGAGAGATCGGTTGGCCGAGCGAGGGGCGCATGCGCGAGTCCGCGCTGCCGTCCCGCATCAATCAGGCGCGAGTGGTTTCGGAGGTCCTCGACCTTGCCCGGCGCGAGCATTTCCGCGTCAACCTGTTCGAGGCCTATGATGAAGGCTGGAAGCGGGAGATCGAGGGCACGGTCGGCGGCTCCTGGGGGCTGTTCGATTCCGAGCAGCGCATGCCGAAATATCCGCCGGGCCAGCCGGTCAGCAATTTTCCGCTCTGGAAGCTGCAAATGGTCAGCGGAATGGGCCTGGCGATCCTGGTCTTCGGCGCGGCTTGGCTGACCTTGCGCCGCAAGCCGAGAAAGCCCGCATTCGCGTCATGGCTTGCAGTCGCGCTATCGGCGACCACGGCTGGAATCCTGTTTGGCGTCGCCGAGCAAAGATTGGTCTATGAAAGCTACGGAACGGGAGGCTGGCTTGTGTGGGGCTCGCTGCTGGTGGCGGCCACGGCTTCGCCGGTGTTGGGCGCCAACGCCCTGATGTCGGGCCGCGCACCGCCCAGTTTTTTCGAAGTGTTGGGTCCGAAGGGCCACCACACTGAATCGGTGCTGGTGACCATGCACGGACTGGCCTTGATGATCACCGTCGTGATCGGCACGGCGACCGCAATCGGCCTCGTGTTCGACCCTCGCTTCATTGACTTTCCCTTTGCGCCTCTGACCATGGCGGCGGTGCCCTTTGTCGCCGTGACGCTGCTCAATCCTCCCACCAAGGGAATCCGCCCACTGGCGGAGTCGATCTTTGCCGGCATTTTCGTTGCAACGGCGATCTACACAGGATTCAACGAAGGGCCGGAGAACTGGCAGTCGCTGTGGACCTGCGCTGCCTTTGTCTTGCTCGCGGTGACGCTGTTGCGGGCGCGTGCCTGACAACGCGCTCTAGCCGCGCAGCCTGACGCGGTCCTCGCGCGCGCAGTCGGTGACGAAGCCGATGACGGCGCGCACCGCGGGAAGCTCGACCAGATCGGGATGGGCGAGCAGCCAGAGATCGGAGAGGCTCGAGAGCTTTTGCGGCGCGACTCGCACCAGATCGGGGTAGTCGGCCCCGACCAGGCAGGACAGCGCGCAAATCCCGAGCCCGGCCCGCGCCGCCGCCAGCATGTCGCCCTGCGAGGAACAGCGCATCACCAGCGTGCCCTGCCGCGTGATGACGTCGCTCCAGCGCGCCAGATGCGCGTTCGAGGCCTGGTCGGCAAAACCGATCACATGGTGGCCCCGCCACTCGTCCCGCCGCTCCGGCAGCTTGCGCCCTGCCGCATAGTTGCGGGAAGCGTAGAAGCCGGTGCCGAGCCGCCCGATCTTGCGCCCGATCAGGTTCTCCTCGCCCGCATCGACCGGCCGCAGCACCACGTCGGCCTCGCGGCGGCGCACGCTGGCCGGGAACGGATGGGTGATGATCTCGAGCTGGATGTTCGCGTGATCGCGCAGGAACGGGCCGAGGCGCGGCATCAGCCAGTGCGCGGCCAGCGTCGCGCCGATCGACAGCTTCACGACGCCGCGCGCCTGCTCGCCGGTGGCGGACGCGGCCGCCTCCGCGCGGAGCGCCGCCGCGGCCATCGCTTCGGCGTGCTCGCGGAATTTGCGGCCATGCGACGTCAGCGACAGGCCGTCATTGGAACGCGCGAACAGGCGGGTCCCGAGTTGCCGCTCGAGCGCCGCGACGTTGCGACCGACGGTGGGATGGCTGATGCGCAGCCGCCGTGCCGCCCCGGCAAGGCTGCGCGTCTCCGCCACCGCGACGAATGTCTTGCAAAGCTCCCAGTCCATGCCGCTCCCCTTCCTGCGACATCGTTCATTTCTGGTCGATCCGATGTTCAATATTGAACGCCATGACGCAGCCGTCCAGCCTTATATTGCCGCGCCAAGAGAGCCGCCGCTCCAGCCACCACAATAAATCGCGATCCGCCCCGGCTGCCGGCCGGGCGACGCGCATGGAGGATCCGAAAATGTCGCTGCCCGCTTCGCTCGCCAACAAGCTTGAACTGCCGGTCGTCGGCTCCCCGCTGTTCATCGTCTCGGGGCCGGAGCTCGTGATCGCGCAGTGCAAGGCCGGCATCGTCGGCTCGTTCCCGGCGCTGAACGCCCGCCCGGCCGAAAAGCTCGACGAATGGCTGACCCAGATCGAGAACGAGCTCGGCGAGTACCAGGCGCTGCATCCGGAAAAGAAGGTCGCGCCCTACGCCGTCAACCAGATCTGCCACGCCTCCAACGACCGGCTGATGCGCGACATGGAAACCTGCGTGAAGCACAAGGTGCCCGTGATCATCACCTCGCTGCGCCCGCCGTCCGAGATCGTCGAGGCCGCGCACTCCTATGGCGGCGTGGTGTTCCACGACGTCATCAATGTAAAGCACGCGCGCAAGGCCGCCGAGCAGGGCGTCGACGGCCTGATCCTGGTCTGCGCCGGTGCCGGCGGCCATGCCGGCACGCTGTCGCCGTTCGCGCTGGTGCGCGAGGTCAAGCAATGGTTCAAGGGCACGATCCTGCTGTCAGGCGCGATCTCCGACGGCTGGAGCATCGCATCCGCGCTCGCGCTCGGCGCCGACCTCGCCTATATCGGCACCCGCTTCATCGCGACCGACGAAGCCAACGCGGATATCAGGTACAAGCAGGCGCTGACCGAATACGCCGCGCACGACATCGTCTATTCGAACTTGTTCACGGGCGTCCACGGCAACTATCTCGGACCGTCGATCGCGGCGGCAGGCCTCGATCCGGGCAATCTGCCGGTCGCCGACAAGACCAAGATGAATTTTGGTTCTGGCGGCAACATGAAGGCCAAGGCCTGGCGCGACATCTGGGGCTCCGGCCAGGGCATCGGCCAGATCTCCGATGCCCCGCCGGTCGCCGAACTGGTGGCGCGGCTCAAGTCCGAGTTCGCCGCGGCGCGCAGCGACTTCCTGCGCGCCAGCGCCTGATGCTGTTTCACAAAGTCCGGGAGCGAACCATGAAACGAGCGCAACACGCGCTGGCAGCCGCGCTTGCGGTCTGCGCGATCGCCAGCACGGCCGCCGCCGACAACGGCAACGAAGCGATCCGGATCGGCCAGACGCTGCCCTATAGCGGACCGGTCTCCGGCTTCGGCACCATCGGCCGCGCCCAGGAAGCGTTTTTCGCGAAGGTCAACGCGGAGGGCGGCATCAACGGCCGGCAGGTGAAATTCATCACGCTGGACGACGCCTATTCGCCGCCGAAGACCGTCGAGCAGACCCGCAAGCTGGTGGAGCAGGAGGAGGTGCTGATGATGTTCGGCTCGCTCGGCACCGCCACCAACAACGCCGTGCACCGCTATCTCAACAGCAAGAAGATCCCGCAATTGTTCGTGCTGAGCGGCGCGACCAAATGGGCCGACCCGAACAATTATCCGTGGACCATGCCGGGCATGGCGTCCTACGAATCCGAGGGCGTGGTCTATGCCAAATATGTGCTGCAGGCCAAGCCCGACGCGAAGATCGCGATCCTTGCGCAGAACGACGATTTCGGCCGCGATTATGTCGCCGGCTTCAAGCGGGCGCTCGGCGGCAAGGCCGCGAGCATGATCGTCGCGGAAGCGAGCTACGAGACCTCGGCGCCAACCATCAGCTCGCAGCTCGCAACCCTAAAGGCGTCTGGTGCCGATGTGCTGTTCGGCGTCGTGCTCGGCAAGTTCACGCCGCAGATGATCAAGGGCGTCGCCGAGATCGGCTGGAAGCCGGACCTGTTCTTCGTACCGACCTCCGCGTCGTCGATCTCGTTCCTGGAGCCCGCCGGGCTCGAGAACGCGATCGGCCTGATCTCGTCCAGCAACCAGAAGGACACGATGGACGCGCAATTGGCCGATGATCCCGCCGTGAAGGACTATCTTGCCTTCATGAAGCAGTACCTGCCCAATGCGGATCTCAGCAACTCGAACTACTCGGCGGGCTATCATTATGCGACGCTGCTGATGGCCGTACTGAAGGCGTGCAACAACGATTTCAGCCGCGAGAACATCATGCGCCAGGCGGCGTCATTGCACGACGTTCCGCTGCCGCTATTGTTGCCGGGCATGACGGTATCGACCGGGCCGGACGACTACCTGCCGTTCCAGCAGTTGCGGCTGCGCCGGTTCAACGGCAAGAGCTGGATCAGCTTCGGCGAGATCCTGGACGATCGCTAGGAGACGAGGCGCGACATGATCATCAGCGGCGACAGACAGATCAGCTACGGCGACATTCACGCCCGCATCGCGCGGGCGGCAAGCGGCTTCCGGGCGCTTGGCGTGCAGGGCGGCAAGCCGGTCGGCATGATGCTGCGCAACGATTTCGCGCT